>NZ_CP134398.1:3781227-4096330 GCF_002968335.2 Mycobacterium sp. ITM-2016-00316
GGCTGCTCGGTCAGCAGCTTGTCGGTCTTCTCGGGCTCGTATGCCCCAAGGTTGTCTGCGTCGAAATTGAAGATGCTAGGTGTAGGCATTGTCCGACCGTAACCTGCGCGAGCCTCAACGGTCGATTACGGTCCGCGACTTCACTTCAGAGGTTCTCACCACGTGGATGGTTCTGTCGAGCGACACCATGAATCGCGTCCACTCGCCATCCGAACTCAAGACGTAACCGTCGACTGTGGGACGGCCTTTAACCTCGATCGTTTCCCATGGCAACCACAAAGTGTCATTCGAAACGAAAGAAATCAGCAACGCCACAACCGTGACGATAAAAACCATCCCACCAAGAGCTGTAACTCGATCCCGCGGTTTTCCTTCCGCCATTTGTTGGTGGGCGACGACCGTCAGCAAGGCGACCACCAATAAGCCGACACACACCAACAGCTGCCCGCGTGGCATGGCGACCCACACGATCGCGCCGGTGATTGGGAGTAGGCAAAAGAACGCGGCTTTCACCAATCGGCGATACTCCGGTTTCGTAACGCCGGCGTACGCGAATAGCCACAGCGTTACCTGGATCCAGAACACCACCGTGCCGCCGAGAGGCAAGATCGTCGCAAGCACAAGCGTCTTCAGGTCAAGGTTCTGCACCAATACGCGAAGCGTGTTCGGATCACCCTCGGAAACCACCAGCACTCGCATTGCGCAGAACACGATCGGGAACACGGCGAACACCGCGCCCAGCAGGGTGAAGAACTCTGCGCGACTGAGTTTGGCCGTCGGTGGCCGAGGCGAGGCGCTCACAGTCTCGGACTATCGCATGCGCAGTCGCTCGCTTGGATGCGGCGCGCCCCGCGCCAACTGTTTCGACTACAGCTCGCGAACCCGCCGCCACACCTGCCGGACATTGTGATTGTCGTAACCAACCGTCTTCGGCCCCTCACCGTCGAGCGGCTCAAGCACAAAACCCCGACTGCCCAGCTCCTTCTCCCAATCCGGCTGATTCGGGCCCGCATCCACGATCCGCGCTACCCGCAGCCATGAGAAGTTGCCGTTCCACTTCACCACGTCATCCACCACGAGATCGCGCGGGTAAACCTCTTCAATCGGCCACGGCGCATCGGTCGGTCTCTGCATCGGTTCTTCCATGGCAACGTGCCTACCACCGCTCGCCCAGCGCCACCCGCGGTTTTAAGAGACCCCGCGCAACGCCTCTGTGATCGCGGCGACCAGCTCGCCGACCGTCAGAATCCCCGACACCGAGAACATGTGTCCAGATTCGACGTCCTGTCGCAGTGGAACCCCGGGTGCTGCCGCGCCTGGTCCCGCAGCCCGGCCGCGATCGCCCGCGCCTATCCGCTCCCGCAGCACCGCCTCCCGGACCACGACATCCGCCAGTCGCATTACGCGCAGCGGCGGACGTCGTGGTCCGGATGCCCGGGCTGTGTTGCAGAAATTCTCGGGAGGCGTGATGGTGCGGGATGATTTTGCGGGGAAAGTACGGGATTCGGCCCCTGGATAGCACTCAGGCCGGCGCTTGCGCGCCGGCCGTGGTTGCTCCCCCGGATGGACTCGAACCATCAACCGTCCGATTAACAGTCGGAAGCTCTGCCAATTGAGCTACAGGGGAATGATGCGGAACAGACTCTAGCGTATGCACCCGGCTGCTCCCGAATCGCCATGTCAGACGCCCCTTCACCCGCGTTCCGGGTGCGTGAGGCAGGATATAAGCAATCTGTTGTCACCGTGAGGGGAGCCCTGTGTTCCGGTTCGTGTTCGTACTGGGGGTCGGCTATGTGTTGGGCGCGAAAGCGGGCCGGCGCCGATACGAGCAGATCTCTGCCACCTATAAAGCGGTCACCGAGAACCCGGCGACCAAGGCCGTGCTGGACGCCGGGCGCCGCAAGGTGGCCGACCGGGTGTCACCCGATCCGGCGATGGTGAGATTGACGGCGATCGACGCCGAGACATCGGTGCTGCACCCCGAGCAGGTCGACGTCGAGACGCCGAACCCGCAGAACGGGAAGAGCTTCTAACTCAGCCGAACGGGATGCTGGTGTTCCAGGTGTTGCCCGGGAAGATCGGCGAGGTGCAGAACCCGCCGTTGCACAGCCCGGCACCGGGGGTACCGACGGCCACACCGTTGCCGTTGGAGGTGGACAGGCAATTGCCGTCCTCCTTGTTGCCGAACCAGGCCAGGCAGGCCGGACCGGCCTGCGTGGAGGCGTCCGGAGTCGTCGAAAGTGCCAGCGCGGGCGCCGCAACGGCGGCGACCGCGAAGGCGCCGGCGAAGAGGAACTTGCGTGTCTGATCGCTCAGAGATGCCACGGCGAAGCCTTTCTAGACAGTTAGCTGCGCACTCACTGTAACGCGTGCGTCACGATCATGCAGTCAAGTCATCACCGCTGGCCTGCTCCAGCAGGCTGCGGCGGTAGGTCTCCATGGCCACCAGGTCCCCGAACAGGGCGTGGTACTCGTCGCTGTTGTCCACCGGGGACATCCGCTGCAGCTTCGACTTGACCTCGGCGATCTGGCGGCCGACCGACACTTCCTGCAGCCGGGCCAGCACCCCGGAGATGTAGCGGGCCAGCTTCTCGTCGTCCTCGATCCGGATGGCGTCCACCGAGAGCTCGTTGATCAGGTTGGCCGCCTCCGGTGAACCGGCCATATCGCGCACGGTGTCGATCCACTGGCCGCCCGAGAGCCCGGACGTCATGCCGCCGGCGGCGGCGATCGCCGTGCGCACCGCGGCATAGCCGGGATGGGTGAAATTCTCGACCGACAGGCTGTCGAACACCGGCCCGGCCAGCCCCGGATACTGCAGCGCCGACTTGAGCGCCTCGCGCTGGGGCCGCAGGATCGGGTCCCGCGGATCGGGACGCGACACCGACACCTGAGGCCGTGACGGCGGTTCGGCGCCGGAGCGCCGGTTCGAGGTCGCCGCGCCACGACCATTGGTGCGTCCGCCCTTGCGGCCGGCTTCCTCACGGACCCGGCCGAGCACCTGGCCGACGTCCTGCCAGCCCACCCAGCCGGCCAACTGGCGGGCGTACTCGTCGCGCAGCGTCGGATCCTTGATGCGCGCCACCATCGGGACACAGCGCCGCAGCGCCGACACCCGGCCCTCGGCGCTGTCCAGATCGTGATCGGCCAGCGCGGTGCGGATGGCGAACTCGAACAACGGGGCGCGGCGGGCCACCAGGTCACGCAGCGCACCGTCACCGGAGCGCAGCCGCAGATCGCAGGGATCCATCCCGTCGGCGGCCACCGCGACAAACGACTGCCCCGCCAGGTTCTGCTCACCCTCCAGGGCCTTCACCGCGGCGGCCCGGCCTGCGGCGTCGCCGTCGAACACGTAGATGAGCTCGCCCCGGAAGAAGTTGTCGTCCATCATGAGTCGGCGCAACATCGAGAGGTGCTCGTCACCGAACGCGGTACCGCAGGCGGCGACCGCGGTGGTCACCCCGGCCTGGTGCATGGCCATCACGTCGGTGTAGCCCTCGACCACGACGGCCTGATGCCCCTTGGCGATATCCCGCTTGGCCAGGTCCAGACCGAACAGCACGTGAGACTTCTTGTACAGCACCGTTTCCGGGGTGTTGACGTATTTGGCTTCCATATGGTCGTCATCGAAGAGTCGCCGCGCCCCGAACCCGATGGTCTCCCCCGATGACACCCGGATCGGCCACAGCAACCGGCGGTGGAACCGGTCCATCGGGCCGCGTTTGCCCTCCCGGCTCAGCCCGGCCGCCTCCAGCTCCTTGAACTCGAAACCCTTGCGCAGCATGTGCTTTGTCAAGGTGTCCCAGCCCGACGGCGCGTAACCGCAGCCGTACTTGGCGGCGGCCTCACCGTCGAAGTTGCGCTCGATCAGGTACTGGCGGGCCGGTGCGGCCTCCTCGGAGCGCAGGGCCTCGGCGTAGAACTCCTGGGCGGCGGCGTTGGCGGCGATCAGCCGGCTGCGGCTGCCCCGGTCGCGCTGCACGTGGGTGGCCGAGGCCCCGGTGTAGGTGACGGTGTAGCCGACCTTGTCGGCGAGCAGTTCCACGGCCTCGACGAACGTGACGTGTTCGATCTTCTGCAGAAAGGCATACACGTCACCGCCCTCTCCGCAGCCGAAGCAGTGGAAGTGCCCGTGGTTGGGCCGCACGTGGAAGGACGGGGATTTCTCGTCGTGGAACGGGCAGAGCCCCTTCAGCGAGTCCACCCCGGCCTTGCGCAGCTGGACGTAGTCGCCCACCACATCTTCGATGCGGACACGTTCGCGGATGGCGGCGATATCGCGATCGGGGATGCGGCCCCGGCCACCCCGTGACGTGTCGATACCGGCCATCCGGGCAGTCTATCGGCCCGTCACAAGGGTCTGGGTGAGCGCACTTCGTGCACTCGCTCCAGCCGGGACTCGGTGTAGGACGCGATCTGGTCGATCACCACACGCAGCCGGGATCCGTCGTCGGCGGCCTCGGCGAATTCGAGCGCGAACTGCGGGTCCAGACCGCTGGGCGCCTGCGCCCACAGCGCGAGCGCGACCTCCCGGATGAGCGTGCGCTGGTCGGCCTGCACCTGCAGGTGACGGTGGTCGGACATGATGAATTGCAGGGCCAGCATCTTGAGCACGGCCACCTCGGCGCGGACCAGACCCGGGACCTGCAGATCGGTGTCGAACCGGCGCAGCGGTCCGGGGCCCGCCGCGGCGCGGGTGTGCGAGATCGCGGCGTTGGCGAAGCGGCCGACGAACTCGCTGGTCAGATTCTTCAGGGCCACCGACGCCGTCAACGTGCCGTCGTACTTGCCGACCGCCTCGACGACCGGCATCTCCGACAGCCTCGACGACGCGTCGAGCAGTTCGTCATGGCTGATCGCCGGGAACGCCTTCGCGCCCAGGTCCGCCAGCGCGGTGGCGGCATCGGCGTCGGCCAGCACCCGCAGGTCGATGCGCCCGGAGATGACGCCGTCCTCGACATCGTGCACCGAGTAGGCGACATCGTCGGCCCAGTCCATCACCTGGGCCTCCAGGCATGGCCGTCCGGCGGGTGCCCCGTCGCGCAACCAGCCGGCGGCGACGAGGTCGTCGCTGTAGAAACCGAACTTCCTGGGGTTCTCGGCACGGGTCCACGGGTACTTGGTGACCGCGTCCAGCGCCGCCCTGGTGAGGTTCAGTCCCGCGGAACGGCCCTCGGCGTCAAGCACTTTGGGTTCCAGTCGGGTCAGGATCCGCAGATTCTGGGCGTTGCCCTCGAATCCGCCGAACGCGTCGGCGATCTCGTTGAGCGCGCGTTCACCGTTGTGCCCGTAGGGCGGGTGGCCGATGTCGTGGGCCAGCCCGGCCAGATCGACCAGATCCGGGTCACACCCCAGCCCGACGGCCATGCCGCGGCCGATCTGGGCCACCTCCAGGGAGTGCGTCAGCCGGGTGCGTGGGGTGTCACCGTGCCGGGGACCGACCACCTGGGTCTTGTCGGCGAGCCTGCGCAACGCGGCGCTGTGCAGCACGCGGGCGCGGTCCCTGGCGAAGGCGGTGCGGTGCTCGGTGTCGGTCCCGGGCAGCGCGCTACCCTTCGGCGACTCCGGCACCAGCCGCTGCCGGTCGAAGTCGTCGTAGGGGTCGGATGTGTCACGTTGCGTTGCCACCGCCGCACAGTCTGCCAGCAGCGCTGCCGCCGTTCGGACATGCCGCCGTCGCGGAGCGCCCGTGTTCACTAGATTGACGGCATGCGTATCGCCCGTTTGCTCAGTGTGGCCCTCGCGGTACTGACCGCCGGCCTCCTGCTCGCACCCGCCGCCGCGGGGCAGCCGCCGTTCCGGCTGGCCAGCTATGTGGTGGATGAGGCGAACGCGCTGAGCGCCTCCGACATGACCGAGGTGACCCAGGCGATCGACAAGCTCTACACCGACCGCAAGGTCCGGCTCTGGGTGGTGTTCGTCGACTCGTTCTCCGGTTCGCCGGCCGCGGACTGGGCCCGGGCCACCATGCGGACCAGCGATTTCGGCGACCACGACGCGCTGCTGGCGGTGGCCACGACCGACCGCGCCTACGCGCTGCTGGCGCCCACCGCGGCGGCCGGCGGTGTCGATGTGGATGCCCTGCGCCGCAATCAGGTTGAGCCCGCGCTGCGCGCCCAGCAGTGGGCCGAGGCGGCGATCGCGGCGGCCGAGGGTCTCGACGGGCCCGCCGGCTCGTCCTCGACGTCGTCGGGATCCTCTGATTCCGAACTGAACTGGTTCGGTGTGCTGGTGATGCTGGCCGTCATCGCAGCGGCGGTGGCCGGCCTGTTGCTGTGGTCCCGGCGCCGCAAGCGCAAGCGCCGGGAGGCCGATCTCGCGGCCGCCCAGCGCATCGATCCGGCCGACCCGAGCGCGCTGGCGGCGGTGCCGCTGGACACCCTCGACGAGCTGTCCCGCTCCATCGTGGTCGAGGTCGACAACGCGGTGCGCACCAGCGAGAACGAACTGGCGCTGGCCGTCGAGGAGTTCGGCGAGAAGGAGACCGCACCGTTTCGCACCGCGGTCAGCGCCGCGAAGACGACGCTGGCCCAGGCGTTCAACGTGCGCCAGATCCTCGACGATGCGGTGCCCGAAACCCCGCAGCAGCGCCGCGATCTGCTGACCAGGGTGATCGTGGCGGCGGCCAAGGCCGATCGCGAACTCGACCGGCAGCGCGAGGCGTTCTCGCAGCTACGCGATCTGGTGATCAACGCGCCCACCCGGCTCGACGCACTCACCCAGCAGATGGTCGATCTCACCGCCCGCCTCGCGCCGGCCGAACAGACGCTGGCCACCCTGCATCAGCAGTTCTCCCCCACGGCGCTGAACTCGGTGACCGGCAACGCCGAAACCGCCAAGCACCGGCTGGCCTTCGCCGATCAGAACATCACCAACGCCCGGACGCTGGTGGCGCGGCCGGCGGGACGCCAGGGCGGGCTCGTCGACTCGATCCGGGCGGCCGAGTCGGCGCTCGGCCAGGCCAGGACCATGCTGGACGCCATCGACAGCGCCACCACCGATATCAACCGCGCGATCGCCACCCTGCCCGATGCGATCACCGACATCCAGAACGGCATCAAGGCCGCCGGTAACCAACTGGCGCAAGGTGGTATCACCGGCGCCGAAGCCCTGACCGCCGCCCGCGATGCCGCGACCCGCGCGGTCACCGAAGCGCAGGCCAACGGCGGCACCGACCCGCTGGGCGCCTTCACCGCGCTGACCCAGGCCGACGCCGACCTGGACCGGCTGCTGGACAGCGTCGCCGAGGAGCGCGCGGCCGGCGAACGGCTACGCCGCGCGTTCGAACAGGCGTTGTTCTCCGCGCAGTCCCGGGTGCGCGGTGTCTCGGATTTCATCGATACCCGCCGCGGCAGCATCGGACCCGAGGCACGCACCCGGCTCGCCGAAGCCGTGCGCCAACTGCAGGCCGCACAGGACAAGCAGGGCACCAATCTGCCCGAGGCGATCGCGCACGCCAACGGTGCGGCGATGCTCGCCGGGCAGGCCCAGACGATCGCCAACAGCGATGTCGCCAAAACTCAACAGCAGTACAACAATTACGGCGGTTTCGGTGGCGGTGGCGGCTCGAATACCGGCGCGATGATCGGCGGCATCATCATCGGCAACATCCTGTCCGGGGCGCTGCGCGGAGGTATGGGTGGCGGCGGCGGATGGAGTTCCACCACGTTCGGCGGCTCCGGCGGCGGAGGGTTCAGTGGGGGCGGGATGAGCGGTGGCGGCGGTCGGTTCTAGGGCTGCCCGTCCGGATCATCGGTTGTCGCCGTCGCCGCCCTCACGCTCGCCCAAGCTCTGATAGCCCGCGCCGAGATCGTGGATCCGGGCTGCGATGCCGTTCATATCGGCGTTGGACCGGCGCAAAATCTCGGCGACTTCGCCGACACCGCGTGACACCACCGCGATGAGGGCGCACTCACCGGCCGCGTTGGGCGGCACGCTGGCCGCGGCGCTCGACACCCACTGTTTGACCGCGTCCAGGTCCCGCCGCCCCGCCACCACCACCTGCGCCGACCGGTCCACCTCGGATCCGAGGCGCCGATCGAGTTCGGCGAGCCCGCCGATCGTGCCGACGAGCCGTTCGTTGCGACCCGAGTAGGCCTCGGCCGCGGCGCCCGTCCAATGCTCACCGGGCGCGGTCGAGGCGACCACGCGATGCAACTCGTCGAGTGTGCCGCTGCGGTCGAACTCCGCCCCACCGACCGGTGTGCCCTCGCCGAGCGTCGCGCGGGCGCTGTCCCACGTCGAAAGAAATGCCCCCAGAACGCTGATCGCCGCCCCCTTTGATCCCTCGACTCACATCCTAAATGAGCCCAGAGTGCCTCCGGCGCAGTAATTCGGGCTACCTGCTGAGCTGGTCGGCGAGCTTGTCCTGACCATTTGTCGGCGAGCGTGCGTGTCTGCTGGCAGACACGCCGCGTGCCCAGCCGAGTCTGCGCACGCTCACGCCACTGCGGAACGCGACAACTCGAACTCCAGGCGTCTCAGGAAGTCGCCCGACCGTCGCCGGACATCGTCGGCCACGATCGACAACAGGGTCCAACCCATTTCCTGCAGGGCGGCACGCTTCTGCCGGTCCCGAACGAAGCTGGCGGGGTCGCTGTGCCAGTCGAAGCCGTCGTACTCGACGGCCAGCTTGTGGAGCGGCCAGGCAAAATCGAGCCGCCAATGCCGTCCCGAGCGGTCGATGATCTCGTACTGGAGATCCGGCATCGGCAGTTTCCCGTCGAGCATCACCAGACGCGCTTCGCTTTCCATAGGTGACTCCGCAGCAGCCGCCGCATGCGGAACCAGCTCCCGCACATGGACAATGCCGCGGCGTCCATGTTGTTCCGATACCGCATCGAACAGCTGTCCGCGATCACAGGTGCCAGTCCGCAATGCCGCATCCAGAGTCGCCAACGCACGCGGACGACGCAGAGCGCGGGCGACTTCGACCGCCGTCCACGCCGCAGTTGTGGCCCGTCGACCGTCGACCGTCGCGAGCGGCGCACCGTCGCGGCGGTGGATGATCACGCCATCAGAAGCCCTCAGCTGATGGCCATCCGGATCGAGCACATGCAGGTCAATGACGTCTTCGGTGTCGAAACCATATGCCGCAGCTGCTGTTCCGAGGCAGATGGCGATGGGGACACCCGCCCGCAGGTCCAGTCCGCGGAGACGGGTGAGGTTGTCCGGTTCCTCACCGGAGTACACGCCCGGCCACACCTTGATCAGCTCGCCCGTCCGGATCCCGGTGTCGAGCCGACTGCGGCTCAACACGTTCAGGAGTTGGGCGGTGGTGGCGACCCCACCCTGGCGCGCGAGCAATGCGGCAACGTCGTCGGGCATGCAGCCGATCGTCGGTCAGGCGGGCCGGCCTGCACGACCCCCGTCATCACATCTGGGGATGAATCGGCGACTGTGCACAACGCTGCCGCCGCGAGCGTGCGTTATCTCGGCTCCCGCTGCGGCGTGTCTGCCAACAGACACGCACGCTCGCGGGAAGTGGGTCAGCAGCCCTTCAACCGCACGGCAAGGTAATTGGACACCTCGGAGATCGCCACCCGCTCCTGGGTCATGGCGTCGCGCTCACGGATGGTGACCGCCTGGTCGTCGAGCGAATCGAAGTCCAGCGTCACGCAGAACGGGGTGCCGATCTCGTCCTGGCGGCGGTAGCGCCGCCCGATCGCGCCGGCATCGTCGAACTCGACATTCCAGCTCTGCCGCAGCTCGGCGGCGAGATCCTTTGCCTTGGGCGACAAGTCGGCGTGCCGCGAGAGCGGCAGCACCGCCGCCTTGACCGGGGCCAGTCGCGGGTCGAGCTTGAGCACGGTGCGCTTGTCCACCCCGCCCTTGGCGTTCGGAGCCTCGTCCTCGGTGTAGGCATCGACCAGGAACGCCATCAGCGAGCGGGTCAGACCGGCCGCCGGCTCGATCACGTACGGCGTGTAGCGGGTGTCCGAAGCCTGATCGTAGTAGGTCAGGTCGACACCGGAAGCCTTTGCGTGGCTGGACAAGTCGTGGTCGGTACGGTTGGCGATACCCTCCAGCTCACCCCACGGGTTGCCGGAGAAACCGAACTTGTACTCGATATCGGTGGTGCCCGCACTGTAGTGCGACAGCTTTTCCAGCGGGTGCTCGTAGAGGCGCAGGTTCTCCGGGTTGATCCCGAGATCGGTGTACCACTTCAGCCGCGTCTCGATCCAGTACTTGTGCCACTCCGGCGCGGTGGACGGCTCGACGAAGAACTCCATCTCCATCTGCTCGAACTCACGGGTGCGGAAGATGAAGTTACCCGGGGTGATCTCGTTGCGGAAGCTCTTGCCGATCTGGCCGATACCGAACGGCGGCTTCTTGCGTGCGGTGGTCACCACATTGGCGAAGTTGACGAAGATGCCCTGCGCGGTCTCGGGACGCAGGTAGTGCAGACCATCCTCGGACTCGATGGGCCCCAGGTAGGTCTTGAGCATCATGTTGAAATCGCGCGGCTCGGTCCATTGACCCTTGGTGCCGCAGTCGGGGCAGACGATCTCGCCCATGGGGACGTCATCCGGCTCGCCACCCTTCTTGAGCGCGTAGGCCTCTTGCAGGTGATCCTGCCGGTGGCGCTTGTGGCAGTTCAGGCATTCGACGAGCGGATCGTTGAACACCGCGACGTGCCCGGAGGCCACCCACACCTGGCGGGGCAGGATGATCGCGCTGTCCAGGCCGACGACGTCATCGCGGCCGGTGACCACCGAACGCCACCACTGCTTCTTGATGTTCTCCTTGAGCTCCACCCCGAGTGGTCCGTAATCCCAGGCGGACTTCGTACCGCCGTAGATCTCGCCCGATTGGTAGACGAGGCCACGGCGTTTCGCCAGGTTTGCAACGGTGTCGATGAGGGATGCCACGGGTCAACAGCGTAGCGATGAGACCGGGACCCTCTCGCCGGGGAGTCCCCGCCAAACCATTGACATGCGCAGATGTGCATGTAATCTGGCTAGATAATGAAAACCGTTTCCACTACCGGCCATGAGCACGAGCATGCCAGCTCACCGTTCCCGGAGCTACCGTCACGGGAGATCCTGGACATCACCGGGGATCTGCTACGCGCGCTGGCCGCACCGTTGCGCATCGCCATCGTCCTGCAACTGCGCGAATCCCAGCGCTGCGTGCACGAACTCGTCGACGCGCTGGACGTGCCCCAGCCGCTGGTCAGCCAGCACCTTCGCATCCTCAAGTCCGCCGGCGTGGTGGCCGGGGAACGCAGCGGCCGCGAGGTGATGTACCGCCTCGTCGACCATCACCTGGCCGAGATCGTGGTGGCGGCCGTCACCCACGCCGCCGAGGACACCGCATGACCCCCGTGGTGCGCTCGACGAGGCAGCGCGCGGCGATCTCCGCGCTGCTCGACGACGTCGCGGACTTCCGGTCCGCGCAGGAACTGCACGACGAACTGCGCAAACGCGGCGAGGGTATCGGGCTGACCACCGTGTACCGCACGCTGCAGTCCATGGCCACCGCCGGCCAGGTCGACACCCTGCGCACCGACACCGGGGAATCGGTGTACCGGTTGTGCTCGGAACATCACCACCATCACCTGGTGTGCCGGATCTGCGGTGCCACCGTCGAGGTCGAGGGCGGCGCCGCCGAGGTCTGGGCCGACCAGGTCGCCGCGCAGCACGGTTTCACCGATGTCAGCCACACCATCGAGATCTTCGGGGTGTGCGGGAAGTGCGCCGAGGTCAGCTGACGCGCACGAACTCCAGCACCGCGCCGACGGTCAGCGGGGCGAGCTCGATATCGCCGGGTGCGTGTGGGTCCACCCACGCCATCTCGACGATCTCGGCGCCCGGCTGCGGTCGATCATCGAGGCTGACCAGGAACAGGTCGGCGGCGACGCGATGGCCGGGCTCGTTGGCCGCCGCCGCGTCGTGATGTCCCAGCGAGCGGATGGAATCCTCCACCACGCCGGCGCCGAGTTCTTCGCGGATCTCCCGGTGCAGCGCCTGCACCGGCGTCTCCCCCGGTTCGATCTTTCCGCCGGGCTGCATGAACGCCGTGGTCCCGCGCTTGCGGACCACCAGCACATGGTTGCGCTCGTCGAGGACGACGGCCGCGACGATCCGGATCACCGGAGTCACGTCAACGTGCGCCGCACGTCGGCGCCGGTGGACAGCACCATCATGATCAGCGTGCCGAGCGCCTCGTCGGACAGGCCCGAGCCCGGAAAGTTGTAGCGCAGCAGCACATCCGCTGACGTGTCATCCTTCTCGGCCAGTGAGACCGTGCCCAGCAGGGTGCCCCGGGTGTGCTCGGACACCGTCGCGCGCAGCTCGTCGTCCAGCGGCAGGTCCCAGGCCAGGACCTGGTTGAGCGACACCATGTCCAGCCCCTCGCCGACGCTCACCACCCGCAGCGAGGCGAAGGTGCCATCGTGGTGCACGGTCAGCGCACCGTCGTCCTCACGGGTGGCCGTCAGCAGCGCCTCGGCAATGGCCAAGAGCCGATCCTCGAGCGAAGACATTCCCGGGTCGCTGCGCTCCTGCCCGCCGGATGACATTCCCGGGTCGCTGCGCTCCTGCCCGCCGGATGCCATCAGGCCCGCCCGAACCGGCGGTTGCGGTTCACGTATTCCTCGCACGCCGCCCACAGGTCGCGGCGGTCATAGTCGGGCCAGAGCTTGTCCTGGAAGACGTACTCGGCGTAGGCCGCCTGCCAGATCAGGAAGTTGCTGGCCCGCTGCTCTCCCGATGTCCGGATGAACAGGTCGACATCGGGAATATCGGGGCGGTGCAGGTGCTTGGCGAAGGACGCCTCACTGATGCGATTCGGGTTGACCTTGCCCGCGACCGCTTCTTCGGCGAGTTGCCTTGCCGCCTCGACAATCTCGGTGCGGCCCCCGTAGTTCACGCAGTAGTTGACGGTGATGACGTCGTTGCCGACCGTCATCTGCTCGGCGATGTCGAACTCCTTGATGACGCTGCTCCACATGCGCGGCCGCGAGCCCACCCAGCGCATGTTGACACCCATGGCATCCAGGTTCTCGCGGCGGCGGCGCACCACCTCGCGGTTGAAGCCCATCAGGAAACGCACCTCTTCGGTGCTGCGCTTCCAGTTCTCGGTGGAGAAGGCGTAGACGCTCAGATGTTTGATGCCCAGTTCGATGGCGCCGCAGGTGATGTCGATGAGGACGGCCTCACCCATCTTGTGTCCCTCGGTGCGGCCCAGCCCGCGCTGGGTGGCCCACCGGCCGTTACCGTCCATGACGACGGCGACGTGGTTGGGAACCTGGTCGGCCGGGATCTGCGGAGCAGCCGCCTTCGACGGGTGCTGCGGCGGCCGGGAGAACTTACCGTTGGTGCGCGGCGGCAGCTCCGGGAACACCACCGGCCACGTCGAGACGTCCGGGAAAACCGGGTAGTCCTCAGGCGCCGGGGGCAGCTGCGGGTACGTGGTCTTGCCCCGTTTGGTAGCCATGGGCCATATCCTGCCCGACCACCCCTGCTCTGCGTTCAACGGCCGCGGTATCAACTCTGTATACGCGCTCCACCAGTGGCAATGTCCGCAGTTGACGTTCCAGGTGCCACTGCAGATGCGCGGCCACCAGCCCGCTGGCCTGGCTGCGATGCGATGAGGTGGACGCCTCGGCGAACTCCCAGTCACCGTCGTGCAGCGCGATCATCAGATCCATCACGGCCTGCGCAGGGGTCGCGGCCCCCGATGGCCGGCAGTGCACGCACACGCTGCCACCCGCGCCGACGTGGAAAGCCCGGTGCGGACCGGGCGCCGCGCACCGGGCGCATTCGGTCAGCGACGGCGCCCAGCCCGCGATCCCCATCGCCCGCAGCAGGTACGCATCGAGGACCAGCTCGCGGGGGCGGCGGCCCTCGGCCACCGCACGCAGCGCCGCCACCGTCAGGCTGTGCAGCGCGGGCACCGGGGCGCGTTCCTCCCCGGCGAGGCGCTCCGCGGTCTCCAGCACCGCGCAGGCACAGGTGTAGCGGCCGTAGTCGCTGACGATGTCGACGGCGAACGCATCGATGGATTGCACCTGGGTGACGATGTCGAGATTGCGCCCCGGGTGCAGCTGAACGTCGATGTGCGCGAAAGGCTCCAGCCGCGCCCCGAACTTGCTCCGGGTACGGCGCACTCCCTTGGCCACCGCGCGGACCACGCCGTTCTCGCGGGTGAGCAGAGTCACGATCCGGTCGGCCTCGCCGAGCTTGTGCTGGCGCAGCACCACCGCTCGATCCCGGTACAACCGCATCGGGACAGTGTGTCACCGCGCGGTGACATCGACCGCACCGCAACGCCGGATATCCTCAAACCCAGTATGGCTCTCACTCATAAAACGCCCGTCCGCATGACTCCTGCACCCAGATTTCCCACTCTCACCCAGCTGCAGTACCGACTCGCCAGCGGCTCGGTCACCTCCGACCAACTGGTACGCAGGTCCCTGGCGGCCATCGAAGCCAGCCAGCCCACCCTGAATGCCTTCCGGGTGGTGCTGACCGAGCAGGCGCTGGCCGATGCCGCCGAAGCTGATCGCAAACGCGCTGCGGGGCAACAACTTCCACTGCTGGGAATCCCGATTGCGGTCAAGGATGACGTGGACGTGGCGGGGGTGGCCACCCGGTTCGGCACCGACGGGGAACGGCCGGTCGCGACCGCCGACGCCGAGGTGGTGCGGCGGTTACGGGCGGCCGGTGCGGTGATCGTCGGCAAGACCAACACCTGCGAGCTGGGTCAGTGGCCGTTCACCAGCGGCCCGGGATTCGGCCACACCCGCAATCCGTGGTCACGCGAGCACAGTCCGGGTGGGTCCTCCGGGGGCAGCGCCGCCGCGGTGGCCGCCGGTCTGGTGACCGCCGCGATCGGATCCGACGGGGCGGGCAGTGTCCGGATACCGGCGGCCTGGACGCATCTGGTCGGGATCAAACCGCAGCGCGGCCGCATCTCGACCTGGCCGCTGCCCGAGGCGTTCAACGGCATCACCGTCAACGGCGTGCTGGCCCGCACCGTCACCGACGCCGCCATCGTGCTCGACGCCGCCTCCGGTAACGCCGACGGCGATCTGCACAAACCGGCCCCGGTCCAGGTGTCCGACCACGTCGGTCGCGCCCCCGGCCCGCTGCGCGTCGCGATGTCCACGGCGTTTCCGTTCAACGTGTTCCGTTCCGAGCTGCACCCGGAGATCGCGGCCGCACTGCAGGGCGTCGCCGATCAGCTCGGGCAGCTCGGGCACACCGTCATCAAGGCCGATCCGGATTACGGGCTGCGGATGTCATGGAACTTCCTGTCCCGTTCCACCTCGGGGCTGCTGGAGTGGCAGCAACGGCTGGGATCCGGCGTGACGCTCGACAAACGCACCGTGAGCAATATCCGGACCGGTTGGTTGCTGTCGCAGCACACCCTGCGCAAGGCGCGGGCGGCCGAGGCACAGGCCCAGCGCCGGGTCGGCTGGATCTTCAACATCGCCGACGTGGTGCTCGCCCCCACCACCGCACTGCCACCGCCGCTGGTCGACGAGTACGACGACCGCGGCCCGCTGACCACCGACCGGGCCATGATCCGCGCCTGCCCGGTGACCTGGCCGTGGAACCTGCTGGGCTGGCCCTCGATCAACATCCCGGCCGGATTCACCTCCGACGGGCTGCCCATCGGGGTGCAGTTGATGGGTCCGGCCGACAGCGAACCCATGCTGATCTCGCTGGCCGCCGCGCTCGAGGGGGTGAACGGCTGGATGGCCAAGCAGCCGGAACCTTGGTGGGACAGTCCCGCGCTGACGTAAGGTCACCCCCTATGACGAACACCCGCCGTTGCGCGACGGCCGTCGCGGTGGCCGCCTTCGCCGCCGGGGCGCTGCTGGCCGCGCCCGCCGCCAACGCCGACAACCGTCGACTCAACGACGGTGTGGTCGCCAACGTGTACACGGTGCAGCACAGGGCCGGTTGCGACACCGACATCAAGATCAACCCGAAGCTGCGCCTCGCCGCGCAGTGGCACACCAACGATGTGCTCAACAACCGGGCGCTCAACGGCGATATCGGGTCCGACGGCACGACCGTCGCCGACCGTGCCCGCAACGCCGGCTACGCCGGGCCCGTCGCCGAGACGGTGGCGATCAACCCGGCGCTGGCGATCAGCGGTATCGAGCTGATCAACCAGTGGTACCACCGGCCGGACTACTACGCGATCATGGCCGATTGCTCGAATGTGCACATCGGCGTCTGGTCGGAGAGCCTTTTCGACCGCACCGTGGTGGTCGCGGTGTACGGCAAGGGTGACGGCGCCCCACCGGTCCCGTCGGATATCCGGGATTTCGGCCAGGTGCCGGGCTGGACGCCCTAAAAGCCCAGCTTCCTGAGCTGCTTGGGATCACGCTGCCAGTTCTTGGCGATCTTGACCTGCAGCTGCAGATAGACCTTGGTGCCCAGCAGCTTCTCGATCTGGGTGCGCGCCGCGGTGCCCACCTCACGCAGCCGGGCACCGCCCTTGCCGATCACGATGCCCTTCTGGCTGTCGCGCTCCACATAGAGGATGGCATGCACATCGATCAGGTCATCGCGGCCCTCTCGCGGGGTCACCTCGTCGATCACGACGGCCAGCGAGTGCGGTAGCTCGTCGCGGACGCCTTCGAGCGCGGCCTCACGGATGAACTCGGCCATGAGCACCTGTTCGGGCTCGTCGGTCAGTTCGCCGTCGGGGTAGAACGCCGGCCCCGGGGGAAGCTTGCTCACCAGGACGTCGATCAGCACATCGAGCTGCTCACCCTTGGTCGCCGACACCGGCACGATCTCGGCGGTGTCCCCGACCAAGTTGCTGACGGCCATCAGCTGCGCCGCCACCTTGTCCCTGGGCACCTTGTCGATCTTGGTGACGATCACGATCAGAGTGGTCCTGGGCGCCACGGCCCGGATCTGCTCGTAGATCCACCGGTCGCCCGGTCCGATCGCCTCATCGGCGGGCAGGCACAGCCCGATGACGTCGACATCGGAGTAGGTGCCCTTGACCAGCTCGTTGAGCCGCTCACCGAGCAGGGTGCGTGGCCGGTGCAGACCCGGGGTGTCGACGAGGATGATCTGAAAGTCGTCGCGGTGCACGATGCCGCGGATGGTGTGCCGCGTGGTCTGGGGCCGGTTCGACGTGATGGCCACCTTCTCGCCGACCAGCGCGTTGGTCAGTGTCGACTTGCCGGTATTGGGCCGGCCGACGAAACAGACGAAACCGGACCGGAATTCGTCGCTCACGGGGACACCAACGGCGTACCGGCACGGTCGGTGACGATCACCGTCGCCGTCGGGGACAGCTCGGTCACCGCACCGACACCGGGATCCTCGGCCGATCCGCCGACCAGCACCGCCGCTTCCAGTCCGGCCGCGCCGCTGGACACCGCGGCGGCGACCGCGGCCTGCAGCGCGGTCAGGCTCAGCGCCGACAGGTGCACGGGCGCACCGGCATAGGTGCGGCCGTCCAGGTCACGCACGGCGGCCCCTTGAGCGGCTTCGGCGCGGCCCATCGCTCCGCGGGCCAGCACCACCAGCTTGTCGTCCTCGGCGTCCAGATCGCTCACGTGTCCTCCTCCGGTGGCGCTTCCGGGGCGATCAGCACAGTGCCGATCCGCACCCTTCCGCGATGGTCCGGGCCGCCTTCGGCCCGCAAACGTAATCCGTTCCAGCTGACCTGGGCGCCGGGCAGCGGCACCCGGCCGAGTTCGTGGGCGAGCAACCCGCCGACGGTGTCGACCTCCAGGTCCTCGCCGACGTCGAGGTCCTCGTACAGTTCGGTCAGGTCTTCGATAGGCAACCGGGTGGAGACCCGGAATCTATTGGAGCCCAGCACCTCCCAGGGCGCCACCTCGTCGGCGTCGTACTCGTCGTTGATCTCGCCGACGATCTCCTCCAGCACGTCCTCGATGGTGACCAGACCGGCGATCGCGCCGTATTCGTCGACCAGCAGCGCCATGTGCTTGCGATCGCGCTGCATCTCGCGCAGCAGCATGTCCAGCGGCTTGGAGTCCGGCACGAACACCGCCGGGCGCATCACCTCGCCGACGCGGGTGTCGACGGGGAATTCGGTATGGGTCTGCTGCACGAGATCCTTGAGGTAGACCACACCGACGACATCGTCGACGTTCTCCCCGATCACCGGCAGCCGGGAATGCCCGCTGCGCACGGCCAATGAGAGCGCCTGCGCCGCGGTCTTGTCCGATTCGATCCACACCATCTCGGTGCGCGGCACCATCACCTCACGGGCCGGGGTGTCGCCGAGCTCGAAGACGGACTGGATCATCCGCCGTTCGTCATCGGCCACCACACCGCGCTGCTGGGCCAGATCGACGACCTCGCGCAGTTCGATCTCCGAGGCGAACGGTCCGTTGCGGAAGCCCCGGCCGGGCGTCAGTGCGTTACCGATGAGCACCAGCAGCCGGCTGATCGGGGTCAGCAGGACCGAGATCGCATGCAGCGGAAGGGCCGCCGACAACGCGATGGTGTACGCGTTCTGCCGGCCGACGGTCCGCGGACCGACACCGATGACGACGAAACTGACCACCACCATGGTGGCCGCCGCGGCGAACAGCCCCCAGGCGACGCCCAGATAGCCGTCCAGATAGGACACCAGCAGGACGGTGGCGCTCACCTCACACGTGATACGGAGCAGCACCACGAGATTGATATAGCGGGGCCGGTCCAGCAGCACACGTGCCAACCGGGCGGCGCCGGGCCGCTCATCGCGGACCATCTCCTCCACGCGGGCCAGCGAGGCGGTGCTGATCGCGGCGTCCACCGCGGCGAAGAGCCCACCGAGGCCGACGAGCAACACTGCAGCGAGCAGCGGGGCGAGGCCGGTCACTGCTGGTCGAAGTATCGCGACTTGTCCAACAGCCGGCGATCCTTCTCGATCTGCAGATCCTGGCGGTAGGACTCCACTTGGTCGGCCACCCATTCCTCGAGGAGGCGGCGCTGCAGGGCGAACATCTCTTTCTCCTCATCGGGTTCGGCATGGTCGTAGCCCAGCAGGTGCAGCACACCGTGCACGGTGAGCAGCGCCAGTTCCTGCCCGAGCGAATGCCCGGCCTTCTCGGCCTGAACGGCCGCGAACTCGGGGCACAACACGATGTCCCCGAGCATGGACGGACCGGGTTCGGCCGCATCCGGGCGGCCCCCGGGCTCCAGCTCGTCCATCGGGAAACTCATCACGTCGGTGGGCCCGGGCAGGTCCATCCAGCGCACGTGCAGGTCGGCCATCGCCGCGGTGTCCAGCAGCACCATGGACAGCTCGGCCGCCGGGTTCACGTCCATCTGCGCGATGACGAACTTCGCGACACTGACCAGTTCCTGTTCGGAGACGTCCATCCCCGATTCGTTGGAGACCTCGATACTCATGCAGTCCCCTCGCAGGCTCGGGTCCCGCATGCCGTCTGTTGATTCGCTCCGCAAGCGTCGCTCATCTGCGCCCACGCCCGCCCGAAGACCTGCGCTGGGCGCGGTTGATCAGTTCCGGCTGCGCCTCATGCCGTGAGTAGGCATCCACGATCTGGGAGACCAGCCGGTGGCGGACCACGTCGGCGCTGGTGAGCTCGGAGAAGTGGATATCGTCGATGCCGTCGAGGATGTCGCTGGCCGCGCGCAGACCCGAGCGCGCGCCACCGGGCAGATCGACCTGGGTGACGTCACCGGTGACGACCATCTTGGAGTTGAACCCCAGCCGGGTCAGGAACATCTTCATCTGCTCGGGCGTGGTGTTCTGCGCCTCGTCGAGGATGATGAACGCGTCGTTGAGCGAGCGGCCGCGCATGAACGCCAGCGGCGCCACCTCGATCACGCCGGCCGCCAGCAGGTTCGGGATGGCGGCCGGATCCATCATGTCGTGCAGCGCGTCGTACAGCGGGCGCAGGTACGGGTCGATCTTCTCGGTCAGCGTGCCGGGAAGGAAGCCGAGGCGCTCACCGGCTTCCACCGCGGGGCGGGTCAGGATGATCCGGTTGACCTGCTTGGTCTGCAATGCGTGCACGGCCTTGGCCATTGCCAGATAGGTCTTACCGGTGCCGGCCGGGCCGATCCCGAAGACGATGGTGTGCGCGTCGATGGCATCGACATAGTGCTTCTGGTTGAGCGTCTTGGGCCGGATGGTCTTCCCGCGCCGAGACAGGATGTCCAGGGTGAGCACCTCGGCCGGTGAGGCGTCATCGGTGCCGGTCAGCATCGACACGCTGTGCCGCACGGCGTCGGGGTTGAGCGGCTGGCCCCGGGAGATCACCGCGGTCAGCTCGGTGACGACACGCTCGGCCAGTGCCACGTCGGCGGGCTCGCCGCTGATGGTGATGGCGTTACCGCGGACATGGATATCGGCGGTGAGCAGTTCTTCCAGGGCACGCAGGTTCTCATCGGCCGAACCCAGCAGGCCCACGATGCTGTCGGGCGGAACAGTGATGCTGCTTCGTACCGGTCCAGGAATAGGACCAGCGGTCGTCTCGCGGGGCGTCACGTGCGGTTTCGTGCCTGCTTCCTGTGGTCTCGGTGTATCGGCGTCCCAAGTTTACCGCCGGTCACCGACCTGTCCCAATGCTCAGTTCCTCAAGTCCCAGCGGCTGGTCAGCACCCCGATCGCCCCGAGCGCCACCGCCGCGGCCGTCGAGGTGCGCAGCACCGACGGCCCGAGCCGCACGGTGCGGGCGCCGGCACCGGTGAGTTCGGCCAACTCCTCGTCGCTGATCCCGCCCTCGGGACCGACCACCAGCAGCACCGCCGCCGCGTCGGCCAGGCCGATATCGGCCAGCGGCACCGTCGCGGACTCGTGCAACACCAGCGTCAGCGCGCCCGGCACCCGGGTCAGCAATTGCGCGGTGGACACCAACCCCTCGATCTCGGGGACGCGGGCACGTCGGGACTGCCGGGCCGCCGACCGGGCCACCGCGCCCCAGCGCCGCAACCCCTTGTCGACCTTGGCCGCCGATTCCCAGCGGGCCACACAGCGCTGCGCCTGCCAGGCCAGGAAGCCGTCGGCACCGGCCTCGGTGGCCAATTCGATTGCCAGCTCGGAACGTTCGGACTTGGGCAGGGCCTGGGCAACGGTCACCGACGGTCTCGGGCCGGGCACCTCGGTGACGTCGAGCACCCGGGCGGACAACCGGCCCTTGGCGGCCTCCTCGACCACACAGTGCGCGACAGTCCCGTTGCCATCGCTCAGATCGAGTTCCTCACCCGGCCGGATCCGGCGCACATTGGACGCATGGAAACCCTCGTCACCGTCGACGACGGCGATACCGCCCGCACCGGGCAGCGCGTCGACGTAGAAGAGCGCCCTACTCATGCGCGATTCCGCTGAGCCGACAAACTAGCGGCCCGAGAACGTCTCACGCAGCCGGCTGAACAGCCCGCCGTTGTTGGCCCCCGCACCGCCTTGGCTGGACTTCACCTCGGCGACATCGCGCGGGCGGTGCTCCTTGAGCTTGCGCAGCAACTCCGAATCGGTGCCGTCGAGCCGGGTCGGCACCAGCACCTCGATGTGGGCGTGCAGGTTGCCGCGCACGCCGGAACGCAGATGCGGCATGCCGTGCCCGCGCAGGGTGGTCACTGCGCCGGGCTGGGTCCCGGGCGGGATGACCAGCTCGGTCGGGCCGTCGATGATGGCGTCGACGGTCACCGAGGTGCCCAGCGCGGCGTCGAACATCGGCACCGAGACCGTGCAATGCAGGTCATCGCCGTCACGGACGAAGATCTCGTGGGGCTGTTCGTGCACCTCGACGTAGAGGTCACCGGCCGGGCCGCCACCGGGGCCGACCTCGCCCTGGGCGGCGAGGCGTACCCGCATGCCGTCGCCGACACCGGCGGGGATCTTGACGCTGATCTCGCGGCGGGCCTGCACCCGGCCGTCGCCGCCGCAGCGGTGGCACGGATCCGGGATGACCTCGCCGACGCCGCCGCAGACCGGGCACGGGCGCGAGGTCATCACCTGACCGAGCAGCGAGCGCTGCACCGTCTGTACCTCGCCGTGGCCCTTGCAGGTATCGCAGGTCTTGGGAACCGAGTTGCCGTGGGTGCCCTTGCCCTGGCACAGGTCGCACAGCACCGCGGTGTCGACCGCCACCTGCTTGGTCACACCCGTCGCGCACTCGGTCAGATCCAGCCGCATCCGCAGCAGCGAATCCGAGCCCGGGCGCACCCGGCCGATCGGTCCGCGCGAGCCCGCGCCGCCACCGAAGAACGCCTCGAACACGTCGCCGAGCCCACCGAAGCCGGCGCCGGAGAAACCGCCGCCACCCGCGCCCGCGCCCTCCAGTGGGTCGCCGCCGAGGTCGACGATGCGTCGCTTCTCCGGATCGGAGAGCACCTCGTAGGCGAGCTGGATCTCGGTGAAGCGCGCCTGGGCGGCCTCATCGGGGTTGACGTCGGGATGCAGTTCACGGGCCAGCTTGCGGTAGGCGCGTTTCAGCTCCGACTCACTGGCGCCTTTGCTCACGCCGAGCAGACCGTAATAATCGCGTGCCACGCTAAAAACCTCTCTCGTGCCGCCGGCGGCGGCATTCCCTCATCGGGTGCCCAGGACTTCACCTATGTAGAGGGCAACGGCGGCGACGTTCGCGATCGTTCCCGGATAGTCCATCCGGGTGGGGCCGACCACGCCCATTCCGCCGTACACCTTGCCCGAGCTGCCGTAGGTGGTGCTCACCACCGATGTTCCCAGCATCTGCTCGGCCTCGGTCTCGTGCCCGATACGCACCGTGACCTTACCGGCCTGCTGTTGCACGGCCAGCAGCCGCAGCACCACGACCTGTTCCTCCAGCGCTTCGAGCACCGAGCGCAGCGACCCACCGAAGTCGGCGGTGTTGCGGGTGAGGTTGGCGGTGCCGCCCAGCAACAGCCGTTCCTCGGTGTGCTCGACGAGGGTCTCGACCAGAACGGTCGCCGCGCGGCCCACCGCGTCGCCGAGACCACCGTGACCGTCCAGCGTGCCTGCCAGGTCGGCGACCGCCACCGACGCCGCCGACAGCGGTTTGCCCTCCAGCGCCGAACCCAGGCGTTCGCGCAGCTGAGCGAGTTGCCCGTCGTCGATGGCGTCACCGAGTTCGACGACCCGCTGGTCGACGCGGCCGCTGTCGGTGATGACCACCAGCAGCAGTTTGGCCGGCGTCAGCGCGACGACCTCCAGGTGACGCACCGTCGAGGCGGACAGCGTCGGGTATTGGATGATGGCGACCTGGCGGGTCAGCTGGGCCAGTAGGCGCACCGCGCGGCGCAGCACATCGTCGAGGTCAACGCCGGATTCGAGGAACGTCATGATGGCGCGGCGTTCGCTGGCGGACATCGGCTTCACATCGTCGAGGCGGTCGACGAACTCCCGGTAGCCCTTCTCGGTGGGCACCCGCCCGGAACTGGTGTGCGGCTGCGCGATGTAGCCCTCGGCCTCCAGGACGGCCATGTCGTTGCGCACCGTGGCACTCGAAACACCGAGGTTGTGGCGTTCGACGAGGGTCTTGGACCCGATCGGCTCCTGGGTCGCGACGAAGTCGGCGACGATGGCGCGCAACACCTCGAAGCGACGATCGTCTGCACTACCCATTGTTCACCTGCCCTTTGTCATCCGGTCTGCCGCCATTTTACGGGGATCAGCAGTGCATATTCACCGCGACACAGATCACGTCGCGCAGCGGCCGCTCCGGCATCGTTCCGTAGGCAAAGACTTCGCCGACATTGCCCGTCGATTGCGGTTAATCTCACCTTCATGGGAGCCCGCCGGTGATCTTCAAAGGTGTCCGCGACGGCAAGCCGTATCCCGAACACAATCTGACCTACCGGCAGTGGGCCCAGATCCCGCCGCGCCAGATCCGGCTCGACGAGCTGGTGACCACCACGACGGTGCTCGCGCTGGACCGGTTGCTCTCCGAGGATTCGACGTTCTACGGCGATCTCTTCCCGCACGCGGTGCGCTGGCAGGGCAATGTCTATCTGGAGGAGGGCGTGCACCACGCGGTGCGGGCGGCGCTGCGCAACCGCACGGTGCTACACGCCCGGGTCTATGAGATGGACGACGCGCTGCCGGCCTGACGCCGCAGCAGCACGAGCGCGGTGAGGATCTGCCAGGCGAAGATCGGGTAGACGCTGCCGCGTTCCCAGGCGCCCACCTGGTTCGGCGCGGCGGCCGTGACCAACAGGCAGACCAGGCCCGACGCGCCCAGCGTGATCGACGTGGCCCGGTACGCCGTCGACGTGAGGATGCCCGATCCCGCCAGGGCGGCGGCGTTTCCGCCGACGATCGCCAGTACCGCCCCGATGACATGCCACGGGTTGCCCTGCCCGCTGTGCACGACGGCGATCAGCACGTTGCCGACACCGTTGCCGATGGCGAACACCAAGAACCACAACCGGTTCCGCGATCGCGTCGCGCCGGCCGCGAACAATGCCGCGGCGACGGCGAAGCACACCCCCTGAAAGGCGAAGGCCGCGTTCATCAGCGGGGCCCGCGCGGAGACGGTGGGGTCACCGAGGGTGCTGATGTAGTCGCTGCCGTAGCGGTACCCCGGCAGCGCCACCGCGGCGAACGCCTCGGCGGCCAGATACCCGGCCGCGGCCAGCAGCCACAGCAGCGCCGCCAGTCCCTCTTTCGCCGAAACTGTATTCCAGAAGGCCCTCACTCGGTCTTTTCCATCACCGGTACAGTCTCGGCCCGCTTGTCGGTGGGGACAACCAAGATCACGCCATGGGGCACATCATCATCGGCAGTGAGGCGCTGAATGACGGCATCCTCACCCGCCACGAGCTGCAGCATCACCATCGACCCGTCTTCCCGAACATCCATGCGCCGAAGAACCAGATCCTCACTCTGCAGGATCGCACCAATGCAGCGTGGCTGTGGACACGCCGCCACGGCGTGGTGACGGGTGTCGCCGCATCGGCACTACACGGTGCCGAATGGGTGGACACCGGCATTCCGATCGAGCTCATCTGGAATTGCACCAGGCCACCGCGTGGTCTGGTAGTCCGCAACGAACGGCTCGCCGAGGACGAGATGACATGCCTGTCGGGCATTCCCGCCACATCTGCGGCACGTACCGCCTTGGATCTGGGGCGGTTTCTGGCTCGGGGACCGGCGCTGGCGCGGCTCGACGCGCTGATGCGCGCGGTCGCCTTCGATCCCGTCGAAGTGCTGGCGCTCGCCGAGCGCTATCGCGGGGCGCGCGGGGTCGCCCGGCTCAAGGCGATTCTCCCGCTCGTCGACGGCGGAGCCGCTTCGCCCCAGGAGACCCGGCTACGGCTGATGTGCATCGACGCCGGCCTGCCCTGGCCGACGACGCAGATCGCCGTGGTCGACCAGTGGGGACGACACCTACGGACACTCGACCTGGGTTGGGAAGAGTTCAAAGTGGCACTCGAATACGACGGTGACCAGCATCAGACGAGTCGTCCGCAGTACGTCAAGGACCACTGGGTGTTGCCGCGGCTGAGGGAGCTGGGGTGGAACGTCATCCAAGTCATCAGGGAAGACCACGGCGCCGAAGTCGTCGACAGCGCCTACCGCGCGTTACGGGCCGGAGGATGGGACGGCCAGATGCACACCCGCATCGCCGAAACTGTAAGCGCGAAGGCAAAGTTCGAGTACCCGCCGTCTGGAATACAGTTTCGGCGAGAAGCGGGTTAGGACATGGCGTCGCGCAGGCTCTTGGGGCGCAGGTCGGACCAGTTCTCCTCGACGTAGGCCAGGCAATCCGCGCGGGTACTCTCCCCGAACACCACCCGCCAGCCGGCGGGCACCTCGGCGAACGTGGGCCACAGGCTGTGCTGCTCTTCGTCGTTCACCAGGACGAAGAAGGTGCCGCTCTCGTCATCGAACGGATTGTTGCTCATCGGTTCTCCTCGCAGACTTGTCGGCTGACGCCGTCATGGTGAAAAATTCAGAACCCAGCACCCGGTCGGACAACCGGCCAAGACAGCTCAGGTTCGGGAATCCGGGGCCCTGGGTCAGCCCGGCCAGACCGGGCAGGAACAGCTTCGGCTCGACATCCTTGACCGACAGGTCATAGCCGATCGACTCCTGGATGCTGTCGGCGCTGAGGGCCTTGCCCATCCCCAGTTCCAGGACATCGAGCGCGTCCTGACGCAGCAGCGGCACGAACCACATCGCGTTCGCGCCGGATCCGTCGATCACCAGATCGAAGCCGTGCACCGTCTCCAACCGCTCCCCGCCCCGCTCGGTCTGCAGGGTCAGCCGGATGCGCTCGTCGCGGGCCACTGCGTGCGCCACCCGGCCACGCAGATGCCGGATACGGTCATCGGCGAGTAGCGCTTCCTGCACCCGCACCGAGAACACACCGCGGTCGGTGCGGTTCATGGCATCGCGCTTCTCGGCCAGCGTCAGACCGGCCCAGTGGATGGGATCGGAGTAGAGGGCGTTCTCGAAGAATCCTTCCCCGCGGGTGAACAACGTCACCTGCGGCGAGATCACGGTGATGGTCGAAACCCGGTGCCGGAAAAGCTCATCGAGCATGGTGCCCGCGGTTTCGCCGCCGCCGATCACCGCGACCCGATCCGCGGCGATCAGCTCGTGCTGGGCCGCCCGGTGCCAGAACTGAGCGATGGAGAGCACCCGCGGGTTGCCCGGCAGAATGGACCGCTCGGCCTGTCCCGGCCCGGTGATCATTAGCGCGTCGGCGTGCACGGCTCCCTCCCGGGTGCCCAGTTCCCAACGCACCCCGTCATCGCCGTACTGCAGACCGATCTCGGAGACGTCACCGTGGCGGACAGTCATCCCGGTGTTGTCGGCCACCCACGTCAGGTATTGGCTCCATCGCCTGTGCGTCGGGGCCGGCCGCCCGCGGTCGATCCACTCGGCGAACTGCCCGGTCGAGATCAGGTAGGACTGCCAGCTGTGCCCCATCATCCGCTGGTCCAGTTCGGCATTGCGCCGCGGCACCAGCGCCGACTGGTACGGGAACCCGATGTCTTTCTCCGGCCCGGTGCCCAGCCGGTGCTGCCCGTCGGTCCAGCCGCCGGCGGGCTGCCAGTTGGCGGCCACCGCGGTGCGTTCGATCGCCACCACATCGGGGGCGGCCACGCCCATGGCACGCAGCTCGGCGGCCTTGGCCGCCACCGCGATCGCCTTCACGCCGGCACCGATGATGGCCAGCGTCGGGGCGGATGTCTTCGGGTCAATGGTCACTGAATCACCTCTCGTAGAGCGTCCTGCCACAGCGCCTGCAGGGTGGCGACGTCCTCGGCGGAAAGAATGTCGGGCAGCGTGCGCCACTGCGTCCCCAACACCGGCGAGCCGTCCTTGTCGACCATCGCCACGTTCAGCGTGATCTCATGGCGCACCGCCAGATTCGGTTCCGGTATCCGGGACACCTGGGTGAGCAGGTCCCGATCCAGCGTCAGCACCGAACCTCTCGGCGCCTGGCGCATCCGGCCCAGATAGTTCAGCAGGATCTGCGGCCCGCGGTAGGCACCGAGCCGTTCGGCGGTATCGCTGCGCAGGTGACGCAGCAGCGCGTAGTCGATACCGTCACCGGGAATCGCGGCGAGCTCGTCGGCGACCCCGCGCAGATCCTGGGATTCCAGGCGCACCGGGTAGATCGCGCTCAGCAAGCCGACGGTGTCGCCGGTATCGATGTGACGGGAATCGTCGACGAGTCCGGCCGAAACCACGCCATCGGCACGCCCGTAGGTCTCCAACGCCAGCAGCGGTGCGGGCGTGTCCTGTCCGCGCAGCCGGCGCCAGGCGGTCAGCGCCCGGGCCGTCGCCGCGGCCAGCACCTCGGGCACCGGGACCGGTGCGGCCAGCACCTGCGCGGTGACGGAGCGGCCGACGAAGGACATCGACACCACGACGTCACCGGCGCGGTCGGTGTCCGGCCGGACCCGCCGGGTGCCGATATCGGGGTCCGCACCGTCGAGTTGGCCCGCCCAGAAATCGCAGGTGTCGAGCTTGAGGGCGCGCTCGCCCAGCATCAGTGACCACTGCCGCAGCGAGGTGTGCTCCCGCACGGCGGCGGGCGTGCGGCCGGCGGTGACGGCGTGCCAACCGGTTTCGAGCTCACCAAGCACGATCTGCCAGGAGGCCGGGTCCATGGCGAGCACGTGTGCGGTGATGAGCAGTACCTCGGCGCCGCTGTCATGGTGCAGCCACGCCGCGTTGAACATCGCACCCCGGTCGGGGTCCAGCCGCTGCACCGCGGCGTCGGTGTGCTGTGCGACCGCTGCCGTCAGGTCACCCGACACCTCGACCTCGGTGAGGACGTCGACCACCGGGTGATCAATCAAAGCCATTGCCGCGCGGTCCAATCGGCTGCGCAGCGCCGCGTGGCCGTCGACCACACCGCGCAACACCGCGTCCAACTGCTCGCGGGTGGCGCCGCCGGGCAGCCGGATCGCCTCGGTGGATGCCAGCCGGCGCGGGTCCCCGTGGGCCAGCAGCCAATGCCCGGCGGGCAGCAGCGGGATCGGCCCGTTGTCCTCGATGTCGATCTGCTCGGCCTCGACATCGGTATCGATCGCGGTGGCCAGCTCCCGGATGTTGGCGCATTCCAGCATCAGCCGGGCCCGCAGGGACACGCCACGCCGGCGCACCGCCTGCACCACCGACAGCGCGACGATGCTGTCCAGGCCGAGGTCCAGGAAGTCGGCGTTGACGTCCACCACCGGGGTGTCCAGCAGCTCGCCGAGCACCTCGGCGAGCACGATCTCGGTGTCGGTGGCGGGGGCGGCGAATTCGTCGGGCCGACCGACCCCGCGGTCGGTGTCCAGGGCGGCCAGTGCGGCGTCGTCGACCTTGCCGTGTGAGGTCAGCGGGATGGCCTCGACGTCGATGATGTGGTGCGGCACCAGGTATCTGGGCAGGGTGGTCGTCAGCATGCGCCGCAGTTCGCTCACCGGCGCCGTGGTGACCACGTATGCGGTGAGCCGCGGTCCGCTGCGGTGGCGTCGCACCGCGACGTGCGCGTGCCGGACATCGGGGTGACGGTGCAGGGCGGCGGCCACCTCGGCGGGTTCGACCCGGAAGCCGCGGATCTTGACCTGATCATCGCTGCGGCCCAGGAACTGCAGGGCATTCCCAGCGAGGCGCCGGACGACGTCACCGGTGCGGTACATCCGGGCGCCGGGGGTGACGGGGTCGGCGACGAAGCGGCCCGCGGTCTCCCCCGCGCGCCCCAGATAGCCACGGGTGAGCTGCCCGCCGGTCAGATACAGCTCACCGGCCACCCCCGCAGGGACCGGACGCAGCCAGCTGTCCAGCACGTGCGCGGTCGTCGGGTCGGTCGGCAGGCCGATGCAGGGCTGCTCGTTGTCCGCGATCGCGGCGACGACGGCCTCCACGGTGGTTTCGGTGGGGCCGTAGCAGTTGTGGGCCCGCATCCCGGTGCGTTCACATTCGGCGCGGATACCCTGCCAGGCCGAGGTGTCGATGTTCTCCCCGCCGAGCGCCAGCACCGCCAGCGGCACATCGGTCAACAGCCCGGCGGCACGCAGCTGAGTGAACATCGACGGCGTCGTGTCGATCATGTCCAGGCCGACGCGACCGATGGTGGCGACCAGCGCCTCCGCATCGCGCTGCACGTCGTCGCCGATGATGTGCACCCGGTGACCGCCGAGCAGGGCCACCAGCGGCTGCCACGCCGCGTCGAAGGTGAACGACCAGGCGTGGGCGATGCTCAGCGTGCGGTTCAGTTCGGCCTGCGCCGGGCCGAGCACGTTGCGCAGGTGGTCGTCACCGTACGCGAGCAGCGCACTGTGGGTTCCGATGACACCCTTGGGTTTTCCGGTGGTCCCCGAGGTGAAGATGATGTAGGCGCCCTGCCCGGGCCGGACCTGCGCGGGCCGGTAGTCCGGCCCCGGGGCGCCGACGTCGGCCAGCAGTGCGTCGTCGATGACCAAGGCGGCGCCGGTCTGCCCGATGATCTCGCGGATACGTTCCGACGGCATCCCCGGATCCAGCGGGACGATCAGGCCGCCGGCCTTCAGCACAGCCAGCATGGCCACCACGTAGTCGGGTCCGCGGCGCAACAGGATCGGCACCGGGGTTTCGGCGCGCACTCCCCTGCGCTGCAGCTCCGCGGCCAACCGGTCGGCGGCGGTGTCGAATTCGCGGTAGCTCAGCTCGCAGCGACCTCCGGAACTCGATGAGGTGGCGGGATCCCAGCTCAGTGCGATCTCGTCTGGGCGTTCAGCCGCGACCGCGGCGACCGCGGTGTGGAAACCCCCCGCGGCGCCCGCGGTTTCGGTGCGTTCGGAGGTGGCGACCTCGCCGTCGAGGGTGACGTTCACCTCCCGCATCGGGCGTCCCCATGATCGCAGCAGGCGCGCCACGACGGCCAACACCCGCTGCCCCAGGGTCTCGGGATCCAGCAGTCCCAGCGCGCCATCCAGGGTTTCGACGAGCACGGTGAGTCGGCCGTGCGTCGGATGGGCAGCGATGGTGACCGGGAAATGCGACAGGCTTTCCAGCGCGGCGGGCCGGATCACCGCCGATCCCAGGTCGAACTCACCGCTGCCGACGAGCCCGCCGGGTGGGAAGTTCTCGTACACCAGCAGGGTGTCGTACAGCTCGCCGACACCGCCGGCGGACCGCAGCTCGGTATGGCTGAGGTAGCCGTGGTCGCGCAATTCGGCGGCTTCGCGCTGCAGCGCCAGGCACTGCTGCCCGACCCGCTCGCTCGGATCCAGCCGGATCCGCAAGGGCACCGTGTTGATGAACAGTCCGACCATGGCTTCCACCCCGGACAGTTCGTCGGGCCGGCCGGACACCGTCACCCCGAACACCACGTCGGAGCGGTCGGTGAACGCGGACAGTATTGTCGCCCAAGCCATCTGGAACAGGGTGCTGACGGTGACACCCCGGCTCCTGGCGGCTTCGAGCAGCGCTGAGGTGGCCTCTTGGTCCAGATCGATCTCGGTGCGGGTGGGCAGCCCGGCCACGGCTTCGCCGCCCAGGGCCGGGGACAGCAGCGTCGGGCCGTCCAGATCGGCGAGGTGGTCGCGCCAGCGCTGCCGGCTGATCTCGGGATCCCGGGCGGTCAGCCACCCGATGTAGTCCCGGTAGGGCCTCGGCGCCGGCGGAATCGCGGCGATATCCCCACCGGCGCGGTACAGGCCGATGAGCTCGCTGACGAACACCGGCAACGACCAGCCGTCGATCACGATGTGATGCGCGACGACCACCAGCCGCCACTGCTGCTCGGGCATCTGCACCAGCAGGAACCGGATGGACGGCCCCGCACCGAGATCGAAGGGCCGACTGCGCGCCTCGGCCTCCAGGGCGGCGGCCTCGCCGGCATCCGCGACGATGTGCTGCCAAGGCAACTCGAAGGTCGCCGGGACGATCGCGACCGGCCTGCTCAGATTTCCTTGGAAGAAGCTGACCCGGACGTTGGGGTGGCGCTCCAGCATCGCCTCGGCGCAGGATTTCAGCAGGCCGGCATCCAGGTCGCCTTCGACATCGGCAGCCATCGCGATGAAATACGGGTCGGCACCGGCCTCGTTGTCGGTCAGACCGGCCAGCGAGTACAGCCCCTGCTGCAGGGGGCTGAGTGCCATCACATCGGCGATGGCGGGTGTTGGCGAGCTCATGTTCGGTCGGTGCCCCACCCCGCGGTCAGGGCGGCCAGTTCGTCGTCGGACAGCCCCGACGCCGCCATCGGCTCGTGCCGGGTGTCGGCCACCTGCGCCTGCCCGGCCTTGGCGTCGATCGCCGCGGCGAGTTCGGCGAGTTCGGGGTGCTCGAACACCATCCGGGCGGTCAGCGGGACACCGGCATCGCGCGCCCGGGCGGCCAACTGCACGGCCAGGATGCTGTCGCCGCCAAGGGTGAAGAAGTCGTCGTGGCGCCCGAATTCCTGCACCGACAGCAGGTCGACCAGCATGGCGGCCAGCGCCCTTTCGGTCTCGGTGCGGGCCGGTTCGCTCGGCGCGGTGGACACCACCACCGGACGCGGCAACATCGCATCGTCCAGCGAGTTCAGCACGGTGATCGGCAGTGCCGCATGCTCTTCGGGTAGCGCTGCGCGCAGCGCCGCGACGAACGTGTCCGCATCGGCCACCGGTTCGGTGGCCACCACGTAGCCGCCCAGCGCCGGCCCGGTGCGGGTTTCCCAGTACCGCGTCATCGCCGCCGCGACGCCCGGGGCCGCCTCGAGTGCGGCCTGCACCCGATGCTCGCCGCGTTCCAGATACTCCAGGGTGCCCTCGGAGTCCCACCGGGCACGGTCGCCGGTGCGATACAGCCGGGCGCTCGGCCCGAACGGATTCTCCGGATACCGGAAAGCCGCTGCGGGCCCCGCGGTTCCGTAGGAGGCGTCGATGGCGCCACCGGCGTAGTACACATCGCCGGTGACGCCGGCGGCGACCGGAGCCAGCCACTCGTCGAGCACGTACACGCGGTCGGCGCCCACGGTCTGGGGCAGACCCTCCAGCGGCGTGGCCGAACGGCTCCACTCGGCGACGATCCCGTCGTCCCCGTCGGCGATGGTGATATCGCGCAGGGTGCGGTCGGGGTCGTCGGCGAACGCGCGCACGACCCGCTCCAGCCAGGAGATCAGCCGTCGCGCGGTCTCCTGCCGGTACAGCTCGGTGCGGTAGATCACGGTGCCCGCATAGCCCGCCGGCGTACCGTCGGGTGCCGTCTCGGCGAAGAAGTTCAGCGACAGATCGGCATGCGCCACATCGAATGTCGGTTCCAGCGCGGTGAATCGGGTCTCCCCGTCCGCCGAGGTGTCGATGACCTGATCCGACGGCAACTCCTCACGGACGTGCACCACGACGCCGAACAGCGGATTGCGCGACAGCGATCGCACCGGGCTGACGGCATCGACGACGCGGTCGAAGGGCAGGTCCTGATGCGCGTAGGCACCCAATGCCATCTCCCGGGCCCGGCTCAGCACCTCACGCACGGTCGGGTTGCCGTCCAGCTTGTTGCGCAGCACCACGATGTTGATGAAGAACCCGATGAGACCGTCGAGTTCGGGTTCGGTGCGGCCGGCGACCGGGGTGCCCAGTGGGATGTCGGTGCCCTCGCCCGCCTTGTGCAGGGCCACGGCGACGGCGGCCTGCAGCAGCATGAATTCGGTGATGCCGAGTTCGCGGCTCAGTTCGGTCAGTGTCGCGCGGGTATCGGTATCGATGGTGAACGGCAGCGCGTCACCGTCGCCGCCGGGGACGGGCCGGCGCGGGAAGTCCGGGCGCAGCCCGTTCTCCTCCGGCAGACCCGACAGCTGCTCCACCCAGTAGTCACGCTGGGCGGCGATGCTCTCGGTCCGGCCACCGAGCAGTTCGGCCTGCCAGGCCGCGTAGTCGGCGTACTGCACCGGCAGCGGTGCGAAATCCGGTGTCTGACCCGCACTTCGGGCCCGGTAGGCGGTCAGGATATCGGTGAACAGCACCCCGGCCGACCAGTGGTCGGCGGCGATGTGATGCACCACCAGTGACAGCACATGCTCAGTGCCGGTGGACAGCACCGCAGCCCGGATCGGCCACTCGTTCTCCAGGTCGAAGCAGTAGCGCCGCTCGGCGGTCAGTTCAGCCTGCAGCCACTGCTCGCCGTCGCCCCGGGCCCGGCGCACCGGCACCGCCGCCCCCGGGTTGATGATCTGGAACGGCGACCCGTCGATCTCGCGGTAGGTGGTGCGCAGGATCTCGTGCCGGTTCACCACATCGGTGATGGCGGCGACGAAGGCCTCCGGATTGTTCGGTCCGCTCAGGCGGGCCGCGAACGGGATGTTGTTGACCGGGTTGGGGCCGTCGATGCGGAACTGGAACCACTGCCGCAACTGGGCCGCCGACATCTGCAGCGGTCCCTCGTGCGGGACGGCCACCATGGCCGGACGGTCGGAGCGGCCACCGGCGGCGGCGATGGCATCGATGTGCGCGGCGATACCGCTGACGGTGCCGATCTCGAAGATCTCCTGCACCCCGATGTCGACGCGGCAGCGCGAGCGCACCGCGGCCACCAGTTTGGTGGCCAGCAGCGAGTGGCCCCCGAGTTCGAAGAAGGAGTCGTCGGCGCCCACCGTGTCGCGGCCGAGCAGCTCGGCGAACAGCGCGGCGACCTGGCGCTCGGTGTCGGTGGCGGGCTCGCGGTACGCGGTGGCGACCACGATCTCCGGCTCCGGCAACGCTTTGCGGTCGATCTTGCCGTGCGCGGTGATCGGGATCTCGTCGATGGCCACATAGGCCGCCGGGATCATGTACTCCGGCAGGGCCGCGGCGACGCGGGCCCGGATCCGGTCGATCTCGACGATACCGGCCTCACCGGCCGGGGTGACATAGGCGACCAGGCTCTTGCCCAGTCCGGGGACGTCGCTGGCCACCACCACGGCCTGTCCCACCGACGGATCCACCGAGATGGCGGCGGCGATCTCACCGAGTTCGATCCGGAATCCGCGGATCTTGACCTGCTCATCGGCGCGCCCGACGAACTCGATGTCCCCGTCGGCGTTGCGGCGGGCCAGGTCACCGGAGCGGTACATCCGCCCGCCCGGGTTGAACGGGTCGGCGATGAAACGTTCGGCGGTCAGCGCGGGGCGGTGATGGTATCCGTGCGCGACATGTGTTCCGCCGATGTAGATCTCGCCGATCACCCCGACCGGCACCGGCTGCAGGTAGTCATCCAGCAGGTGCATGGTGGTGTTGATCTTCGGGGTACCGATCGGCACGATGCGCGAACCCTGCTTGCCTTCGACCTTGAAACGGCTGCAGTTGAGCACGGTCTCGGTGGGGCCGTAGAAGTTGTGCAGCAGCGAGTCGAACATGGCGTGGAACTTGTCGGCCACCTCGCCGGGCAGCGCCTCGCCGCCGATCGGGACACGCTGCAGGGTGCGCCATTCGTTGACCCCCGGCAGCGACAGGAACAGGCCCAGCAGCGACGGGACGAAATGCATCGAGGTGACACCCTCGTTGCGCAGCAGGTCGGTGAGGTAGCTGATATCGGTCAGTCCGTCGGGCTTGGGGATCACCAGGCGGGCGCCGGCGGCGAGCATGCCGAAGATCTCACCGATCGAGACGTCGAAGCCCTGCGAGGCCACCTGCAGCAACCGGTCCTGATCGGAGACCTGATATTCCGGTCCGAACCAGGCGAAGTACTCGGCGATCGGGCGGTGCGGCACCGGCACACCCTTGGGCAGTCCGGTGGAACCGGAGGTGTAGATCAGGTAGGCGGTGTTCTCCGGCAGCAGCGGGCGTACCCGGTCGGTGTCGGTGGGATCGGCGCAGGCATAGCCGTCCAGGTCGGTGTCCAGTTCGCGGAGGACGACCTTGGGGTCGGAGTCGGACAGGATGTAGCTCAGCCGGTCCTGCGGATAGGTCGGGTCGACCGGCAGGTACACCGCGCCGGCCTTGACGATCCCGAGCGCGGTGATGACCAGTTCCGGCGACTTCTCCATCAGTACCGCGACACGGTCCTCGGTGCCGATTCCCTGGGCAATGAGCTTGTGCGCCAAACGGTTCGCGGTCTCATTGATCTCGCGGTAGCTGTAGTGGCGGCCCTCGTACACCACGGCGGTGACATCGGGGGTCTTGGCAGCCTGCTCCTGCACCAGCGCGGTCAGCGTGGTGGCGGGGGCGTCGAACCGCTCTCCGTGCGACATCGCGCGCAACCATTCGGCGTCCTTGGCCGAGAGAATATCCAGCCGTGCCAGCGGGCGCTCCGGGTCGGTCAGTGCGCTGTCCAGCAGCACCGCAAATGACGTGAGCATGCGTTCGGCCAGGTCGGCGTCGATGATCTCGGTGAGGTGCTCGGCCTCGACAACGGCGTTGGTGCCATCGAACTCGACCATGAAGCCCAACGGCAGCTGGGTGACGTGTCCGCGTAGTTCGCCGCGGGCGCACCGCACGCCCTCGGGTCGGAAACCGCCGCCGTCGGGTTCGCGGAAGCCGAAACTGACCCGGGTCATCCGCTCGGCGCCGTGGCGACGGTCCGGGTTCAGTTCGCGCACCACCCGATCCAGGTTGATGCGCTGGTGGGCGAAGGCGCCCAGCGCGGTGTCGCGGGTGGCCAGCACCAGGTCGCGGAAACCCATCGTGGGCTGCGGGCGCAGCCGCATGGCCACGGTGTTGCCGTAGTAGCCGATGGCATCGTCGGTGCCGCGGTTCAGCACCGGGCTGGCGACCAGGAAGTCATCGGTGTGGGTGTAGCGGTTGATCAGGGCGCCGAAGGCGGCGAGCAGGACCATGTACGGGGTGGCGCCGGTGTCGCGGGCCAGCGCGGACACCTTGGTGACGGTTTCCGGTGCCAGCGCCAAAGAGGTGCGCTGGGAACGGAATCCGGTCGGGATGGCCGAACCGGTGGGGCCCGGAAGTTCCAGGGGCTCGGGCGGATCAGTCATCACCGCGCGCCAGTGCGCCAGATCCTCCTCGCCGGTGTCGGCGGCCGGCGCGGGCGGGCGCGGGGTCGGCCCGAGGTCGGCGCCGCCGTAGGCGGTGGTCAGATCCCCGAAGAACACCCTCCAGCTGCCGTCATCCCAGGCGATGTGGTGGGCGACCAGCAGCATCATGTGCTCGTCGGCGCCCAGACGCACCACGGTGATCCGCAGCGGCGAGTCGGCGGAAAGGTCGAAGCTCCGGCCGAACTCGCGCTGGGCCAACACCTCCAGGCGCAGCCCGCGGGCCCGCTCGGACATCCCCGAAAGATCATGGAAGGCCCACGCCGGGCTCAGGTCCTCGTGCAGGACGGCCTGGGGTTCACCGTTCTCGTCGGCGGAATAGGTGGTGCGCAGCAACGGGTGCCTGCGTGCCACGGCGTTCAGCGCGGCGTGCAGGCGGTCGGCATCCAGGGCGCCGGTCAGCCGGTAGGACAGGCTGATGTTCAGCAGCACACCGGTGGGGTCGAAGGCCTGGACGAACCACATCCGGCGCTGGCCGTCGGACAGTGCCTTGTCATCGATCTCGTCGGCCGTGCTCGAGGACAGGCCCCGCTCGGCGAGCTTGCGGCGCATCAACTCCAGGCGGGATGAGTCAACGGATGCGGCTACGGTGTCAGTCACTTCAGGCGCGCCTTCTTGTCGGGTTCTTCCAGGTGCTCAAGGACCTCGGCGACAGTGGCGCCGCCGAGAATGGTCGCCAGCGGGACATTGACCCCGGCCGCCTTCTTGAGCTTCTTGCGTAGGTCGAGCGCCAACAGCGAGTCGACGCCCAGATCGAGCAGTGACGCGGACGGCTCCAGCGCGGTGCCCGCGGGCAGGTTGAGCACCGACCCGAGCGCGACCCGCAGCACGCCGGCCGCATCCAGTCCGTCCAACGACGGTTCCGGCTGCCCCGGTGCCGGTTCGGCCTGTGCTTCCCCCAGGAACACCCGCAGTCGCGTCGGGTCGGCGGAGAACACCAGCGGGTCGGCGGCGAAGTCCCGCAGGCAGGTCTCGACGGCCCGCTCCGGGGTCATGGCGTGCAGGCCCGACCGTTCGACGCGGGCGATCTCGTCGGCGTCGATGATGCCGGCGCCCGGCCACAGCCCCCAGCGCACCGAGGTGCAGTGGCTGCCGACGGCCCGCAACCGGCCGGCCAGCACATCGAGCAGCCGGTTGGCCGCCGAGTAGGCGGTGTGCCCGCTGCCGCCCCACAGACCGGACACCGAGGAGCACGCCACGATGCGGGCATCCGCGCGCAGCGGCCAGCACGCGGTGAATGCGGCCAGCCCGCCGACCTTGGCCGACACGGCCTCGGCGAACACCGGGCCGGTGAGGTCGCGGTGGCCGACCATGGTGGCCGCACCCGCCGCGTGGATGACCAGCGATGCGCCGCCGCCCCCGAATTCGGCCGCGGTGGCGGCCAGGGCTGCCGGGTCGGTGATATCGCAGGGCGGTGCCAGCACCTCGGCACCGGCCACCCGCCGCCGGTCCGCACCGCTGCGGCCGAGCAGCACGATGCGTCGCGCTCCGTGCGCGGCAAGGTAATGGACGAAGTGGGTGCCGACGGCGCCGGAGCCGCCGGTGATCACCACCTCGTCGAGCACTCCGGGTGCACCCCAGCCCGGCTGCGGCAGCCGCTCCTCGACGGTGCCGCGCCCGAACAGTGCCGGACCGGAATCGCTATGGCGCAGCGCCACTTCGGTGGCCGTACCGGCCAGCGCGACGGCCGCGAGGGTGGCCGCCGCATCATCGAGATCCCAGGCCGGCAGGTCAAGATGGCCGAAGGATTGATCGGGCAGCTCCAGCCCGATGCTGCGGTGCATGGCCGCCAGTGCGGCCTGGGCCGGCAGCGGGCCCGGTTCGCCGGTGCGCACCTGTTCACCGCCGACGGTGACGAGCCAGACGTCGCGGCAGCGCGGCCCGATGGCGTCGGTGTAGCCCAGCAGCCCGGCGTCGATGAGGGCGGCCAGGGCATGGCCGGCGGCCACCGCGTCCAGCTGTTCGAGTACCGGGGCCAGCACGATGAGCAGGTCGGCCTCGACCGGTTCGGTGATCTCGAGGTGCGATCCCAGGGTGGCGGCGAGCCTGCCGTCCGCGCCGAGGTCCACGATCGCGGCGCGGCGCGGTCCGGGCGCGGCGGGTGCGCGGCGTTCCCACCGTTCGGTCAGCACCGTGAGGCCGGGCACCGGCGGCAGCGGTTCGGCTGCGGCCCAGTGATGCTGGGCGCGCATCGGCGCGAACGGGAAGTCGCGCAACAGCGGTGCGGACTGCCCGCCCCAGCCGAATTCCGCGTCGGCCAGCGCCACCGCGGCCAGGTTGGCGGAAAGCCGCTCGACCAGGGGCTCGTCACGACGGCCTGACCCGACCATCAACGGCGGGTCGGGCACATCGTCGAGCACGTCGGCCATGGCGTACAGCAACGCCGGATGTGCCGAGAGTTCCACGAATGTCTGGGCACCTGCGCTGACGGCGGCCCGCACGGCCTCATCGAAACGCACCGTGCTGCGCAGGTTGGTGTACCAGTAGTCGGCGAAATCGGTGCCGGCCGGCACCACCTGCGCGGTCGCCGAACCGATGAACTGGACCGGCGCCGCGACGAATTCGCCTGCGGGGAGCATGGATTCGAGCTCCGCGCGCTTGGTGTCCAGTTTCGTGGTGTGGGCGGGAAACCACATCTCGATCTCTTTGGCGAACCGGCCGCTCTCGCTGACCCGGCGCACCACCGCGGCGATGGCCGCGGTGTCACCGGAGACCGCCACCGACGATGTCGAGTTCACCACCGACAGTTCCAGCCAGCCCGGCGTCTGTGCGATCGCGTCCCGCGCCTGCTGCGGGTCGATCCCGAGCACGGCGACCCGGTACGGGCCGGTGAGCGCGTCCAGCACGGTGGCGCGCGCGGCGACCACACCGACGGCCTCGGACAGCGTCATGGCACCGGCGATATGGGCGGCACCGATCTCGCCGAGGCTGTGCCCGACGGTGATGTCCGGGCTCACCCCGCAGGACTGCCACACCCGGGCCAGCGCGACGCCGTGCACGAATTGTGCACCCTGAATCTGCACCTGGGAGAAGTCGTTGGTCTGCGCGCCGGGATCGGCGAGCAGATAGGACAACGGTGAGGCGTGCCCGGCATCGGCGAATGCCGTTGCGCAGCGGTCGGCCTCGACGCGGTAGACGCTCAGCCGCTCGTAGGCCTCGGCCCCCATGGACGGCCACTGGCTGCCCTGCCCGGGGAAGACGAACGCGACGCGCGATTCCCCTGCCTGCCCGGACCGGGTGACAAGCGGATGGTCCGCACCGGCCTGCAGCGCACGCAGGGCGTCGGTGAGTTCGGCGATGTCGGCGGCCCGGATCAGCGCCCGGAACTTGCGCGCCCGCCGGGTCGTGGCCAGGGTCGCGGCCACCCGGGCCACGTCGGCAGCGGTGCGCAGTGCCGGTCTCCGGTGCAGGTGATCCAGGATGGCGCCGGCGTCTTGGCCGATCAGTTCTTCGGCGTGCGCGCTGAGCACGACCGGGATGCGCCCGTCGGGCAGCGTGGTGATGGTCATCATGCGGCCTGCCCAGCGGTGTCCGGGATCGCCACCACGGCATGGGTGTTGGTGCCACTCATCCCGAACGCCGACACCGCGGCGATGCGCTCGCCATTGACCGCGGGCCATTCGGTGAGCTCGGTGGCCGGCCGCAGACCCTGTGCTTCCCAGTCGATTTCGCGGCTGGCGGTATCGATGTGCAGGCTGGCCGGCACCGCCCCGTGCTGGGCGGCCAGGATCACCTTGGCCAGCCCGAGCGCACCGGCGGCGGCCTGGGCATGTCCCACATTGGATTTGACCGAGCCGAGCAGCGCACCCGCGCCGGGTGCGGTGGCACCGTAGGTCTGGGCCAGCGCCCGCAATTCGGTGCGGTCACCGAGCCGGGTGGCGGTGCCGTGGCCCTCGATCATGCCGACGTCCTCGGGCCGAACCCCGGCGCGCTCGATGGCGCGGGTGAACAGCCGCTGCTGGGCCTCGCCGCTGGGTGCGGTCAGCCCGATGGTGCGGCCGTCGGAGTTGACACCGGTGGCGCGCACCTCGGCCAGTATCTGCCTGCCGTCACGGATAGCCGCCGAACGCCGCGCCAGCACGAACAGGCCGGCCCCTTCGGCCCACACGGTGCCGCTGGCGGCGGCGCTGTAGGGCCGGCAGTGACCGTCATCGGAAAGGGCGTGTTGCTTGGAGAATTCGACGAAGTAGCCGGGAGTGCCCATCACGCACACCCCGCCGGTCAGCGCCATGTCGCAGTCCCCAGCCCGCACCGCGCTCGCCGCGGTGTGCAGCGCGGCCAGCGCCGAGGAACACGAGGTGTCCACGGTGAGCGCGGGTCCGGCCAGGTCCAGCGTGTAGGCGATGCGACCGGAGATCACGCCCAGCGAGGTGCCGGTGATCAGATGGCCGCTGTGATTCGAGTACTCGGAGAGCCGCGGCCCGTACTCCAGCGCCGAAGCCCCGATGTAGCACCCCACGTCGTGGCCGGCGACATCGTCGGGGTTGATTCCGCTGTTCTCCAGGGCGCGCCAGGCCAGGCGCAGCGCCACCCGCTGCTGCGGGTCCATCGCCACCGCCTCCCGCGGCGAGATACCGAAGAATGCCGGGTCGAAACTGGCTGCGTCGGAGAGGAATCCGCCCAGGTCGTGGATCCGCTTGAAGCCGTCGCGGCGCGACCCCTCCAGTAGCTCGGACACCGACCAGCCGCGGTCGGTCGGGAATGGGCCGAGGGCCTCCCGGCGCCCGGACAGCAGGTCCCAGAAGGAATCGGCGGAGTCGACACCACCGGGTGCCTCCACCGCCATGCCGATGATCACCACGGGATCGTGATCGTAGACGCGGCTTTCAGAGGACATTGACCAGCTCCGCCACATCCGCGGTGTGGTCGTTGACGTAGAAGTGACCACCGTCGAACATCGAGACCGTGAACGCCCCGCCGGTGTGGGCTTCCCAGCGGCGCAACATGTTCTCGCTCACCCGGTGATCGGTCCGGCCGCCCAGGGTGTGGATATCGGCCGCGATGCGGACATCGTCGTCGCAGGCGTATCGGTTGAAGGCGGCGTAGTCCGCGCGCACCGCCATCAGCAGCAGTTCCACGAAGTCGTCATCGGCCAGCAGCTGCGGGTCGGTGCCGCCCAGATCGACCATCTCGGCGATGATCTCGGCTTCGGCCATCGGCAGCGACGGCGCCGCGGCAACCGTCGACGGGGCCTCACTGGCCGACACCCACAGCGAGCTGATCTCGATGCCCTTGCTCTCGGCGACGCGGGCGAACTCGAAGGCCACCACCGCGCCCATGCAGTGCCCGAACAGCCGCAGCGGCCCGAGCGCGGCCCAGTCACCGCCCTCGAACAGGTCCTCGGCCAGTTCGCCGACGGTATCCGGGGCGGGGTGGGTCAGCCGGTCCCCACGCTGCGGGTACTGCATGACGTAGGTGTCGGCGCCCGCCGCGGCCAGCGCGGTGCCCAGCGAGCGGTAGGCCAGCGCCGCGCCCCCGGCATGCGGAAATACAAGGGCCGAGACATTCCGCCGGTCGCTGCGCTCCTGCCCGCCGGACCCATTTCCGGATCCCGGGTACTGCTTGATCCACGGTTTGAACGAGTTCACGATCGGCCCGCGGTATCCAGCTCGGCCACCACGTCGGCGTCGTCCATGGCGGCGACCTCCAGGTACAGCTCGGCCACCAGCTCGAGGCGCTGCGCGTCGGATTCCCGCTCGATCAGGCGCTGCGCCATCGCGGCCACCGTCCGGGTCGCGAAGACATCGGGCACCATGATCGTCGGCGTGTCAAGCCAGTCGCGCACGTGCGCCACCACCTGGGTGGCCATCACCGAATCGCCGCCGAGCCCGAAGAAGTCGTCGTCGACGCCGATGGAGTCGCGGCCCAGCAGGTCGGACATGATCCGCGCGATGGCCGTTTCCAGGGCGGTGGACGGGGCGCGGTAGCCGCGCTCGGCGGGCAGTTCGGCCTCGGCCAGACGCAGCGCCACCGCCTTGCGGTCGATCTTGCCGCCGACGGTGAACGGAATCCGGTCCGTGGTCACGATGACCTGCGGAATCATATGGGGCGGAACCAGGTCGGCCATCGCGTCCAGCACCGCGTCGGCGCCGACGTCGGCGGTATCGATGCGCACCAGCGCGCCGAGCACATCGCGGCCGCCCTCGACGGGGACCACGGCGGCGACCGCCGCGCCGACGCCGGGCACCCGGCCCAGCGCGGCTTCCACCTCGCCGAGTTCGATGCGGTACCCGCTGAGTTTGACGCGGTGATCGGTGCGGCCGATGAACTCCAGGGTGCCGTCGGGCCAGTAGCGGGCCAGGTCTCCGGTGCGGTACCAGATGCGCCCGTCGTGCTCGACGAACTTCTCCGCGGTCAGGTCCGGGCGACCACGGTAGCCGCGGGCGATACCGCGCCCGGTGAACCACAGTTCGCCGGGCACCCAGTCCGGGCAGTCCTCACCGCTGGGGCTGACCACCCGGCAGGCGTTGTTGGGAAACGGCACACCGTAGGGCACCGAGGGCTTCGCGGGAATCTGGTCGGCGGGCCCGATCTCGAAGATGGTGCCGTGGATGGCGGTCTCGGTGGCCCCGCCCAGCCCGGCGAACCGCATCCGCGGCGCCCGCGCGCGCAGCGCCCTGACCATGTCGGGTCGCACCCAGTCGCCGCCGGTGAGCACCACCCGCAGCGATTCCAGGGAGCCGGGCACCTCGGTGAGCATCTGCAACCATCCGGGCAGGAAGTTGACCACCGACACCTGGTGCGCCTCGATGAGCCGCGCCCAGGCGTCCGGATCGCGCCGCTGGTCCTCGTCGACCATGACGATGGCGCCGCCGGCACCCAGGATGCCGAACACATCGGGTACCGACATGTCCGATTCCAGATGCGACAGCGCCAGCTCGCGATCTTCGGGTCCGACCTCGAAGTGCCGGTAGAGGAATTCCAGGGTGTTCATCACCGCATCGTGGGTCAGCTCCACACCCTTGGGTTCACCGGTGGAACCGGAGGTGAACAGCACATAGGCCAGATCGCTCGGTGCGACGGTGACGGCATCGAACGTCGTTGCGTCCGTGTCGATATCGGCGATGCGCCGGGCGGGGACATCCGCGTCCGCGAGGACGTCGGGAATGTCGTCACCGCAGACGAGTGCGAATGCCACTCCCCCGGTGGCCAACATGCGCCGGGCGCGGTCGGCAGGCTGATCGACGCCGATCGGCAGGTAGGCGGCACCGGCGGTCAGGATGCCCAGCAGAGCGGGTACCTGTTGGGCGCCTTTGGGTCCCATGACGGCGACGATGTCGCCGGGGCCGATACCGGCGGCCTGCAGCGTGCCGGCGACGGCCAGCACCCGGTCGGCGAGTTCGCCGTAGCGCAGTGTCCCCGAACGCGCGATCAGCGCGGTGGCCTCCGGGGTGGCGGCGGCGTGCCGGAAGAAGCCGTCGACGAGAGTGTCGCCGGTCGGTGGTGCGGTGCTCGCATTGACCGCGTCCCGGACCGCGCGCGAGGCCTCGGCCAGCGCCGGCGGATCCGGTTCGTCCCAGGCCGCGCCATCGGCGGCCAGTCGGGCGAGTTCGGCGACCTCGTAGGCGAACATCGCCTCGGGCACGCCGGGCGGGAAGGCCTCCACCCGCACGTCCCAGTTGATCATCAGCCCGTTGGCCAACGGGGTGGCCTGGGCGTCGATGAGCACCTGTGGGCCCTGCGAGATGGTCCACACCGGTTCACCGAACTGATCGGTCACGTCACCGGCGAACAGATCGCCCAGGCCCAGCGCGCTGGTGTAGACGATGGTCGCCAGCGTCTGGGTGCCGCGGTGCCTGCTCATATCGCGCAGGACGCTCAGCCCGGACACCGACGAATGCCGGGCGGTGGCGTGCAGGGTCTCCTGCACCGCCCGCGCTCTCGCCGCGGCGGAGCCGGTCTCGGCCAGGTCGATGTCCAGCATCAGCGACGAGGTGAAACAGCCCACCAGCTTGTCGACGTCGGGGTGGTAGGGCTCGCGCCCGAACATGGGCAGGTTGAGCAGGAAACGTGAATCGGTCGACCAGCGGGCCAGCGCATGGGAGTAGGCGGCGGCGATGGCCATCGCCGGGGTCAGACCACGCCGGTGCGCCGCGGCGAACAGCGCATCGCGGGTCGGGACGTCGAAGATGTGCCACAACCTGATGCTGCGCAACGGGTTACGCTGTTCATCGCGCGGAACCAGCGGCAGTGCAGGCGGTTCCGGTAGATCGGGGATCCGCTCGGCCCACCACTGCAGGTCTTCGGGCGAGGGCGGCGGCGTCGACGCGGTCAGCCGGGCCCGGTACTCGCGGTAGGTGTACCCGAGGTCGGGCAGTTCGGCGCCGCGGTAGAACGCGGCCAGGTCGGCCATGAAGTTGCGGTAGCTGACCGCGTCGGCGGCCTGCATGTCCATATCCACGTGCAGACGGGTCCGTCCATCCGCCAGCAGGGACAGCGAGATTTGCAGAACCTCGTTGTCCAGCAACTGATGTGACTTGTCGTCGCGGATCCTCGTCAGCTGTTCGTCGGCGTCCGGCGCGTCGCGCAGGTCGTAGACGGTGACCGGCAGCCCCCTGTCGCTGATCCGCTGGGTGCCGTCGGGCAGGATCTCCTGGCGCAGCATCGGATGGCGCGCAACCAGTTTGGACGCCGCCTGCTGCAACTGCCCGGGATCCACCCCGGCACCGTCGAATTCGACGTAGAGATGTGCGGCGACTCCGCCGAGCTCTTGCTCACCGTGTCGGCCCACCCACATCGCGTGCGCAATGGGGGCCAGCGAAAACGGCGCGTCGGCATCCCCGGCGGCGACCTCGGCGACGGGTACCGCACCGGCGGGGGCGTGTTCGGCGACCAGGTCCTGCCAGGCGGCAACGGTGGGGTTGGCCGCGAGCGCGGCGAATCCGACCTCGATGCCCTGCTTACGCCAGCGCCCGGACAGCGACATCATCCGGATGGAGTCGAGTCCGGAGGCGATGAGATCAGCATTCGGGTCCAGCGATTCCGGGGCGACCCCGAGAAGTTCTGCCACCTCGGACCGCACCGATTCTGATGTCGTCGCAACGACGGACACGCTTTTCCTCCGAAGATTTAGTACAGGCTGCCCTAACTGCAGTGAGGCTACCCTATATTCGTATCGGTAACGCACCTACCCAGAGGGACGGTTTTTCCAGCATGAGCACGGTTTTTTCGCAGGAACACGACAGCCTGACCGACGGTTTCGTCACGTTCCCGGCCGAACGGGCCGCCGCGTACCGGAAGGCCGGCTATTGGACCGGCGCGCCGCTGGATTCCATTCTCAGCAACGGCGCCGCGACATGGCCCGACGTCACCGCGATCGTCGATAGCGAGCGCAGCTACACGTTCGCCGAACTGGACGCCACCGCCGACCTGGTGGCCGCTCGGCTCACCGCCCTGGGATTGCGGCCCGGTGACCGGGTGCTGCTCCAGTTGCCCAACACCACCCAGTTCGCCGTCGCCTTCTTCGGCCTGTTGCGCGCGGGCGTGGTTCCGGTGATGTGCCTGTCCGGCCACCGTTCGGCCGAACTGAGCCACTTCGCCGGTGTCAGCGGCGCGGTCGGGCTCGTGATCACCGACACCGCAGCCGGTTTCGATTTCCGCACCATGGCCGCGCAACTGCAGAAGGACCATCCCGCGCTGCGCCATGTCATCGTCGACGGCGACCCCGGCGACTACCTTGCGTGGTCCGCGCTGACCGATCCGGCCGGCGACGCGCCCACCGCAGCGCCCGCCCGGGGGGACGTCGACCCGGCCGAACCCGCCCTGCTGCTCGTCTCCGGCGGCACCACCGGCCTGCCCAAGCTGATCCCCCGCACCCATGACGACTACGTCTACACCGCGGTCGCCTCGGCCCAGGAATACCTGATGACCAGCGAGGACACCTACCTCGTCGCATTGCCCGCCGGGCACAACTTCCCGCTGGGCTGCCCCGGGCTGCTGGGCGCGATGACCGTCGGCGCCCCCACCGTGTTCACCCACGACCCGAGCCCGGAGAACACATTCGCGCTCATCGACAAGCACCGCGTGACGGTGACGGGCCTGGTCAACGCCCTGGCCAAGGTCTGGGCGCAGGCCTGTGACTGGGAACCGGTGCTGCCGACGTCGCTGCGGGTGGTGCAGGTGGGCGGATCGCGGATGACGGCGGACGAGGCGAAGTTCATTCTCGACAACCTCACCGGCGGCCTGTCCCAGATCTTCGGGATGGCCGAGGGCATGTTGAACTTCACCCGCCCCGGTGACCCGGTCGACGTCCTGCTGCACACCCAGGGCCGGCCGATGTCCCCGCTCGACGAGATGCTCGTCGTCGACGAGCACGGCGACGCCGTGGCCCCCGGCCAGGAGGGCGAACTCCTGGTGCGCGGGCCCAACACCATCAATGGGTACTACCGTGCCGAGGAAGCCAACGCGCGCTCGTTCAGCCCGGACGGCTACTACCGCTCCGGGGACCGGGTGCGGATTTTCGCCGACGGCCCGCTGGCCGGCTACGTCGAGGTGACCGGGCGCATCAAGGACGTCATCCACCGCGGCGGCGAGACCGTGTCGGCCTCCGATCTGGAGGAGCACCTGTTCGCGCACCCGGGGATCTACGCGGCCGCCGCGGTGGCCATGCCGGACGAGTATCTCGGCGAGAAGATCTGCGCCGCAGTCGTTTTCTCCGGGAAGGCGCTGACGCTGGCCGAGCTGAACAGCTTCCTGGACAGCCGTGGCGTGTCCGCGCACACCAAGCCGGACATGCTCGCCCCACTGCCGGCATTGCCCAAGACCGCCGTCGGCAAGGTCGACAAGAAACAGATCATCGCGGTGCTGGAGTCTTCGTGACCGTTAATCCGTTCACGTACTTGGATTCTGGCCGACCAGTGTGCCCTGGGGCACACCAGGTAGCCCTCCACCGGCCGCCGCCACGTGCCACGATCTCTGTCAACGCCAATGATGTGAAGAGGATTCGCAGCCGTGACGCTTAACCAGGACCCCACCCTGGAACCGATCGCCATCGTCGGTATCGGGTGCCGGCTCGCCGGCGACGTCAACAACCCGGCCGACTTCTGGCGGTTCCTGCTCGACAGCGGTACCGCGGTGGGCGAGGTTCCGGCCGAACGGTGGGAGCCCTACCTGCGCCGGGATCCTCGCAACGCCGCGATCCTGAAGGCCACCACACCCTGGGGCAGCTTCCTGTCCGACCTGCCCGGCTTCGACGCCGAGTTCTTCGGGGTCTCCCCGCGCGAGGCCGAACTGATGGACCCGCAGCAGCGACTGGCCCTCGAGGTCAGCTGGGAAGCGCTGGAAGACGCGGGTGTGCCGCCCCGTTCGCTGGCCGGCAGCGACACCGCGGTGCTGATGGGCGTCAACTCCGACGACTACGGCAAGCTCGTCATGGAGGACCTGCCCGGGATCGAGGCCTGGACCGGGATCGGCACCGCGCTGTGCGGTATCGCCAACCGGGTCTCGCACCTCCTCGATCTGCGCGGCCCCAGCGTCGCCCTCGACGCCGCCTGCGCGGCCTCCCTGGTGGCCGTGCATCAGGCCTGCCAACTGTTGCGGGCCGGCGAGACATCGCTGGCTCTGGCCGGCGGTGTCAGCGCACTGATCGGCCCCGGACTGACCCGGGTGCTGGACGTGGCCGGGGCGACCGCCCCGGACGGACGGTGCAAATCGTTCGACGAGTCCGCCGACGGTTACGGCCGTGGCGAAGGTGCCGCCGTGGTGGTGCTCAAGCGCCTGGCCGACGCGCAACGCGACGACGACCGGGTGCTGGCGATCGTGCGCGGCGGCGCGGTCGCCCAGGACGGCAAGACCGTCGGCATCATGTCGCCCAACGGTGACGCGCAGGAGCAGATGTTCCGGCTCACCTGCCGCACCGCGGGTATCGACCCGGCGAGTATCGACTTCGTGGAGGCGCACGGCACCGGAACCCCGACCGGCGACCCGGTGGAACTGACCGCGCTGTCGGCGGTGTACGGAGCGGGTCGCGCGGATCGACCGTGCGTGGTCGGCTCGGTCAAACCCAACACCGGGCACCTGGAGGGCGGCGCCGGCGTGGTCGGTCTGGTCAAGGCCGCGCTGGCGCTGCACCACGAGGCGATCCCGCCGACCGCCGGCGTGCAGACCCCCACCACCGCGGTGGACTGGTCCACCAACGGCCTGCGGGTCAACACCGAGACCGAGATCTGGCCGCGCACCGAGCAGCCGCGCCGCGCCGCGGTGTGCAGCTACGGCTACGGCGGGACCATCGCGCACGTCCTGCTCGAAGAGGCGCCCGCACCGGTGGCCATCGAGACCCCGAAAGACACCACCTACCAGGTCATTCCGGTCTCCGGACGGTCCCCGTCCCGGCTGTCTGCCAACGCCGAGGCGCTGAGCGACCAGCTGCGGTCGGCACACCATTCGCTGACCGAGGTGGCCGGCACGCTGTGGTCGCGGCGGTCCCACGAGCCCGTGCGTGCCGCGATCATCGCCGAGGACCACAAGCAACTGGTCGTCGGCCTGGACGCATTGGCGGGCGGCGAACGCCACTCCTCGGTGGCCACCGGCTCGGTGGTGCCCGGCGCCGCCGACGGTGCGGTCTGGGTGTGCTCAGGACACGGCTCGCACTGGGTCGGCATGGGTGCCGAACTGCTGTGCGAGGAACCCGATTTCGCCGCAGTCATCGACGCGATCGACCCGATCTTCGATGCCGAGCTGGGCTTCTCCGCCCGTGCGGCGCTCTCCAGTGGCGAGCATGGTGGTACCGATCAGGTGCAGGCACTGACCTTCGCGATGCAGGTCGGGCTGGCCGCGGTGCTGCGCTCCCGCGGGGCGGCACCCGCGGCGGTCATCGGGCACTCCGTCGGCGAGGTCGCCGCGTGCGTCATCGCCGGGGTGTTCGACCTGACCGACGGCGCCAGGATCGCCTGCTACCGCGCCCGCGGTTTCCGCACCGTGCAGGGCCAGGGTGCGATGGCCCTGGTCGCGCTGTCCTTCGCCGAGGCCGAGCAGCGCCTCGCCGGGCAGAGCGCTGTGGTCGCCGCGATCAGTGCGGCGCCGCAATCCACCGTCATCTCCGGCACCGCCGACGAGGTGCGGGCCATCACCGCCGACTGGTCGGCCCAGGGCATCATGACCCGCGCGGTGAACACCGATGTCGCGTTCCACAGTCCCGCCATGGACGGCCTGACCGCCGAACTGGCCCGCCTCACCGGTGCGCTGTCACCGCAGGCACCGGCCATCCCGCTCTACAGCACGGCGATGGCCGATCCGCGGTCGACCGCGCTGCGCGGTCCCGACTACTGGGTGACCAACCTGCGCGGGCGGGTCCGGTTCAGCGAAGCCGTCACCGCCGCTGCCGAGGACGGCCACCGCCTGTTCCTGGAGATCGCCGCGCACCCGGTGGTCTCGCATTCCATCGTCGACACCCTGTCGCACAACGAAATCGACGAATTCGCGGTGTTGCCCCTGCACCGCCGCAACATGCCGGAAGTGCGCTCGGTCACCACCGCGATCGCTGCCCTGCATTGTCACGGCGCTCCCGTGGCGCTGCGCCCGTCCCACACCCGGTGGGCCCACGGCCTGCCCGGCACGCAGTGGCAGCACCGCCGGTTCTGGCGCACCCCCGCCGCGCCACCCGGTGGCGGCGCGGTGCACGACCCGCAGACCAACACGCTGCTCGGCGGCCGCCTCGAGGTGACCGCCGCGGTGCCCGCCAAGGTCTGGCAGACCCAGCTGGACATGGACACCCGGCCCTACCCGGGCGATCACCCGGTGCAGGGCACCGAGATCATCCCGGCCGCGGTGCTGCTGAACACCTTCCTGACCGCGACCGGTGGCGATCTCGCCGATGTGCGGCTGCGCACCCCGGTGGCTCCGGGTCGGGCCCGTTCGGTGCAGGTCGTGTTGCAGGACCGAGCGCTGGCCCTGGCTTCACGGATCGAAGACACCGACGCGAGCACCGATTCCGATGGCGGCTGGCTCACCCACTGCACCGCCGTATCCGCGACCGGCACCGAATCATCGCTGCCCGCACTCGATATCGCGGGCGCGCGGGCGCGCTGCACCGAGACGCTGCCCGCCGGACACGTCGTGGACACGCTGGCCGAGCTGGGCGTGGCGGCCATGGGGTTCCCCTGGGAGATCACCGAACTGCTGCGCGGTGACGGCGAGTTGCTGGCCGTGGTGCGCGCCGAGCCGGACGGTTCCGCGCCGGCCACCTGGGCCGGTCTGGTGGATGCCGCGACCTCGGCGGCGTCGATCGTGTTCGAGAGCCCGCTGCGGTTGCGGATGCCGGCGCGCGTCGACCGGGTGACGCTGCGCGGCGCACCGGTTGCGTTGGCGCTGATGCATATTCGCCGCGCGACCGACGGCACGATCGCCGATGTGACGATCGCCGACGCCGGGGGCACGGTGGTCGGTGCGATCGACGGCATGTTCTTCGACCAGCTGGAGAATCCCGGCGGCAACGACGTCAGCCGGATGATGCAGCAGCTCCAGTGGCATCCGACGACCTGGACCGAATCAGCACGGCCGTCGCAGGTGATCCTGGTGGGTGGCGACGCGCAGACGCTGGCCTGGTGCATGCGTGATCTCGCCGCCGCCGATGTGGACCACCGGCTGTGCACATCGCCGGACGAGATCCCCGCCGCGCTGGCGCCCGGCGCGGTGGTGCTGGTGCTGCCCCGGCCCGCTGATGCGCCGATCGAGACGGTCGGCCTGCTACATCAGGCGCTGACCACGCTGCTGGACCGGGCGGCCCCGGCTCAGCTGTGGGCGCTGACCCGCGGTGTCTACGAGGGCAGCGATATCGACAGTTCACCGTTGTGGGGTTTTTCCCGCATCGCCGCCGCCGAACACCCCGGAGTGTGGGGCGGCGTCCTCGACGTGGCCGATGACAGCCTGCCGATCGGGGTGCTCGCCACGCTCGGCGGCCAGGGTGTCGTCGTGGTCCGCGACGATATCGCGCTGACCGCACGCCTGACCCACGCCGAATCGACCAGGAGAACCACACTGTCCTGCTCGCCGGCCGGCACCTACCTGATCACCGGCGGCACCGGGGCCCTCGGTGTGCGCGTCGCCGCGCGACTGGCCGATCTGGGGGCACGCCGCATCGTGCTGGTGTCCCGCAGCGGTATTGCCGACCGCGCGTCCTGGGATACCGGGGCCGAGCCCGCACGCACCATCCTGTCGCTGGAGGAACGCGGTGTGTCGGTGCGGGTCGCCGCCGTCGATATCGCCGCCTCCGGTGCAGCCGCCGAGCTGCGGTCCGTTCTGGGTGATCTGCCCCCGGTGCGGGGCGTGGTGCATGCCGCCGGCGTGGAGGCCGGCGCCCTGCTGGCGGGCACCACCGCCGAGGATTTCGCACAAGCCATGCGCCCCAAGGTCGACGGCACCCTGACCCTGCACGAGCTGTTCCCACCCGGCGAGCTGGACTGGCTGGTGCTGTTCTCCTCCTGCGGCTATCTGGCGGGCTTCCCCGGCCAGGGCGCCTATGCCTGTGCGAACGCCTTCCTCGACGCGTTCGCCCAGCACCGCCGCAGCCTGGGCGACCGGACGACCGCGGTGGCCTGGACTGCCTGGCGCGGCCTCGGAATGGGTTCGGCGTCAAGCTTTGTCGCCGCACAGCTGAACGCGCTGGGCATGGGTACCGTCGGGGCCGACGATGCGATGCGTGCACTGGATCTCGCGGTGCGTGCCGATCAGGCCCATATCGTGGTGCTACCGGTGACTACCGATGCCGCCTCGGTGCCGATGCTCGCCGATATCGCACCCCGCGACGACGAGGACACCGGCCTGGATGGGCTGGCGCTGCCGGTCGGGCGCGAGGGGGTGGACACCGCGGTGTGGGTGGCCGAACTGGTGGTCGGCGCGGTGGCCGCCGAACTGGGTCTGCCCGACGACGGTGTGGACCCGCGCTCGCCGCTGGCCGAGATAGGTGTGGACTCGATCATGACGGTCGCATTGCGCAAGCAGCTGGAGCGCAAGACCGGGCTGGCGTTACCGCCGACCCTGCTGTGGGAGCACCCGACCGCCGCCGCGGTGACCACCAGAATCGTGGAAATGCTGGCACCGCACGATCATTCGGTGACCGAGCAGGTCGGGGCGTCCTGCGCCTGACTCCCGGGGATCTCAGTCCTCGAGCAGGTCCCGCACCACCGCGTCGGCCAGCAGCCGACCCCGGTCGGTGAGCACCAGCCGGTCGGCGGCGGCGACCACCAGTCCATCGGTGAGCGCGATATCGGCGCGCCGCCGCTCGGGTTCGGTGAGCACCCCGCGCGGCAGGCCGCTGCGCAGCCGCATCCGCAGCATCACGTCCTCCATGTGCCGGGCGGCGGCATCGATCTCCTCGGAATCCGCCACCGGTAGCCGGCGCTCGGCCAGCGCCTGCGCATATGCGTTGGGGTGCTTGATGTTCCACCATCTGCGCGCCCCGAGGAAGCTGTGTGCGCCCGGCCCGGCACCCCACCAGTGGCCACCGTCCCAGTACCCGAGGTTGTGCCGGCACTCACCGCCGGGACGGCTCCAGTTGGACACCTCGTACCACTGCAGACCGGCCGCCGACAGATGCGCGTCGAGCAGTTCGTAGCGGTCGGCCAGCACATCGTTGTCCGGTGCCGGCAGTTCGCCGCGGCGCACCCGGCGGGCCAGCGCGGTGCCGTCCTCCACGATCAGCGCATAGGCCGACACATGGTCGACATCCGCGCCCAGTGCGGTCTCGATGGAGCGCACCAGATCATCGTCGGTCTCGCCGGGCGTGCCGTAGATCAGATCGAGATTGACATGCTCGAACCCCTCGGCGCGGGCCTCCAGCGCGGCGGCCGGGGCCCGGCCCGCCGAGTGCACGCGGTCCAGCACCTTGAGCACATGCGTCGCGGCCGACTGCATACCCAGCGAGATACGGGTGTAGCCGGCCGCGCGCAGCGTCCCGAACAGTTCGGGCGAGCTGGACTCCGGGTTGGCTTCGGTGGTCACCTCCGCGCCGGGCGCCAGCTGAAAGTGGTCGCGCACCGCCGCCAGCACCGCCGCCAGCCCGTGTCCTCCCAGCATCGTCGGGGTGCCTCCGCCGACGAAGACGGTGTCGACCGCCCGCGGGCCGACCTGCCGGGCCGCCAGTTCCAGCTCGACCCGCACGGCGGCCAGCCAGCCGTCGGGGTTGGCGCCCCCTAGCTCGGACGGTGTGTAGGTGTTGAAGTCGCAGTAACCGCAGCGGGTCGCACAGAACGGCACATGGATGTAGATGCCGAAGGGGCCGTCACTGCTCATGCCCCGCATCATCGCAGAACCTGTTCTGCTCACCCTGAGCGCAAATCTGGCCCGGTTAGGGCAGGTGGGGGCTTTCGTGGCAGAATGGCGGCCGTGACCGCCGCCGTTGACAGCACCACCCGCATTGCGCTGGTGGTCCGGCGGCATGTCGACCTCAAGCGCATCTGCAGCTGTTGTTGTCCGTCCTGACCCGCGTCGATATCGGAATCAGCCCGCCCACATCCTGAGCCGGCCGCCGGATCTGCGCCGCCGGCCAGCCCCCGGCGATGGCGCGATTTGCGAGCCCGCTCCTCCGACTAGGAGCCACCGACAACATGACAGACACTGTCTCCAACGCCCCTGAGAAGCCGGCGAAGCCGGCGAAGCCGGTCAAGCGGCCCCGCGGCGAGGGCCAGTGGGCCCTGGGTTACCGCGAGCCACTCAACGCCAACGAGCAGGCCAAGAAGGACGACAACCCGCTCAACGTGCGCCAGCGGATCGAGAACATCTACGCCCACGGTGGCTTCGACAGCATCGACAAGGGTGACCTGCGGGGTCGTTTCCGTTGGTGGGGCCTCTACACCCAGCGCAAGCCCGGCTATGACGGCACCTGGACCGGCGACGAGAACACCGACATGCTGGAGGACTCGTACTTCATGCTGCGGGTCCGCAGCGACGGCGGCGCCCTGACCACTGCCGCGCTGCGCACCCTCGGCGGCATCTCCACCGAGTTCGGCCGCGACACCGCCGACATCTCCGACCGGCAGAACGTCCAGTACCACTGGATCGAGGTCGAGAACATGCCGGAGATCTGGCGTCGCCTCGACGAGGTCGGCCTGCAGACCACCGAGGCCTGCGGCGACTGCCCCCGCATCGTGCTGGGCTCCCCGCTGGCCGGTGAGCACCCCGACGAGATCATCGACGGCACGCCCGCCATCGACGAGATCCTCAAGCGCTACATCGGCAAGCCCGAATACTCCAACCTGCCGCGCAAGTTCAAGACCGCGATCTCCGGACTGCAGGACGTCGTGCACGAGATCAACGACGTCGCGTTCATCGGGGTCAACCACCCCGAACACGGACCCGGTTTCGACGTGTGGGTCGGCGGCGGGCTGTCCACCAACCCGATGCTGGGCCAGCGCCTCGGCGCCTGGGTGCCACTGGACGAGGTGCCCGACGTGTGGGAAGCCGTGGTCAGTGCCTTCCGCGACTACGGCTACCGCCGGCTGCGCGCCAAGGCTCGGCTGAAGTTCCTGATCAAGGACTGGGGCGTAGCAAAGTTCAGGGAAGTTCTCGAAACCGAGTACCTCAAGCGCCCGCTGCTCGACGGGCCCGCGCCGGCACCGGTGCCGCGGCCCATCGACCACGTCGGCGTGACGAAGCTCAAGAACGGGCTGAACGCCGTCGGCGTCGCGCCCATCGCGGGCCGCGTCTCGGGCACCATCCTGACCAAGGTCGCCGACCTGGCCGAGGCCGCCGGCTCCCACCGGGTGCGCTTCACGCCGTATCAGAAGCTGATCGTCCTGGACGTCCCCGACGAGAACCTGGCCGAGCTGCGGGCCGGCCTGGACGCCCTGGGCCTGCCGTCGGCCCCGTCGCACTGGCGACGCAATCTGATGGCCTGCACGGGCATCGAGTTCTGCAAGTTGAGCTTCGCCGAGACCCGCAGCCGCTCGCAGGTGCTGGTGCCCGAGCTGGAGAAGCGGCTCGAAGACATCAACGCCCAGCTCGACGTGCCGGTGACGATCAACATCAACGGCTGCCCCAACTCGTGCGCGCGCATCCAGGTCGCCGATATCGGCTTCAAGGGGCAGATGATCGACGAGGGCGACGGCCCCGAGGAGGGTTTCCAGGTCCACCTGGGCGGCAGCCTGGGCCTGGACAGCGGTTTCGGCCGCAAACTGCGCCAGCACAAGGTGCTCTCCAGTGAGCTCGGCGACTACATCGAGCGAGTTGTTCGCAACTTCGTGAAACAACGCGAGGCCGGCGAGCGTTTCGCTGAGTGGGCGGTACGCGCCGACGAAGCGGACTTGAGGTGATGGTGTGACAGCGGTGACACGTTCAGAAAGCGAATTGCAGCAGTTGGCGGAGCGCGGCGCGGCCGAACTGGCCGATGCCGGTCCCGAGGAACTCCTGCGCTGGACCGACGAGAACTTCGGCGGCAACTACATCGTGGCGTCGAACATGCAGGACGGCGTGCTCGTCGAGATGGCCGCCAAGGTACGTCCCGGCGTGGACGTGCTGTTCCTGGACACCGGCTACCACTTCGCCGAGACGATCGGCACCCGCGACGCCGTCGAGGCCGTTTACGGCGTGCATGTGGTGAATGTCTCCCCCGAGAACACCGTGGCCCGCCAGGACGAGCTGCACGGCAAGGATCTCTTCGCCCGTGACGCCGCGGCCTGCTGCCGGATGCGCAAGGTCGAGCCGCTGGGCAAGTCGCTGCGCGGATATTCGGCGTGGGTGACCGGTATCCGCCGAGTCGAGGCGCCGACCCGCGCGAATGCGCCGCTGATCAGCTGGGACGCGGCATTCGGCCTGGTGAAGATCAATCCGATCGCCGCGTGGACCGACGAGGACATGCAGGCATATATTGACGCCAACGGCATCCTGGTCAATCCGCTGGTCTATGAGGGATATCCCTCGATCGGGTGCGCGCCGTGCACCAGCAAGCCGGTCGAGGGCGCCGATCCGCGCAGCGGCCGCTGGGCCGGGCAGGCGAAGACGGAATGCGGACTGCACGCGTCATGAGTTCGGCGGTGGTGAACCCACCGGTTCTGGTGCTGACCGCGCACGGTAGCGCCGACCCACGCTCCGCGGAGACCACCTATGCGGTGGCCGAGACGATCCGCAGATTGCGGCGGGACATCGAGGTGGTGCCCGCGTTCTGCGAGCAGACTGCGCCCAACCTGGTCGACGTGCTGCGCGAGGTCGGTGACCGCGCGGTCGTCACTCCCCTGCTGCTGGCCAACGCCTTCCATGCGCGCACCGATATCCCGGCGATGATCGCCGACAGTGGTGTGCGCGCACGGCAGGCGCAGGTGCTCGGCGAGGACGATCAGCTGCTCGCGGTGCTGCGCCGCCGGATCGCCGAAGCCGGGGTCTCCGCCGAGGATTCGGATGTCGGTGTGATCGTGACCGCGGTCGGGTCGTCCCGCTCGGAGGCCAACACGCGTACCTCGACGGTGGCCTCCGCGGTCGCGATCGGCACCCGGTGGATCGGTACGACCACCGCGTTCGCCACCGGACCGACACCGTCACTGCCGGCCGCCGCGCACCGCCTGCGGCGCCGCGGCGCCGAACGGATCGTCATCGCGCCGTGGTTCCTCGCGCACGGCAGGATCACCGACAGGGTCGCCGATTTTGCTGCGGCTCAAGGCATTCCGATGGCGTCTCCGCTCGGAGCGCACCGCCTGGTGGCCGAGACCGTGCTGGACCGTTTCGACGCAGCCCTGGCGCTGTCCGTCGCCGCCTGACCGGTCGGCGCCGACTTCCACTGCGCCACATCTCCAGGCGATCTCCACACTTTCTTCATGCGGTGGCCCGGGCCCGCGAGCATGCTTGTCGCCATGTTGATCAAAGGACCCATCGTGACCCTCGCTGCGGTTGCCGCACTGGGCACCGGGGTATTTTTCGCCAACGTCGCGCAGCAGCCGCGACTCGCCGCACCGCCGCAGCCCGCGGTGGCCACCGCGCCGGCGGCGGTGCCACCGCCGTCGACCGCGCCGGGTGAACCGGCTGCTGCCCCCTTCGGCACGCGCGAAGACTTCGTGACCGACATCCCTGTCAAGACCGGCATCCTCGGCCTGCAGATCAGCGTTACCGGTGAGACCGCCAGGGCGTACGCCTGCGACAACTACGGCATCGAAACCTGGCTGTCGGGCAGTTCCGCGGGCGGACTGCTGAATCTGAGCAGCGCCGACAAGACCGCCCGACTGGAGGGTCGCCACGTCGGGAACACCATCGTCGGGAAGCTGACGATCGCGGAAAAGCACTGGGATTTCGCGGCAGCGCCGGGAGACACCGATGTTTTCTGAGTCCGCCGACCGCGCAGACTCAACTCCGACCAGTCCGATACCGGTCATCTCCGGTACCGGAGCGGTCGTTGTCCTGATACCCGTCCTGGTGGGCGCGGCTGCGGCTGTCGCCCTCGGCGTGTTCGGCAAAGTGCATGATCCACAGTTCTTTTCGGTGAACGTGGCCGGGTTCTCCGGCGGCACCGCTGCCAAAGCCTGGCTTGCGACGCTTGCGCTCACGTTGGCGGTCTTTCAGCTGATGTCCGCGTTCATCATGTACCGGTTGATCCCCGGCGACCGGTTGCCGTCGTGGATCGCCTCGGCGCACGTGTGGTCCGGTCGGTTCGCCGTCCTGGCCAGCGTTCCTGTGGCGGTGCACTGCCTGTACGCGCTCGGCTTCCAGTCCGGGGATTCCCGGGTGTTCTTCCACTCGCTGTTCGGTTGCTTCTTCTACGGCGTGTTCGTCACGAAGATGATGCTGCTCACCCGCAAAGGTCTTCGGCCTTGGGTGATTCCGATCGTCGGCGGTCTGTTGTTCTTCGTTCTCGTCTATGTCTGGCTCACCTCTGCGCTGTGGTTCTTCGACACCACCGGCCTGACGTTCTGAAAGCAGGTTCCCCATGTCAGTCTCCCGCCGCCAAGCCCTGGTCTGCACCGGAGTCACGTTTGCCGCGTCTACGGTCGCGGGCTGCGCCACCTACGGCAAGCCGCCCGCTCCCGAACCGGAACCCCAGAAACCGGCACCCGAGAACACCACACAGGTGCCCGCTGCGGCCATCGCCAGAACGTCCGAGGTACCGGTCGGCTCCGGCGTGATCGTCGGAACCGGGGACCGCGCTGTCGTGCTCACCCAGCCTTCGCCGGGAAAGTTCAACTGCTTCTCGTCGGTCTGCACCCACGCCGGATGCTCGGTGTCCGAGGTGGTCGGCGCAGTGATCAACTGTCCGTGCCATGGCAGCGGCTTCAACCTCGACGGCACCGTGGCCAAGGGCCCGGCCACGCGGCCACTCGATGCGAAGAGCATCGCCGTCATCGATGATTCGATCACGCTCAATTGAACTCTGAGCAGGTCCTTTACTCCCCCGGTCGGCCGCACAGCTCCCACCCCGCGAATCCGACCATCCACACTGGGATAGTGCGCGCGATTCAAATAGTCGTTACTATCTGAATATGTCGTCCGATGAGAGACCGCGCCGCCTCACCCGCGCCGAGAGCAAAGAGCAGACCAGGCGACGCCTCCTCGAAGCGGCGGCGCAGGTGTTCGCGCACCGCGGGTACACCGCCGCGTCGGTCGAGGAGATCGCCGAGTCGGCGGGCTATTCCGTCGGCGCGGTGTACTCGAACTTCAGCAACAAGGAACAGCTCTTCGAAGCGCTGATGACCGATCGGGCCGTCGACCGGATGAGCGAGGTGGCCCATGCCATCCGGGAGGCGAAGGCCGCGGCCGGCGATCCCCTGCGCGCGCTGGGCGCGATGCTGATCGCCATGGCGGACAAGGAGATCGACGTCGCCGTGCTGCGTACCGAGTTCTGGCTGCACGCGGTCCGCAATCCCGAACTCATGCGGATCGAGGCGGCCTCCTCGGCGAAGACCCTGGAATCGGTGCGCGGCATCCTCACCGACATGCTGGACCGCCACGGGGTCGATGTCGGGGCGATCAACATCGACGACTTCGCCACCACCACACTCGCTCTGTTCGGCGGACTGATCCGGCAGCGCCGCATCGAACCCGAGCGGGTCACCGAGGAGATGTTCGGCCAGGCGCTGCGCTGGCAGATCGCCGGCATGCCCCGCAAAGCGGAAGAGGCACCCTGACATGGAGTGGATCGGCAATATCGGCCTGTACGCGATCCCGGCGTTCCTGGTGCTGCTCGGCATCGAGTTTCTGGGCGACTATCTGGAGCGCCGCCGCGACCGCCGGACCGGAGGATCCACGGAAAGCCCTCGGCGCGTGGGCTTCTCGGCCCGCGACACCTTCGCCAGCCTGGGAGTCTACGGGCTGGGCCGGTTCGCCAACCTGGTCGAGGATTTCATCCAGTTGCCCATCGTGCTGCTCGCCGCGATGCTCGCCCCGATTTCGCTGTCGGCATCGGACTGGTGGGTGTGGGTGCTGGCCATCGTCGGGGCCGATCTCGGCTACTACGCCCAGCACCGGATGCAGCACCGGGTGCGGCTGTTCTGGGCGGCGCACAGCGTGCACCACTCCAGTCAGCACTTCAACATGTCCACCGCGGTGCGGCTGCCGTGGCTGATTCCGGGGCGCTTCCTGACATCGGTGGTCTACATCCCGCTGGCCGTGGTCGGCGTGCCGGTCTGGGTGATCTTCCTCTCCCAGGCGATCATCCTGCTGTTCCAGTACCCGCTACACACCGAACGCATCGGAAAGCTGCACCCGGCAATCGAATTCGTCTTCAACACGCCATCGCACCACCGCGTGCACCACGGCTCCAACAACCCCTACCTGGACAAGAACTACGGGGGCATCCTGATCCTCTGGGACCGGCTGTTCAACAGCTACGCCGACGAGGTCGAGCAGGTCCGCTACGGTCTCACCCACAACATCGACACCTACAACCCGATCAAGGTGAACTTCCACGAGTTCGCGCTGATGGTCCGCGACGTGTGGCGCGCCACGAGCTGGCGGGCGCGGGCCGGCTACCTGCTCCAGCCACCGGGGTGGATCGATGCGACACCGGCCACATCCGAGCCGGAACGTGCAAGCACACGTCACTGACGGGCGGCTCACCTAGTCTGACGCCATGAGGTTCGACGAGTACCGCAGTCATGACGCGACCGGTCTGGCGAAGCTGGTCGCCGACAAGCAGATACAGGCCACCGAGCTGCTCACGCTGGCCTCCGAACGCGCCGCGGCGGTGAATCCGAAGATCAACGCCATCGTGCGCGATGTGCCCGCCACGCCGTCGGATGAGCTGACCGGGCCGTTCGCCGGAGTGCCGTTCCTGATCAAGGATCTCGCCCAGGACTACGCGGGGCTGCCCAGCTCCGCGGGCTCCCGGTCGTTGCGGCACCTGCCGGCCGCCGAGCACTCCACGATCGTGGCGCGCTGGCTCGATGCCGGGCTGGTGATCTTCGGCAAGACCAACCTGCCCGAGTTCGGCGCCAAGGGGGTCTCCGAACCGGAGCTGTGGGGTCCCGCGCGCAACCCGTGGAACCTGGCTCACACCCCGGGGGGCTCCTCCGGCGGTTCGGCGGCCGCCGTCGCGGCCGGGATCGTGCCCTGCGCGGGCGCCAACGACGGTGGCGGGTCGATCCGCATCCCGGCCGCCTGCTGCGGGCTGGTGGGCCTCAAACCAGGGCGTGGTCTCACCCCGATGGGTCCGACCAACGCCGAGTCGATGCATGGTTCGGCCGTGCAGGGCGTGGTCTCGCGAACCGTCCGGGACACCGCCGCGATGTTCGACGTCATCGCCGGCGGTGAACCATTCGGACCCTATTCACCGGCTCTGGCCGAGTCGTCCTATGCGTCGGCGGTCGGACAGGATCCCGGCACCCTGCGCATCGGTGTCCGGGTGCCCTCGGCGATCACACCGCAACCCCACCGCGAGGCCTACGCCGCGGTGGAGACGGCAATCCGGGTGCTGACCGATCTCGGGCACCACGTCGAGGAACTGCCCACCGCACCCTTCGACGATGCCGAGCTGGCGCGCGACTTCCTGCTCACCTGGTTCGTCTACCTGGCGTGGGAGGTCGACGAGGCAAAACGGTTGACCGGTGCCGGCGATGACGCCTTCGAGCGCGACACCCTCATCATGGCCGCCCTCGGCCGGGCGACCGGCAGCGTCGCCTACGTCGACGCGGTGCAGCGCCGCCATGAACACACCCGCAGGCTGAGCACCTACTTCGAGAGCTACGACCTGCTGCTCACACCCACCCTGGCCAGCCCGCCGCCCCGGATCGGCGAGTTCGACCTGCCCGCCGCACTGGCGCGCGGTGCCGACCTGCTACTCAAGACACGCACCGCAAAACTGTTGCGCTACACCAAGATCGTCGACGATATGGTCGACAAGAACCTCGGCTGGGTGCCCTACACCCAGCTGGCCAACCTCACCGGGCGCCCGGCGATCAGCCTGCCGCTGCACTGGACCGCGGACGGCCTTCCCCTCGGCGTCCAGTTCGTGGCGCCACTGGCCGGGGAGGCCCTGCTGATCCGGCTGGCCGCCCAGCTCGAGGTGGCGTTGCCGTGGGCCGAGCGGGTGGCACCCTGCTAGGTGAGCGCCTCGGCGCTCGGCAATTCACCGGCGATGGCGGGCACCCGGGTGGCCCGCACGTACACGGTGTCCCCGGCACGTAGCCCCAGGGCCTCGGCGTCACCACGGGTGATCTGCGCGGTGAACGGCGTGCCGTTGACCGCGCTGATCAGTTCGACGCGCACCTCGAAACCCAGGGTGACGATCCGGTCGATGGTGGCCCTGGTGACCCCGGTCGACTCGGCGGTCCCGTCACCGGCGGCGATGGCCATGTCGGGATTGCGGCCGACCCGGATATCGTGCGGGCGCACCAGGATTCCGTTGAGCAGTGACACCGTGCCCAGGAAGGACATGACGAACGGATTCGCCGGTGCGTCGTACACCTCGGTCGGTGAGCCCACCTGTTCGATCCGGCCCTTGTTGAGCACGGCGATCCGGTCGGCGACGTCGAGCGCCTCGGCCTGATCGTGGGTGACCAGCACCGTGGTGACGTGGACCTCGTCGTGCAGCCGGCGCAGCCAGGCCCGCAGATCCTCCCGGACCTTGGCGTCCAGCGCGCCGAACGGCTCGTCAAGCAGCAGCACCTCGGGGTCGACGGCCAGGGCACGGGCCAAGGCCATGCGCTGTCGCTGCCCGCCCGACAACTGCGCCGGATACCGGGTCTGGAAGCCCGCCAGACCGACCACCTCGAGCAGGTTGTCGACCTTCTCCTTGATCTCGTGCTTGGGCCTCTTGCGGATCGACAGGCCGAAGGCGACGTTGTCGCGCACCGTGAGGTGCTTGAACGCGGCGTAGTGCTGGAAGACGAAGCCGATACCGCGCTTCTGCGCCGGCACCCCCGTCACATCGCGGTCGTTGATGGTGATCGTCCCGGTATCGGGCTGATCGAGACCGGCGATCGCACGCAGCAGCGTCGACTTGCCCGATCCGCTGGGCCCCAGCAACGCGGTCAGCGAGCCCTTGGGCACCACGAAATCGATATTGTCCAGCGCCGCGAAGTCACCGTAACGCTTGTTCGCGCCCTGCACCGAAATGGCGATATCGCTCATCGGGTGGTCTCCTTCAGTCTTCAGTCTTGACACGCGAACGCTGGGCGTCAAACACGATCTGGGCCACCAGCACAATGAGCGCTACCGCCATCAGCACCACCGAGATGGTGTACGCGCCGTACGGGTTGCCCAGGGTGTAGCGGTCATGCACCAGCAGGGTCAGCGTCTGCGATTGGCCGGGCAGATTGGACGACACCATCAGTACCGCACCGAATTCGCCGAGGGTGCGGGCCACGGTGAGCACCACACCATAGGTGAGGCCCCACCGGATCGACGGCAAGGTGATCCGCCAGAAGGTCTGCCACCAGTTGGCGCCCAGGGTGGACGCGGCTTCCTCCTGGTCGGTGCCGACCTCGTGCAGCACCGGTTCGACCTCCCGGATGACGAACGGGATGGTGACGAACAGGCTGGCCAGCACGATGCCAGGGAAGCCGAAGATGATCTTGAATCCCCAGCTGTTCTCCACGAACCCGAATAGGCCGGCGCTTCCCCACAGCACGATGAGCGCCACGCCGATGACCACGGGGGACACCGCGAACGGCAGATCGATCGCCGCCTGCAGCGCATTCTTGCCGCGGAACTTGCGCCGGGCCAGCACGATGGCCGTCGGGACACCGAAGATCACGTTCAGCGGCACCACGATCGCCACCACCAGCAGCGACAACTGCAGGGCGGACTGCGCGGCGGGTGTGGAAATGGAGGCGAAGAACTCCCCCAGGCCGGGTGCGAGCGCGCGCCACAGAATGGCCCCCAACGGCACCACCAGCAGCGCAAAGACGTACAGCAGCGCGATGACCCGCAGGATCCGCCGGGTGGACCGGGACAGCGTCATCGGGCCGACTCCTCCCGTTTGGCCGCCCGCGCACCGAAGTAGCGCAGCACGAACAACACGACGAACGAGATCAGCAGCAGCACAATCGAGATCGCCGCCGCGCCCACCCGGTCATCGTTCTCGATGAGTGTCCGGATCCACTGCGAGGACACCTCGGTCTCGCCGGGAATGGCGCCGCCGATCAGCACGATGGATCCGAATTCGCCGATGGCCCGGGAGAACGCCAAGCCGGCCCCCGACAGCAGCGACGGCGCCAGCGCGGGCAGGATGACCTTGAGGAAGATCGTCGTGCTGTTGGCACCCAGCGAGGCCGCGGCCTCCTCGACCTCGCGATCGAGTTCCAGCAGAACAGGCTGCACGGCGCGGACGACGAACGGCAGCGTCACGAAGGCCAGCGCCAGTGCCACGCCCCACGCGGTGTGCTGGATGTGGATCCCCACCGGGCTACCGGGCCCGTACAGGGACAGCAGTACCAGGCTGGCCACGATGGTCGGCAGCGCGAACGGGAGATCGATGATGGCGTCCACCACGCGCTTGAGCGGGAAGTCGTCGCGGACCAGAACCCAGGCGATCAGCAGCCCGAACACGACGTTGACCAGCGTCACGCCGATCGAGATGGTCAGCGTCACCCGGAACGAGGCCAGCGCCGACGGCGAGGTGACCGCCGACCAGAACGCGCCCCAACCACCCTCGGCCGAGGTCCACAGGATCGCCGCCAGCGGCAGCAGCACGATCAGCGACAACCACAACACCGCCACCCCAACCTGCAAGGGGGCGCCGCTGGCGCGACGCGGCAGCCGCCCCACCGCAGGCGGGTCGCCAGAAGAAAGCTCCGGGCGACTCGCCTCAGGATTGGTCTGGGTCGTCACCCGGTGGCCTGCTTGTAGATCTTGGTGATCTCACCGTTGTCCTTGTCGAACAGCTGCGGATCGACCTCGGACCAGCCACCGAGATCGGTGATGCTCCACAGCTTCTCCGGGGCCGGGAACTTGTCCGCGAACTCCGCGGCAACCGCCGGGTCGGACGGCCGGAAACCGGCCTCGGCCCACACCTTCTGCGCCTCGGGCGTGTATTGGAAGTTCACGAACTCGGTGGCCTTGTCCAGGTGCTTGCTGGTGTTGACCACAGCGACCGGGTTCTCGATCTTGAAGGTCTGCGGCGGGTTCACGTGCTCCAGGTTGTAGTGCAGTGCCTCGTTCTCGTAGGCGAGCAGCACATCGCCGGTGCCCTGGCGGAACACATCGGTGGCCTCACGACCCGAGCCCGGGCGCAGCTTGACGTGCTGGCTGACCAATTCCTGGACGTAGGCGATGCCGGCGGCATGGTCCTGGCCGCCGTTGCTCTTGGCCGCGTACGGGGCCAGCAGGTTCCACTTCGCCGCACCCGAGCTCAACGGGCTGGGCGTGATGACCTCGATACCCGGCTTGAGCAGATCGTCCCAGTCGCGGATGTTCTTCGGGTTTCCCTCTCGCACGGCGAAGGTCACCACGGACCCGAACGGCAAACCCTTCTGGGCACCGGAATTCCAGTCCTCGTCGACCAGTCCGGCCTTCACCAGCCGGGTGATATCGGGCTCGACGGAGAAGTTGACGACATCGGCCGGCTTTCCGGATTCGACACCGCGGGACTGGTCCCCGGAGGCGCCGTAGGAGGCCGTGACACCGACCCCCTGGCCCTCCTCGGTGCCCGCGAACGCCGGGGCGATCTTCGACCAACCCGGCTCCGGCACCGCGAACGCCACCAGAGTCAGCGTGGTGTCGGCCGCCGCGGTGTTCCCCTCGCCGGCGACATCGCTGGCACCGCCGCCGCACGCCGCGACGAGCGTGGTGGACAGCGCGAACGCGGTGAGCGCGCTCCAACGTTTGGTAGTGGTGAGGATGTTGTTCATTGAGGACCTTTCCAGGGGCGGGATACGGGGCAGGGGCTGCCGTACACACGGAAAGGTGATGGATCAGTGCGCGACGCGTTCACATGCCGCTACCAACGCCAAACCGCAGACGGGTGTGGTGTCAGCGACAACAACAGACATCAGCAACAGCGGAAAAACCCACGGCAATGAGGGCCAAGATGTGGCCGCTCTTGTTGCCGGTCGCTGCGCGCATGGCCGGAAGAGTATCAGAACTGACGCAGACTGCCTGATGAGGGCAACGTCAGCGGGTCAACAGCCACATCACGATCACCAGCACCAGTAAAGCGACCAGCGCCAGCGTCACCCGCGACCGCGGCATCTGGTTCACAAGGGCTCCTCATCCTGGTGCGATGCGCGGCGCAGCAGCCGGATGCCGTTGCCGAGCGCGCCGTCCAGAACGACGGCGATCCCATAGGCCAACAGCAGCACGACCGGCATCACAATGGCGGTTTGGGCAACGAAACCGAGCCCGGACAGCCACAGCTCGACGCCGTCCCACCAGCTCAGGAATCCACCCATGAGTTCTACAGTAGTGCGGCCGGGTTCGGTGCCACCATGGAGTCATGCCCACCGGATGTGTGATCGTCGGCGGCGGACCGGCCGGGATGATGCTGGGCCTGCTGCTGGCCAGGGCCGGCGTGAATGTCACCGTGTTGGAGAAGCACGCCGACTTCCTGCGCGATTTCCGTGGGGACACCGTGCATGCCAGCACTCTGCGCCTGCTCGACGAACTCGGGCTCGGCGAACTCTTCGCCGCGCTACCGCACCGGCTCATCGAATCGCTGCGCCTGTCGGTGCAGGGAGTGCCGGTCGAGGTGGATCTGCGCCACCTGCCCGGCGCACATCAGCACATCGCCCTGGTGCCACAGTGGGATTTTCTCGAACTGCTCGCCGACGCGGCCGAGCAGGAGTCGACGTTCACCCTGTTGCGCAACAGCGAGGTGCTCGGTCCGGTGCTGCGCTCGGGGCGGGTGCGCGGTGTGCGCTACCGCGATGAGCATGGCGCCGAACGCGAGATCCACGCCCCGTTGACGGTGGCCTGTGATGGCCGGGGATCGACGTTGAGATCGGCAATGGGGTTGGTGCCCAGAAGCTTTGGCGCACCGATGGATGTCTGGTGGTTCCGGGTGCCGCGCACCGAGAACGACCCCGCAGGCCTTGCCGGGGCGATGGGCGCCGGTCACGTGGTGGCCATGATCGACCGTGGCGACTACTACCAGTGCGCGTTCGTCATCCCGAAGGGGTCGGATCAGCGACTGCGCTCCGAGGGCATCGAGTCGCTGCACCGGCGGGTCACCGCGGTCGTACCGTGGATCGCCGACCGGGTCGGCTCGGTGGGATCCTTCGACGAGGTCAAATTGCTTGATGTGCAGTTGAATCGGTTGAGGCGCTGGTACGCCGACGGAGTGTTGTTCATCGGTGACGCGGCCCATGCGATGTCCCCGGTGGGCGGCGTCGGCATCAACCTGGCGGTGGCCGACGCGGTGGCGGCCGCGCGGCTGCTCGCCGCCCCGTTGTGTGCCGGTGAGGTGCCGACGCGCCGACTGCGGCGCGTACAGGCCCGCCGCTGGCTACCCACGGTGCTGGTCCAGGGCGTGCAGAAGACCGTTCACAACCGGGTCATCGCGGTCGCGGTGTCCGAGGGCGCCCCCGCACGGGCGCCGGCCGCCGTCCGACTGGTCGGCCGGGTTGCGCTGTTGCGCAGGATCATCGGTTACGGCGTGGCGATCGGGCCGCTACCCGAGCACATACCCGCCTTCGCCCGGCGCTGACACCCGGTTCCCCGCGACTAGACGGCGGCGGTTTCTGCACTCATGATGGGCGACATGGTTCTGGAACATACCGAGCACGATCCGACGCCGACACCGTTCACGGCATCGGCTCCCATCGCCTACGCCCCGTCCGGAGCCCTGCGAAACCCGTTCCCGCCCATCGCGGATTACGCGTTCCTGTCCGACTGCGAGAGCACCTGCCTGGTGTCCTCGGCGGGGGCCGTGGAGTGGCTGTGCGTGCCGCGGCCGGATTCGCCCAGTGTGTTCGGCGCCATCCTGGACCGTGGCGCCGGTCACTTCAAGCTGAGCCCGTACGGCGTCTCGGTGCCCTCGGCGCGGCGCTACCTGCCCGGCAGCCTCATCATGGAAACCACCTGGCAGACCCATACCGGCTGGATCATCGTGCGGGACGCCCTGGTAATGGGCCCCTGGCACGACACCGAGACCCGCTCGCGGACCCACCGCCGCACCCCCACCGACTGGGACGCCGAGCACATCCTGCTGCGCACCGTGCGCTGCGTCAGCGGCACCGTCGAGCTGGTGATGAGCTGCGAGCCGAACTTCGACTACGGCCGCAGTCCGGCGACCTGGGAATACTCCTCCTCGGCCTACGGTGAGGCGATCGCCCGCGCCCGGAAGGATCCCGAGGCCAACCCGACGCTGCGTCTGACCACCAACCTGCGCATCGGCCTGGAAGGCCACGAGGCCCGCGCGCGCACCCGGCTCACCGAGGGTGACAAGGTGTTCGTGGCGCTCAGCTGGTCCAAACACCCTGCGCCGCAGAATTTCGAAGAAGCCGCCGACAAGATGTGGAAGACCAGTGAGTCGTGGCGGCAGTGGATCAACATCGGTGACTTCCCCGACCATCCGTGGCGGGCGTACCTGCAACGCAGCGCGCTGACGCTGAAGGGTCTGGTGTACTCGCCGACCGGCGCGCTGCTGGCGGCCAGCAGCACGTCGTTGCCGGAAACTCCTCAGGGAGAACGCAACTGGGACTACCGCTATTCGTGGATACGGGATTCCACCTTCGCGTTGTGGGGTCTGTACACCCTCGGACTGGACCGCGAGGCGGACGACTTCTTCTCCTTCATCGCCGACGTATCCGGGGCCACCAACGGCGAACGGCACCCGTTACAGGTGATGTACGGCGTGGGTGGGGAACGCAGCCTGGTCGAGGAGGAACTGCACCACCTGTCCGGCTATGACAACTCCCGGCCGGTGCGCATCGGCAACGGCGCGTACAACCAGATGCAGCACGATATCTGGGGCACCATGCTGGATTCGGTGTACCTGCACGCCAAGTCGCGTGAGCAGATGCCCGAGGCGTTGTGGCCGATCCTGAAGAATCAGGTCGAGGAGGCCATCAAGCACTGGCGCGAACCCGACCGCGGCATCTGGGAGGTTCGCGGCGAGCCGCAGCACTTCACCTCCAGCAAGATCATGTGCTGGGTGGCACTGGATCGCGGAGCCAAACTGGCCGAGCTGCAGGGCGAGAAGAGCTACGCCCAGCAGTGGAGCACGATCGCCGAGGAGATCCAGGCCGACATCCTGGCCCACGGTGTGGACTCCCGCGGTGTGCTCACCCAGCGCTACGGCGACGATGCGCTCGACGCGTCGCTGCTGCTCGCGGTGCTCACCCGGTTCCTGCCGTCGGACGATCCGCGCATCCGGGCCACCGTGCTGGCCATCGCCGAGGAACTCACCGAGGACGGACTGGTGCTGCGCTACCGCACCGAGGAAACCGACGACGGCCTGTCTGGCGAGGAAGGCACCTTCACCATCTGTTCGTTCTGGTTGGTGTCGGCGCTGGTCGAGATCGGCGAGGTCAGCCGCGCCAAGCGGTTGTGCGAGCGGCTGCTGTCCTTCGCCAGCCCACTGCACCTCTACGCCGAGGAGATCGAGCCGCGCACCGGACGCCACCTGGGTAACTTCCCGCAGGCGTTCACCCACCTGGCACTGATCAACGCGGTGGTGCACGTCATCCGCGCCGAGGAGGAGGCCGACAGCACCGGCGTCTTCCAGCCCGCGAACGCGCCGGCCTGACGGTTCGCACCTAGAAGGGCGGTGGGTTGGCCTCGTAGTCCGCACGGTTGAGCGCTCGTTCGTGGGCTATTCGGTAGGCGAGGTTCTGTGCCCGGGTGCGGGAGCGCTTGGGTGCGGCGAGTTCGCGATGTCGGCTCGGCGGCGGCATCGTGATCGGCCCCAGTTCAGCCGTGCGCACCGCGAACTGTGGGAAGTACAGGGCGCCATCGGGTGTAGTGGTGTACGTCCGGCCGTTGGGTGCAGTGATCGTGATGGTGCCGTCCGGGTGTTGCTGATCGCGCCAACCCTGCGGGCCGCAGTGAAAAGTCTTGATCAAGTGATGGATCCGGCAATACAGCTTCGTGTTGGACGGATGGGTCGGGCCGTAGGGCCACGGCGTGGTGTGGTCGATATCGCAGCGGGCAACCGGGACGTTGCAGCCGGGCCAGCGGCACGTCAGATCACGGCAGGCGATGAACTCGGCGAGCGTGCGCGATGGCTGGTAGCCGCGTTCGGTTCCCAGATCGGCCGCCGCCGGCACGGGCCGGACCTCGGCCCGCGGGGCCATCCTGCGGACCTGCTCGGCCGGAATCGGCCCATACCCGGGCAGCAGGGCCGGACGATCCGAGCGGCCCTCGACAGTGTCACGGTCACCATGCAGGTGAAGGACGATATGGCCGGCGGGTGCTTCGGTACCGGCGGCCGCGCAGGTGTCCTTGCCGCACTCGCACGGCAACGCGGTCGCACCCAGGGCCGGCAGGTCGATGGCATCGGCACGGCGCTCATCGAAGGTGCGGGGGTCATCGGGGCAGGTGGTGCGGGCCAGTTCATCGAGGCGCTGGTCGAAGACCGCGCCCTTGGCGGCATCGACGCGCCCGTGGATCTCGACCATCCCGTCCCCGACGGGTTCGACAGTGATCCCACGCTGCCGGCGCGCCTGCCGTGCCCGGCGTACGGCCTCGGGGTCCACCTCGATGATCATCCAGTCCACCAGTTCGGTGATGCGTTCATCCGAGCGCGCGTTCCATGCCGGTGCCGCCGCGGCCAGCTGCGTGTCGAGGACCGACAGGACGTCGGGATCGGTGATCAGGGCGGTGCGGTGCAGGATGACGCGCAGGACGCGAAGGTCCACGGTGCCGGTGGCCAAGATGTCGGTGAACGCCGGCAGCCGGGTGAGCAGGTCGCGGCCCTGGGTGATCAGGGTGCAGGCCCGGCCGCGGCTGATCCCGAGTTCGGCACCCAGTTCGGCGGCGGCCAGTTCCCAGTCATCGACGATGAGGTCCTCGAACGCGTGCCCCAGTTCGGCCATCCTGGCCAGCGCGAACCGGCCGGCCTCGATCACCTTGAGCGCAACGGCCATCCGCTCGGCGCGCAGCTGATCGCGCGCAGCATCGAGGTGAGCAGTAGCACCCCGATCTTCGAACATGTGTTCGAGTATGCCACGCCGGTATGACACGTTTTTCCGTACCGACAGCTCGCGGTCAGCGGCGACGGGCAATCAACCAGGCCTGCCCGTCGCCCTCCCCCGCCGCCAGCTCATCAAGGCCGGCGAACGTCGAGCGCAGTTCACCGGCAGCAGCCCGGAACCGCCCAGGCGAGGCGCCGACCTCGCTGAGCACACAGATCGCCAACAGTCCGCCCGGCTTCAGCCGGGCGGACAGATCCGCGTAGAGGTCGGGGGCGCGGAACTTGTGACACAACACCAGATCGGCCGGGTCACCGGGTGGTAGCCCGCCATCGAGAGCGACAGTGTCGAAACGTACTGTGACGCCGTGTTGTTCGGCCAGCACCCGAGCCTGTCCGATGGCGATCCCCGAGACATCGACGGCGTGTACGTTCAGACCGCGTTGCGCCAGCCACACCGCGGCACCGCCTGCGCCACAGGCGATTTCCAGTGCGGTGCCGCGGCGCGGGAACAGGTCCTCGTATCCGATGAACACCGGGGGCAGCGCGGGTGTCAACGCGACGGCCCGCGCGGCGTACGCCGCGTCCCAGCGGGTGCGGTCGGCGTCGCCCACTACTCGACGGCGTTCTCGACCATCTTTGCCGCGATCTGGGCTGCCTCGTCGCCCGCGCCGTAGCTGCAGGCCCAGGCCTCGACGATCACATTGGTGACCGCGGAGAGCGCGTGCTGGCATTCCCAGCCGTCGGCGTCATCCTGGGTGGTGACCTGGGTCAGCACCGTGTCGGTCGCCGTCAGGTCCTCGATCTGCCAGGTGTAGCTGTCCATCCCGTCGTCGATGGCGATCGACGTCCCCGCGCAGGCGTCCCAGCTGGACTGCGCATCGTCGAAGAAGCGCTGCGCCTTGTCCGCCGACGGGTAGAGCACCGCGGTCTGTTCCACCCAGTGCGCGTTGTCCTCGTCGGGTTCGCGCGACACCTGGTCGCGGACCGCGGTGTACCCGCTGTCCCCGTAGACCGGCTGTTCGGCGCCGAAGATCGAACCGAGGCAATCCGGTTCGGACACATCGCTGGAGTGGTCGACCATCTGGTCGAGCTCACCGGTGACCTCCATGCTGTCCGAGCCCATGATGTCGTTGATGTCGCCGATGGACAGCAGGACGTCGTCGAGCTGGCTTTCCTTCAACGGCGGCGCGTCGACGGGCGCCGCGTTCTGGTCCCGGACGGCCTGACCGGTGACGGTGGCCGAACACCCGGTCAGCAGCGCGCATCCGACCGACACGGCGATGAGGGCATGACGGGCATACCGCGCGCGCGGCAATCCTGCGGCACTGTTCACCGCGTCATTGTGACCGATGACGGGCCCGGAGTCACTTCTTGGCTTTGTCGCCTGCCGCATCGGTCGACAGCGCGGCGACGAACGCCTCCTGGGGTACCTCGACCCGGCCGATCGTCTTCATCCGCTTCTTGCCCTCTTTCTGCTTCTCCAGCAGCTTGCGCTTACGGGTGATGTCACCGCCGTAGCACTTGGACAGCACGTCCTTACGGATGGCCCGGATATTTTCGCGGGCAATGATTCTCGATCCGATGGCCGCCTGGATGGGCACCTCGAACTGCTGGCGCGGGATGAGCTCCTTGAGCTTGGTGGTCATCTTGTTTCCGTAGGCCGCCGCGCCGTCCTTGTGCACGATGGCGCTGAACGCATCGACGGCCTCGCCCTGCAGCAGGATGTCGACCTTCACCAGGTCGGCCTCCTGCTCACCGGCCTCCTCGTAGTCGAGGCTGGCGTAACCGCGGGTGCGCGATTTCAGCGAGTCGAAGAAATCGAAGATGATCTCGCCGAGCGGCATCGTGTAGCGCAGTTCGACGCGCTCCGGGGACAGATAGTCCATCCCGCCCAGTTCGCCGCGGCGAGCCTGGCACAGCTCCATGATGGTGCCGATGAACTCGCTGGGCGCGATGACCGTCGTCTTCACCACCGGCTCGTAGACCGCCCGCACCTTGCCCTCGGGCCAGTCCGACGGGTTGGTGACGATCATCTCCGTGTTGTCTTCCTTGACCACGCGGTAGACGACGTTGGGCGCGGTGGAGATCAGATCGAGGTTGAACTCCCGCTCCAGGCGCTCCCGGGTGATCTCCATGTGCAGCAGACCGAGGAAGCCGCAGCGGAAACCGAACCCGAGCGCCACCGAGGTCTCCGGTTCGTAGGTCAGCGCCGCGTCGTTGAGCTGCAGCTTGTCCAGGGCCTCGCGGAGCACGGGATAGTCCGAGCCGTCCACCGGGTACAGGCCCGAGTAGACCATCGGCCGCGGCTCGCGGTAACCGACAAGCGCTTCGGTGGCACCGTGCCGCGCCGAGGTCACGGTGTCGCCGACCTTGGACTGCCGGACGTCCTTCACACCGGTGATGAGGTAGCCGACCTCGCCGACGCCGAGCCCGTCGGAGGCCTTCGGATCTGGGGAGACGATGCCGACCTCGAGCAGCTCGTGGGTCGCCCCGGTGGACATCATCTTGATCTTCTCGCGGGGATGAAGCTTGCCGTCCACCACCCGGACGTAGGTCACCACACCGCGGTAGATGTCGTAGACCGAGTCGAAGATCATCGCCCGCGCCGGTGCGTCGTCCTTCCCGACCGGGGCGGGGACCAGACGGACGACCTCGTCGAGCAGCTCACGCACGCCCACACCGGTCTTGCCGGAGACCCGCAGCACGTCGCTGGGTTCGCAGCCGATGATGTGGGCGATTTCGCCGGCGTAGCGGTCCGGGTCGGCGGCGGGCAGGTCGATCTTGTTGAGCACCGGGATGATGGTCAGTTCCCGGTCCAGGGCCAGGTAGAGGTTGGCCAGCGTCTGCGCCTCGATGCCCTGGGCGGCGTCGACCAGCAGCACTGCGCCCTCACAGGCCTCCAAGGCCCGGGACACCTCGTAGGTGAAGTCGACGTGGCCGGGGGTGTCGATCAGGTGCAGGACGAAGTCTTCGCCGTTGACCTGCCACGGCAGCCGGACGTTCTGCGCCTTGATGGTGATGCCGCGTTCGCGCTCGATATCCATGCGGTCCAGGTACTGGGCCCGCATATCGCGGTCGGCCACCACCCCGGTGATGCCGAGCATGCGGTCGGCCAGCGTCGACTTGCCGTGGTCGATATGAGCGATGATGCAGAAGTTCCGTATCTGCGCCGGCGCGGTGAACGTCTTGTCGGCGAAACTGCTGATGGGAATCTCCTGGTCCTGGCGTGATCGTGTAGTCCCAGGGTATCGACAGCGGGCCCGCTGGACACAATCGGGCATGCGGCGCCCTCGCTATGCTTGGCGGCTATGGCGTCCCAGTGGAAGGCCTTCCAGAGGTTTGCGGAGAAACTCGTGTTCAGCGAGGCCCCAAAGCTCATCCGCCAGCTGCCCAACCCCGAACGCGTCCTTCAACAGGGTCTGCGGATCGGCATGGAGGCGCTGGCGGCCCAGGCCAACCCGTCACCGGTCGCCCTCACCAGTGGACGACCGGTGACCAGCACCGGCGTGCCCACCGCACAGCGGGCCCGGCGCATCTCCTACTCCCCCGACCTGGACGGCCGGGCCGATCCGGGCGAGATCGTCTGGACCTGGGTGGTCTACGAGGACGATCCGACCCGCGGCAAGGACCGCCCGGTGCTGGTGGTCGGTCGCGATCAGCGCACCCTGCTCGGACTCATGCTGTCCAGCCAGGACCACCACGCCGGTGACGACGGCTGGGTCGGGATCGGGACGGGCAGCTGGGACTACGACGGCCGGCCCTCCTGGGTGCGGCTGGACCGGGTGCTCGACGTGCCCGAGGACGGCATCCGCCGGGAGGGCGCCATCCTCGACAAGGATCGTTTCGAGATCATCGCGACCCGGTTGCGCGCCGAGTTCTCCTGGAGCTGAGTCAGCCGACCGGGATGCCCGCCCGCACCAGCGGCAGCACCCCCTCGCCGACGTGGCGGATCTCGTCGGCCTGCGGGTAGCCCGACAACACGAACTCACTGATGCCGAGGCGGGCGTATTCGGCGAACACGTCGGCCACTTGCCGATAGCTCCCGATCGCCGCGGTGCCTGCGCCATCGCGCAGCAGACTCGGCCCGGCCCACAGCCCGGAATGGACTTCGAGACGGCGGGCACCGACCAGTTCGCCGGTGGTCAGCGCCGCCATCCGGCGCTGACCTTCCGATCCGCTGGCCAGGTAGCGCTCGTGGGCGCGACGCACCTCATCGGCGGACAGCCCGGCGATCAGCTCGTCGGCACGCCGCCAGGCCTGGTCCTCGGTGGGACGCGCCACCGTGTGCAATCGCAGACCGAACCTCAGCTCCCGTCCGCGTCGTGCGGCGGCGTCGCGCACCCGCTCGATCTTCTCGGCGACCTGCGCCGGCGGCTCACCCCAGGTGAGATAGACGTCGGCGTGCTCGGCGGCCACCTCGATGGCCTCCGGTGAGGAACCGCCGAAGTAAATGGTCGGCAGGGCGTCCACCGGGTACGCCATCCTGGCCGCCTCGACGTCGTAGAACTCGCCGTGAAAGGTGAACTCCGGATTGCTCCAGGCGCCGCGCACCACCGTGAGGAACTCTGCGGTGCGCCGGTACCGGGCGGCCTTGTCGATGCCGTCGCCGTAGCGGCGCATCTCCAGATCGTCACCGCCGGTGACGATGTTGAGCGCCAACCGATTTCCGGTGAATCGCTGATAGGTACTGACCTGCTGGGAGGCCAGCGTCGGCGACAGCACTCCAGGGCGGAACGCCACCAGGAACTTGAGCCGGCGGCTGTGTTGCGCCAGTGCGGCGGTGGCCAGCCAGGAATCCTCGCAGTGCGAGCCGGTCGGGGTCAGCGCCGCCTCGAAGCCCAGATCCTCGGCGCTGCGCACCAACGCGGTCAGGTTCTCCAGCGTCGGCTGCAGATGCGACTGCACCCGCTCCGAGGCGCTACCCCGATTGTCCGCGATGGTGGTGGTGTCGCCATGGGTCGGCAGGTACCAATGGAACTTCATGATGCGGCCCTCGCCTGCTGCCACACGCCGAACCTCGGATGACGATTTTCAGATGACACGTTACAAAGATACTCGCGTGCACACACTTTGAGCAGATCAGAGCCACTTCGGATCAGCCCGATCACTACTCTTTCGCCGATCCGCCGGCATGCGTAGCTTCGATACGTCCCTCGACCGTGGTCCGCAGGCGAACCCCACAACCCGACCACACCGCAAGACGGATCCACCTGCGATCAACCCATATGTGTTGCCACACAACGGAGCGCGACGCCGCGCGACCGAAAGCCGTTCGACCAAGAGAGCATTCCCGTGATCGAGATCGAAAACCTGACCAAACGGTTCGGTGACCGCACCGTCCTCGACGACATCTCCCTGTCCGTCGAGAGCGGAGAAATCCTGGCCGTGGTCGGGCCCAGTGGCGCCGGCAAGAGCACGTTGTCGCGGTGTGTCAGTTTCCTGGAGCGTCCCACCAACGGCACCGTCCGGGTCGACGGGAAGGACTTTTCCCGCCTCGACGCCGACGAGTTGGTGAACGCACGGCGCAGTGTCGGGGTGATCTTCCAGACCGCGCCGCTGCTGCGGCGCCGCACCGTGGCGCAGAACATCGCGCTGCCCCTGCAATACCTGCACGCCACCGACGGCTCGGTCGACACGCGGGTCACAGAGCTGCTGGACCGGGTGGGCTTGAGCGATCGCCGCGAGTTCTTTCCCGCTCAGCTCTCCGGCGGGCAGAAGCAGCGTGTCGGCATTGCCCGCGCCCTGGCGCTGGGGCCGTCGAATCTGCTGTCCGACGAGGCGACGTCGGGTCTGGACCCGGCCACCACGAAGTCGATCCTCAACCTGCTCAGTCATCTTCGCGACGAGTTCGGTCTGTCGATCATCCTGATCACCCACGAGATGGAAGTGGTCCGGGAGGTCGCCGACTCGGTGGCGCGGATCGATGAGGGTCGCATCATCGAAAGCGGTTCGGTGGAGGACATCATCCTGGATCCGGCGTCGCCGCTGGCCCACGAGCTGCTGCCCGACCGGCCCAGCGTGCCGCTGAGCGGAGCCGGTGACGTCTGGGAAGTGTCCTACGCGTCCCGCGATGTCCCGCTGGACTGGCTGACCTCCATCCAAACGATGCCGGGCCTGGCGAGTACCCGGGTCAGCGTGCTCAGCGCCAGTGTCGAGGCCATTCGAGGGGTCGCCGTAGGACGCGCCGTGCTGGCCCTGTCCCCCACCACCCCAGCCGGTTTCGAGCGGCAGCTGCGTGACCGCGGCCTGCACGTGCGGCCTGTGAGCACCACCTCCGACGAGGAAGCGGCGTGAACTATCTGGCCCAGGAGGACTTCAGCACACCGTGGTCCAGGGTTCCCGATCTACTGCTGCCCGCCTACGGCCAGACCTGGCTGATGGTGGGCATCACGATGGCGCTTGTCGTGCTGATCGGCACCCCGGTCGGCATCGTGCTGCACAACACCTCGACCCTCGGGCTGTTTCCGGACCCACGGGTGTTCAACGTGCTGAACACGATCGTCAACGTCGGCCGGTCGCTGCCCTTTCTCATCCTGATGGCAGCCATCATCCCGGTCACGCGATTCATCGTCGGCACCACCATCGGTGTCGCGGCGGCCATCGTTCCGATGACGGTTGCGGGCGTGCCGTTCTTCGCCCGCCTCGTCCAGAACGCGCTGCGCGAGGTCCGCTCCGATGTCACCGATATGGGTCTGGTGTCGGGCGGATCTCACGTCCAGGTCATCCGCTCGGTACAGCTGTCCGAGGCGCTGCCTGCGCTTGCCGGGGCACTGACGGTCAACACCATCGCCATGATCGAATACTCGGCCATCGCCGGATCCATCGGTGCCGGTGGTGTCGGGCACCTGGCAATCACCTACGGCTACAACCGCTTCGACGACAACATCATGATCGCCACGGTGATCGCGCTGATCCTCACCATTCAGCTGGTGCAGTTCACCGGCGATCGTGCCGTCAAAGCGCTCACCCGCTGAACCCCATACACCCCATACAAGCAGAAGGAACGACTGTGGCAGATCAGAGCAGCACTCCCGGCCTGGAGATCGAGATCAAGAAACGCACGCGTTGGCCCTGGGTCGCGGGCGCGGTGGTGGCGGTGGTCGCGATCGCCGGCGGAGTGGCCTACGGTCAGCTCTCCCACCGCGACAAGCCGTTCGGCACCGAGCTCGAGGTGGCAACCTGGAGCACCGATATCGCCGCGGAGAACCTGCTGGCCTACATCGCCGAGAATATCGCCCCCGAGCACGGCATCACCATCAAGCCGGTCCAGATCGACAACCTCATCGAGATCAACCGGGCCGTCGACGCGGGCACCGTGGCCGGGAACTTCTTCGAACACCAGCCCTTCCTCAACGACGCCATCGCCGCCAACGGTTTCGAACTCACCTTGGCCGCACCGACATTCACCTGGGATCAGGCCACCTACTCCGACAAGTACAACAGCTGGGATGAGCTGCCCCGCGGGGCGAAGGTCGCGCTGCGCGACGATCCGGCGGGTCAGGCCATCGCACTGCTCGACCTGGCCGAGGTCGGCCAGATCACGCTGAAGCCGGGCAAGGACACCGTCGCGGGGCTGCCCCAGCTCGATGATGTCGCCACGAACCCGAAGAACTACGAGTTCGTCCAGGTGCCGATCGGGCAGTTGGCCCGCAGCCTGCCCGATGTCGACGCCGTCGTCGTGCACATCTCCGACGTGTACGCGGCCGGCCTTCGCGAGGATCAGATCCTGGACCGTCACCCCGCGCCGGAGGGCAGTGAGGGCGGCCTGGTGGTCAGCAACAAGCATCTCGACGACCCGAACGTACAGAAGCTGATCGCCACCTTCGAAGATCCGAGGATCGCCGAGTTCCTGGAGACCACCGACAATGCGCTGATTCGCGACACCCTTGGACCGATCGGCGCGTCCGGCACCGAGAGCGCGGAATCCACATCGTGACCACCAAGAAGCCGCTCTACTACTCGGCGTTCGTCATGAACACCGCCTCCCATGTGCTGCACGGTCTTTGGCGGGCACCGGAAGCGCAGAACCACAAGTTCAACTCGCTGCGGCACTGGACATCGCTGGCCGCCGAGGTCGACAGGGCCGGCTACGACCTGCTGTTCTTCGCCGACGTGTTCGGTCTGCGGGCGCCGTGGAACGGTAACTGGCGCAAGTCGGTCGAGGGCGGGATCCAGATCCCGGTCAACGATCCCTCCGTACTGGCGTCGGCGCTGGCGGCGGCGACGGACAACCTGGGCATCGTGTTCACCAGCTCGATCATCCAGGACCACCCGTTCAACTTCGCCAGAAGAATGTCCTCGCTGGATCACTACACCGAGGGCCGGCTCGGCTGGAACATCGTCACCAGCTTCAACGCCAACATGTTTCGCAGCTTCGGCCACGAAGGCACCCTCGCCCACGACGAACGCTACGAGTGGGCCTACGAGTACGTCGACGTCGCCTACAAGCTGTGGGAGGGCTCGTGGGACGAGGACGCGCTGGTGCAGGACAAGGAGCGCAGCGTGCACTCCGATCCGGCCAAGATCCACAAGATCAACCATGTCGGGCAGCGCTACAGCGTCGAGGGGCCGCATTTCACCTCCCCGTCCCCGCAGCGCACGCCGGTACTCTTCCAGGCCGGCTCGTCACCGGCGGGCCAGCTGTTCTCCGCCCGAAACGCCGAAGGCGTCTATATCGGGAGCCCCACGCCGGCCGACGCCTACACGCTGACCACCGAAACCCGGGCGCTGGCCGCCGAACACGGCCGCGACCCGCAGGACATCACCTTCGCGCAGGGCCTGTCGTTCGTCATCGGTGACAGCCATGCCGACGCGATCCGTCGCAACGACGAACTCAAGCGCTATCTCGATCTGGAGGGCATCGCCCTGCACGCGCTCGGCGATGCCGGTATCGACGCCGGTGGTCTGCCGCTGGACACCCCGATCAGTGAACTCGGCGAGTTCACCGGCATCCAGAGCTTCAAGCGCTGGGCCGCCGAGGTATCCGGCAACGAGGAACCCACCATCCGCGATATGGCCTGGGTGCTCGAGGGCGCCAACCGCGTGGTCGGCACGCCCGAGGAGATCGCGGATCGCCTGGAAGAGTGGCGGGAGGCCGGTGTCGACGGCATCAACGTCTACCACGCCACCGTGCCCCAGTCGTTCCGCGAGGTGGCAGACCGATTGTTCCCGACCCTGCGCGAGCGTGGGCTGATCGGCACCGACAAGTCGGGCACGCTGCGCCAGAAGCTGCTCGGGCGCGGTGACCGGCTGCCGGCCAGTCATCCGGCGGCCAGGTACCGCGGCGCGTTCACCGACAACTCGCTGGCCGATCAGGTACCGGAGCCCGCCCCGCACCAGCGACAGAGTCTCAGCACCAGCGCCTGATCAACCCCGCGCGAACCGCACGTGCGGCAGGCCGTCCTCGATGCTGACGCGGCACCGCACGCCGTAGACGGCGGCGATGAGAGGCTCGGTGAGCACCTGAACGGGGGCGCCGGTGGCCACGACCCGGCCGGCGGAGAGCACCACGACGTGGTCGCAGAACATCGCAGCCAGGTTCAGGTCGTGTAGCGCCACCACCGTGGTGACGTTCAATTGCCGCACCAGTGCCAAGATCTCCAGCTGGTGGGCGATGTCGAGGTGGTTGGTCGGCTCATCCAGGAGCAGATGATCGGGATCCTGGGCCAAGGCTCTGGCGATCTGGACCCGCTGGCGTTCCCCGCCCGAGAGCATGTGCCAGTAGCGGTCGGTCATGCCGGCGAGCCCGGTGGCGGCCAGCGCGGCGTCGACCACCCGCGCGCCGTCCGGGTCCGCGCCGATCATCCCGGTGTACGGAATGCGGCCCAGCCGCACCACATCGCGCACCGTGACGTGCAGTTCGGTCTCGGCGTGCTGGGCGACCATCGCCACCCGGCGGGCCAGTGCGCGCCGAGGCATCCGGGCCACCGGCTCGTCGTCGAGGTGCACCGTGCCGCGACTCGGCCGGTCCACCCCGGCCAGCAGTCTCAGCAGCGAAGACTTACCGGAGCCGTTCGGCCCCAGCAGGCCGACCGTGGCCCCGGGCGCCGGTTCCACCGTGACACCGTCGAGCACGAGCCGGCCCGACCGCGTCCAGCTGACCTGGTCCGCATGCAGGGTCATGACGGTATCCCCCGGCGGCGCAACAGGATCAGCGCGAACGCCGGGACACCCAGCAGCGCCGTCACCACGCCGGTGGGCAGTTCCTGCGGCGCGAACACGGTGCGGGCCAGCGTGTCGACCCACACCATGAACACCGCGCCGAAGATGGCGACCGTCGGCAGCAGCCGCAGGTGCGCCGGCCCGACCACGAATCGCGCCGCGTGCGGCAGCACCAGGCCGACGAAGCCGATGGCGCCCGCCGCGCTGACCAGTGACGCGGTGATCAGTGCGGTCATGACCAGCAGCACGATCCGCGCCTGCCGCACCGACACGCCGAGCGTGGCGGCGGCATCGTCGCCGAAGGCGAAGGCGTCCAGGGCGCGTGCGTAGGCCAGGCAGCACACCAGGCCGGCGCCGACGACGACGCTGCACACCGCGACATCGTTCCAGGACACCCCGGCCAGCGAGCCGAGGAGCCAGAACAGCACCCCGCGGGTCTGCTCGGCATCCGCCGAGGACAGCACGATGAACGATGTGAGCGCCGAAAACAGTTGGGTGGCTGCCACTCCGGCGAGCACCACCCGATCGGTACCGCCGCCCGCGGCGTGCGCCAGCAGCAGCACCACCCCAAAGGACAGCACCGCCCCGACGAACGCGCCACCGGACAGGGTCAGCGTGCCGGCACCCACGCCGAGCACCGCGATCAGCACCGCCCCGGTCGACGCGCCCGAGGAGACCCCCAGCACGAACGGATCGGCGAGTGGGTTGCGCAGCAAGGACTGCAGGATCGCCCCGCACAGCGCCAGGCCCGCACCGCACACCGCGGCCAGCAGCACCCTGGGCAGCCGCAGCTGCCAGACGATGCCGTCCTGGATCCGGGTGGCGCCCGACGGTCCGGCACCCAGATGCTCGGCGACGATCCCGTACACGTCGCGCACCGACAGTGCCGCCGGACCGATCGTGATGGCCACCGCCGCCGAGACGACCAGCAAGGCCAGTCCGAGCACCCACAGGACTGGCAGCGAACGCGTACGCACGGTCAACGGCCGGCGGCGAATCCGAGTCGGCGCAGGCCGTCTGCCACCTTCTCGGTGCCGTCGACGGTCCGGATCGAGGGATTCAGGTCAGCGCCGTTGACCACGACATAGCGCTTCTCCCGGACGGCGGTCAACCGCGCGGTGACCGGATTCGATTCCAGGAACGCGATCTTGGCGGCCAGCGCGTCGCCGTCGATGGTGCGCCGGCTGAGGTCGGCGAGCACCAGCACATCCGGGTCTCGGTCGGCGATCACCTCCCAGCTCACCTGCGGCCACTCCTCGGTGGTGTCCAGGAAGATGTTGCGCGCGCCGACGGTGTCGGTGATCACCCCCGGTGAGCCGCAGCAGCCGCCGAAGTACGGGGCCCGGATATCGGAGAACCAGTACGCCAGGTCGGCATCGGCGCGCAGCCTGCTGTCGCGCATCCGCTGCTCCAGACCCGCGATCAGTTCCTCACCACGCTCGGGGACATCGAATATCCGCGCCAGATCCCGGATCTCGCCGTAGATCGCGTCCATCGTGAACGGCTCGGTGCGGGCACCGTCGGCGTTGACCGACACCTTGCCCACACAGTCGCTGGGCGCAAGGTAGGTGGGTACACCCAGCGAGTCGAACTGATCGCGGTCGGCGACACCACCCGGTCCCAGCGTCCCGGCGAACGAGGCGGACACGAAGTCCGGCTCGGCGTCCAGCACGGTCTCCAGGGAGGGTTTGTTGACCGCCAGCTGTGGGACCTTGGCGTTGTCCTCGGCGAGGTTCTCCCGCACTGGATCCGTCCACGTCGCGGAGCCGACCATGCGGTCGGCCAGGCCCAGCGACAGCAGGATCTCGGTGGAGCCCTGGTTCAGCGACACCGCCCGCTGCGGAGGCGTGTCGATCACCACGTCACGGCCGCAGTTCTGCACCGTGATCGGGAAACCCGCTGCCGCGGCGCCCTGTTCGACGGGAGCGTCGGGCTGACCGCACGCGGTCAGCACCATCAACGAAGCCGCGACGAGGATCCGGTGGCCGATCATCCGGGCTGCCCGACGGTCGCGAAACCCGCGGCGAGCTTTTCGACGGCGTCGACCTGCCGGATGCCCGGATCGAGCTCCGAGCCGGTCAGCACGACATAGCGTTTCTCCCGGACCGCCGTCATGTTGCGGGTCACCGGATTGGACTCCAGGAACGTGATTTTGGTGTCCAGCGCGTCACCGTCGATGCGCTTGCGACTCAGATCCGCAAGTACCAGCACGTCGGGGTCGCGATCGGCAAGCGCCTCCCAGCTGATCTCGGGCCAGTCCTCCCTGGCATCGGCGAACACGTTGGTGGCACCGACCTCCCGGGCGTAGAGGCCCGGAGCCGAACAGCATCCGGCCAGATACGGCGTGCGCAACCCGGAAAACCAGAACGCGACGGTGGCACCCTGCTGCGGGATCCCCGGCGCATCGCCCAGCCGCTGCCGCAGATCACGCACCAGCTGTGCACCGCGGTCCTGTACATCGAAAATCTGCGCCAGTTCGGTGATCTCACGAAACAGGGTGTCCATTTCCAGCGGCGCGGTGCGGGTCACCGTCTCCCCGTCCACCACCGCGTCGGTGCACACCGACGGCGACTGGTAGGTGGGGATCCCCAGTTCGGCCAGGCGTTCACGTTCACCGACGACCGCCGGGGTGAAGGTGTGCGCGCTCGCCGAGGTGATGATGTCGGGTTCCAGATCGAGTACGGCTTCCAGGCTCGGGTCGTTGTCCGCGAGGCGGGGTACCCGGTCGTTGTCGGCCGCCAGTTCGGGGAGCACCGGGTCGAACCAGGTCGACGTGCCCACCATGCGGTCGGCCAGCCCGAGGGAGAGCAGGATCTCGGTGGAGGCCTGATACAGCGACACCGCCCGCTGCGGCGCGTGTTCGAAGGTGACCTCCACGCCGCAGTTCTGCAGTGTCAGAGGGTAACTGGTGGCGTCGGGGTGGTCGGCCTGCGACGGTGCAGGCGCCGGCGTCTCGGTTCGGCTACACGCGGTCACGAGGAGCAGCAGGGATACAAGCGTGATGAGTGCACGCACGGCGGTGACTTCCTTCGGTGCAGGGCCCAGGCGCGGAGCCGTCGACGGTTCAACGACCGCAGGCATTCGGGCTCAGAGGTCAGGCCTCATACCGTTGCGCGTCAGCTCCGGGTTCTCACCGGATTTCCCTGCAGGTCAGCACCCGCACTCTACCGCCTGCACCTCATCGTGGATTCCGCCACATCGGATACATGACGGGACCTCCGTCGGGCAGCTCGATCTCCCCGGTCACCTCGAAACCGAACCGCTGGTAGTAACCGATGTTGTCGGGATTGCTCGACTCCAGATACGCCGGTGCGAATTCGGCGTCGCAACGGTCCAGCCGGGACCGCATCAAGGCGTGCCCGAGCCCGGCTCCGCGCACCTGCGGGTCGCTGCCGATGACCCCCAGATACCAGTGCGGCTCTTCGGGATGCTCGTGTTTCATGAGTTCGGTGATCCGCATGCCGCGACGCACCGCGGTGCCGAAGGCAAGCAGCATGCTCGGCGCGGCACGCAACTCCTCGACGGTGGTGTGCTGCCACTTGCCCGGCGGATCCCACAGTGCCGCGGCGCCGATGTTCGTCCCCACCGACGCGACCTCGACACCACCGTGGGCCAGGTGGTGATGGCGGGTCAGTCCCGCGAACAGCTTGTGCAGCTTGCGCCGCCGGGCCTGCGCGTCGGGCAACAGCCAGGTCATCACCGGATCATCGAAGAACGCGCGGCCCAGCGCGTGCGACAGCGCCGGGATATCGGCTCGCGCCGCGGACCGCACCGCGACGTCGTCGGAGTTGTTCACGCCGTCCATTCAGCCCTGCGTGATGTACGCCTGCAACTGCTCCCTGGTGGACTCCAACTCCTGCATGCGGGTCTTGACCACGTCACCGATGCTCACGATGCCGGCCAGCCGGCCGTCCACCAGAACCGGGATATGGCGGACCCGGTTGTGGGTCATCGCAGCGCTGAGGCTGTCCACCGAATCCTCGGGCGAACAGAACAGCAGATGTTTGGTCATGATCTCGCTGACCGGCCTGCTCAGTAGGTCCGCACCGAGGTCATGCAGTCTGCGCACCACATCGCGTTCGGACACGATGCCCACCGGCCCGTCCGGGCCGACGACCACCATCGCACCGATATTGCGGTCGACGAGGCCGGTGAGCAGCACGGACACCGGGGTCTCCGGGGTGATCGTCGCGACGGCGGCACCCTTGGCCTTCAGTACGTCGGCGATGCGCATGGCAACCTCCCGCCAGAATGTGACCTCGAACACAGTCCAGGCTACGTCGGATCCGCATCCGTTTGGCCGATTGAGTCGAACCCACGCCGATGGACGCGTATATGTGAGCCATGATCGAAGTGACGCTCCTGGGCACGGGCAGCCCCATCCCCGACCCCGATCGGGCCGGCCCGTCCACGCTGATCCGCGCGGGTGGTCAGACCTTTCTCGTCGACTGCGGTCGCGGGGTCCAGCAGCGACTGGCCGCCGCCGGATCCGCGGCCAACCTGCTGACGGCACTGCTGCTGACGCACCTGCACAGCGATCACATCGCCGATCTGGGCGATGTGATCATCACCCGCTGGATCTCCACGTTCACCCCAGACCCCGCACCGTTCCAGATCATCGGCCCACCGGGGACCGCGGACGTGGTGTCCGCCACGCTGGCGGCATTCGCCCACGACATCGGCTACCGCATCGCCCATCACGCCGACCTCACCGAACCACCGGCCATCGAGGTGCACGAGTACACCGAAGGTGTGGTGTGGGACGTCGACGGTGTGCGGATTCAGGCGGCGCCGACCGACCATCGTCCGGTCGCACCGACCATCGGCTTCCGCATCGAACACGACGGCGCGTCGGTGGTGCTGGCCGGTGACACCGTGCCGTGCGACACCCTGGACGAGCTCGCCTCGGGCGCAGGGGCGTTGGTGCACACCGCGATCCGTCACGATCTCATCGACGCCATGCCGCTGCAGCGAATCCGCGACATCTGCGACTACCACTCGTCGGTCGAGCAGGCCGCCGACACCGCCGCACGCGCCGGAGTGGGCATCCTGATCCTCACCCACTACGTGCCGAGCCCCGCCCGAGGCCAGTACGACGACTGGCGCGCCCTGGCGGCCACGGTGTTCGACCGCCAGATCGAACTCGGCGACGACCTGCACCGGGTGCAGGTACATCCCGGCGTCTGCACCAAACCCCAGTGATTTGTGGAGTTTTTGTCGGACTCATTCCGACAAAAACTCCTCAAACCGCGTCAGGCCAGCCGGGTGATCTCCACGACCACATCGAGGTCCGTGGACCCCTCCCCGGAGTAGATGCCCTTCAGCGGTGTCACATCGGCGTAGTCGCGGCCGACGCCGACGCTGATGTACTGCTCGTTGATGGCCTTGTCGTTGGTGGGGTCGTAGTGCCACCAGTCACCCGTCCACGCCTGGATCCAGGCATGGCTCTGTCCTTCGATGGTGTCGCCCACCTTCGCGGTGCGCTTGGGGTGCAGGTATCCCGAGACGTAACGGGCTGGAATTCCCATGCCGCGCAACAGGATCAGCGTCAGGTGGGCATAGTCCTGGCAGACACCCTTGCCTTCACGAAGCGCGTCCAGGCCGGACGAGTGCACACCGGTGGTGCCGGATACGTACTTGAGTTCGCCATGCACCCAGCGCGCCGCCTCGATGACCGCCTGCTGGGGTTCGTGGTACTTGGCGATGCGCCGGCCCACTCGTTCGATGCGCTTGCTGGCCGGTGTGTAGACCGTCGGAGTGAGCAGCTCGTCGAAACGGTCGATCACCGCCGCGGTCTCCAGGTCCGCCCAGGTCACCGTTGACTGTGGGGCGTCCGGCTTCTCGGTCTCGACCACCGAGGATGCGGTGACCTCCAACTCGGTGTGCGGCGCATGCAGGTCGAAGGTCGTGACGGCGGTGCCCCAGTAGTCCACGTACCGGTACTGCCTGGTGGCCGGAGTGGTCTCCACCCGGTTGAGGATCACGTTCTGGCGCGAATCCGACCGCGGCGTCAGCCGCGCCTCGTTGAACGACGCGGTGACCGGCGACTTGTACGCATAGCCCGTTGCGTGGACCACTCGCATGCGCCACATCAGATCTCCCCCTCTTCGATGACGGTGCCACCCGCGCGTCCGGCGTCGGTCCACGCCACCCAGGGCGCCGAGTGAAAGTACTGCAGCGCCAGGGCGTCTCCGACGTCGACACACGTCTGCTGCAGGGCCGCCAATTGATCTTCCAGTGACTCCAGCAGTGCGCCGGGCGGCAGGAACTCCAGCTCACTTCGGGCCCGGCCGAGCAACCGCTGCGCCTCGGCGGTCGATCCGACCCGACTGTGCCTGCGGTGCAGCAGTTCGTCGAGACTGTGCTCGGCCAATCGCAGCGAGTAGTAGATCGATCGCGGGAAAAGCCGGTCCAGCAACATGAACTCGACGACCCTGCTGGCGTCGAGGACACCACGGTAGGTGCGCAGGTAGGTGTCGTGGGCGCCCGCCGAACGCAGCACCGTGACCCAGGCCGGCGATGAACCGCTGTCACCGACCCGCGACAACAGCATGCGCACCGTCATGTCGACGCGTTCGATGGCCCGTCCCAGCACCATGAAGCGGTAACCGTCATCGCGCGACAGCGTCGAATCGGCCAGGCCCGCGAACATCGCAGCCCGGCCCTCCACGTAGGCCAGAAACTCGTGCGGGCCGAGGCGTCGTGCCGCGCGTTCCCGCTCGGCCAGGGCGTTGTAGGTGGTGTTGAGGCACTCCCACATCTCGGTGGACGTGACCTCGCGTGCGCCTCGGGCATTTTCGCGTGCCGCGGTGATGGACTCGACGATCGAACAGCCGCCCTTGGTGTCCTTGCCGAAGGCCACCAGATCGGTCAGCGACCAGACGTCCAGCTGCTGTTCCGGGGGTTCGATATCGAGCACCTGCAGCAGCACCCGTGAGGTCTGATCGGGATCGACGCTGGAGTCTTCCAGCAGTTGATGCACCACGACATCGAGGATGCGAGCGGTGTCGTCGGCGCGCTCGACGTAGCGGCCGATCCAGTACAGCGATTCCGCGTTACGGGCCAACATCAGTCGACCACCGCCTGCTGCTGCTGCTGCTGCTGTTGTTGTTGGTCCTGTTGACTTGAGCCACGGGCCCCCTGGGTCTGCTGCTGTTGGGTTTGTTCGCTCTTGGCCTCTCGGCCGGGTTTGCCGTTGCGGGCAGCCTTCTCAGCGACCGACGGTTTGCCGGGCTTCGGAGCGTCGGGCAACGAACGCACCACCTCGGCGGCGGCCAGCTCACGATCTGCTGCCGACGTCCGCGATGCCAGCACCCAGGTGTCCTTGGATCCACCGCCCTGGCTGGAGTTCACCACCAGCGAGCCCTCCGGAAGCGCGACCCGGGTCAAGCCGCCGGGGAGCACCCAGACCTCGTCGCCATCGTTGACCGCGAACGGGCGAAGGTCCACATGCCGCGGCGCCAGGTGGTCGCCGATCTGGGTCGGCACCGTCGAGAGCTGCACGACCGGCTGTGCGATCCAGCCCCGCGGGTCGGCGCGAATCTTCTTGCTGATCGTCGCGAGTTCCTTTTCATTGGCATCCGGACCGAACACGATGCCGTAGCCGCCAGAGCCCTCCACGGGTTTGATCACCAATTCGTCGACCCGGTCGAGCACCTCTTCGCACTCCTCATCCAGCCAGCAACGGAAGGTGTCGACGTTGGCCAGCAACGGCTTTTCGCCCAGGTAGTACTCGATGATGGTCGGCACGTAGGTGTACACCAGCTTGTCATCGCCGACGCCGTTTCCGACCGCGCTGGAGATCACCACGTTGCCCGCGCGGGCGGCGTTGAGAACCCCGGCCACCCCGAGGACCGAATCCGGCCGGAACTGCATCGGATCCAAATACTCGTCGTCGATGCGGCGGTAGATGACGTCGACCTGACGCTCCCCCTCGGTGGTGCGCATGTAGACGGTGTTGTCGCGGCAGAACAGGTCTCGGCCCTCCACCAGTTCGACACCCATCTGGCGGGCCAGCAGCGAATGCTCGAAGTAGGCGGAGTTGTAGACGCCGGGGGTCAGCACGACGACGGTCGGATCGGCCTCGTTGGTGGCCGCCGCCTTGCGCAGCGCGCGCAACAGGTGCGAGGAGTAGTCACCCACCGCCCGAACCCGGTGGGAGGCGAACAGGTTCGGGAACACCCGCGCCATGGTGCGGCGGTTCTCCATCACGTAGGACACCCCCGACGGCGAACGCAGGTTGTCCTCCAGGACCCGGAACGTGCCCTGCGCGTCGCGGACCAGGTCGATGCCCGCGACGTGGATGCGCACGCCGTTGGGGGGCACGATGCCGACCGCCTCGCGGTGGAAGTGCTCGCAGGAGGTGATGAGCCGGCGCGGGATCACCCCGTCGCGCAGGATCTCCTGTTCCCCATAGATGTCGTCGAGGTAGAGCTCGAGCGCTTTGACGCGCTGCGCGATGCCCTTCTCCAGGCGTGACCACTCGGCCGCGGAGATGACGCGGGGCACCAGGTCGAGCGGGAACGGGCGTTCCTGACCGGACAACGAGAAGGTGATGCCCTGGTCGATGAAGGCGCGGCCGAGGGCTTCGGAGCGGGCGGCCAGCTCGGAGGCGTCCGACGGCGAAAGTTCAGCGAAGATCCCCTTGTAGGGCCCGCGGACGTTGCCTTCGGCGTCGAACATCTCGTCGAAGGCCGCCGAGTACCTGCCCAGATTCTCGTAGCCGTCGAAAATGCCGGCCTGGCGTTTGACCGCGCGGGAACCCGAGCGCGACGTACGGGCAGTTTCGTTCGGCAGGGTTCGTAGGCTCACCACTGCCATGCTGCCGTAAGTCCGTCATTTCGGCAGGCCAGTCGCTCCGCTTTGGGGGTTTGGCGCCCTCGCTGGTAACCTGAACAACCGCTGCCCAGCCGCGATTGCACGGCCGGGCGTCCAAGACGTATCCCAACCGACGTTTTACGAAGGAACTACACGCGTGGCCAACATCAAGTCGCAGGAAAAGCGCATCAAGACCAACGAGCGTCGTCGACTGCGCAACCAGTCGGTGAAGTCGTCGCTGCGTACGGCTGTGCGCGGGCTGCGCGAGGCCATCGACGCCGGTGAGAAGGACAAAGCAGGCGAACTGCTGGTCGTGACCAACCGCAAGCTGGACAAGGCTGCCAGCGCGGGCGTCATCCACAAGAACCAGGCCGCCAACAAGAAGTCCGCGCTGTCGCTGGCCGTCAACCAGCTCTGATTTCTGTCCGCACACCCGCGCGTCGACGATCCACTGTCACGCGCGGGTTTTTGCGTGTCCGGGCTCAGTCGGTAGCGAGTTCGGCGACCTTGCGCACCGCAGCCTCCAGCGCGTAATCCGCATCGGCCGCCGCGCCCTTGACGTCGGCGTTCAACGACGCGACCACCCGCAGTGCTTCGGCCACCCGGTCGGGCGACCAACGCCGCGACTGCTTCTGCGCCTTCTGCACCCGCCACGGCGGCATGCCCAGTTCCCCGGCCAACTGGTACGGGTCACCCCGCAGCGGGCCCACCCGGGCGATGGTGTGCACCGCCTCGGCCAGCGCATCGGCGAGCACCACATGGGGTTCCCCGCTGAGCATCGCCCACCGCAGCGCCTCCGCCGCTCCGGGCACGTCACCCAGGACCGCTTTGTCGGCGATGTCGAAGCCCTTCACCTCGGCCTTGCCCTGGTGGTACTGGCGCACCGCTGCGGCATCGACGGTGCCGTCGGTGTCGGCAACCAACTGTGAGCACACCGCCGCCAATTCACGGATGTCCGAACCGACCGCATCGAGGATCGCCGTGACGGTGTCATCGTCGACCTTCACCTTCAACGTCCGGAACTCACGGCGCACGAAGTCGGCACGGTCGGCGGGTTTGGCGATCTTCGCGCACGGATGCACCTGAGCACCAAGTTTTTTGAGTTGGTCGGCCATCGCCTTGGCGCGACCTCCGCCGGAGTGCACCACGACCAGCTGGGTACCCGGCGGCAGGTCGGCCGCCGAGCTGACGATCAGGGCTGCCGCCTCCTTGCCCGCCTCACCGGCGGATTCCAGCACCACGACCCGTTCATCGGCGAACAGCGACGGGCTCAGCAGTTCGGCGAGCTCACTGGTGCTGACCTCACCGGCGCGCAACCGGTCCACTGGGACGTCGACCGTGCCCGCTTTCTTGCGGGCGGTCTTCAGCACGCCGGCCACCGCACGCTCGATGAGCAGTTCCTCGTCGCCGAGGACGAGGTGCAGTTCCGCGGTGTCTGTCACCCAAGGATCGTTTCACGCCGCGCCGACAACCCCGGAGAGGGTCCAGGCCAGTAGGCAGCAGGCCGCGGTGGCACACAACATCCGGCCCCACCGCCGCCGCAGGCTCAGAATCAGCGTGATGCTCACCGCGGTGACCAACGCCATACCGACGAAGCCGGACGGAACGGTGACCGAGGCCCCCGGCACCGCCGCGATCCGGTCCGCCACCGACAGCAGCCACCACAGCTCGGGCCCGGTGAAGCGGATCAGGATGCCCGCTGCCTCCGGCGAGAAGGCCGACAGCGCCGCCGCGACGGTGCCGATCACCGTGATCGGCGGGATGACGACGGCGACCAGCAGATTGGCCAGGACCGCGAGCACGCTGAACCGGCCCGAGATCCCGGCAATCAGCGGGGCGGTGACCAGCTGAGCGGCCAGCGCGATGCTCACCGCGGCGGCCAGCGGTGTGGGCCAGCCGCGCTCGACCAGGCGGGCCGACCAGGTCGGGGCGATCACGACCAGGGCGGCCGTCGCCACCACCGACAGCGCAAACCCCGCATCGACGGCCAGCTGTGGCGCCACCGCCATCAGCGCGACGACGCTCGCCGAGAGCACCGGGATCGCCTGCCGACGGCGATGGGTGAGCACCGCGAGCAGGGCGATCCCGCCCATGACGGCCGCGCGCAGCACGCTCGCCGACGGTTCGACCACGACGACGAAACCGATCAGCACCGCCAACGCCAGCAGGGCCGCCATCCGGGGTCCTACCAACGCGGCGACGAGCAGGGCGGTGCCGCACACGATGGTGACGTTGGCTCCCGAAACCGCCGTCAGATGGGTCAGGCCCGCGATCTTGAAGTCATCGGCCGTCGTCGCAGGGACCGCGGACATGTCGCCGAGCACCAAGGCGGGCAGCATCGCGGACTGTTCGGCGGGCAGCACCCGGCGCGCGGTGTCGGCGAACTCCGAGCGGATGTGCCCGGACAGGCGGCGCACCGTAGGGATAGCTCCGAGCGTCGGCTCGCCGATCGCGGTGAGCACGGCGACGCTGAGATCTGGCCGCAGCGGACGCCCGATGCGTGCCCGGAAGGTGGCCGGGCGGCCGACGGTCAGTTCGGCAAAATCCGTCACCGGCGCGAAGACCAGCACCATGCCGGTCAGCGGGTTGCCGTCCAGTTCCAGCAGCCCGCCCCGGAACATGATGCGGCCCTGCCCCAGTGATCGCGGCGACTCCGTGGGGACCACACCGACGGTCGCGGTGTGGCCGTGCCGCGCAGCAATCGGATGATGCCGCGCATCGTGGGCACGCAGGGCGATCGACAGACCGAAGGCGGTGCCGATGACCGCGACCGCGGCCACCCCGGCGGCCCCCAGCGCGATCCCGCGCCGCGCGCACCACCGCCCCGCCATCGCCGTCCCCGCGACGGCACCGACCACGATCGCCACGATGACCGCGGGTGACCAGAGGATCCCGGCGGCGGTCACCGTCCAACAGGTCACCGCGCCCGGGACCAGCCGGATATCGATGTGGCGCTCGTCGGTGTTCACACATCGACCAGGCCACGGAGCTTGTCCAGGCGGGCCGGGCCGATACCGTCCACCTCGCTGAGCTGGTCGACGCTGGTGAATCGTCCGTTGGCCTCCCGCCACGCGATGATCGCCGCGGCGGTCACCGGCCCGACGCCGGGCAAGGCGTCGAGGTCCTCCGCGGTCGCGGTGTTCAGGTTGACCCGGGCCCCGGGCGCGGCGGTTGCGTTCGGCGCCGCAGGGGACGCCTGTGCGGGTGGAGCCGCCGAACTCACCGAGCTGCCCATCGGTGACGGTGATCCAGGTGGTGCCGCCAACCCGACGATGATCTGTTCGCCGTCCGCGACGCGGCGGGCCAGATTCAGCCCGACCAGATCCGCGCCGTCCACCGCGCCGCCGGCGGCCTCCAGTGCGTCGGCTATCCGGTCCCCCGCCGTCAGCGTCACCAGCCCGGGCGTGTTGACCAGGCCGACGACGCTGACCACCACCGGTCCATCCGGCGGCTCCGCCGGGCCTGGCGCGGCGCCGGCCTGCGCGGTGGGAGATCCGGAAACCATCTGCACCGCAGGAAGATTGGCCGAGGAGACCGGCGCAGGTGAATCACGCAACACGGTGAACACCGTGACCAGCACGGCGATGATCCCGACGCCGAGCAGCGCGATCACACCGGCACGGCCCGGATCTGCCCGCAGCGTACCGAGCCAATCCCGTGCGGAGTGACTGTCCCCATCGGGCAGCCACCGGGCCAGTACGGTGTCCGATTCCTCTTCTGGCGCTTCGGTTACCGCGTCACGATCGGTCCCGATGCGACGCGTCAGACGCTGCGCGGGCGATTCGGTGTCCATGAGCCGACGGTAGGCACGCGGACCGACCTACCGGCGTCGTCGCGGGTCGTGACACCTCAGGTTGTGGATGGATCCGGCATTGTGGATGAACCGGATCAGGTGCCGTGCGAGGCGAGCACCGCGATCTGCGCAGCGTCCGGGCCTTCGACCAACAGGTAGGTGACCGCGACCCGGCCCAGTTCGGCGCCGTCGACGTCGTGGCGCACGAATGCTCCCCGGTAGAGCGCCGAGGAGGCGTTCAGCACCGTGACCTCGGCGTGAGACAACGTGGTGTGGTGGTAGTTCTGGGCGCGCAAACCGTCCACCTGGCCCTGGATCACAGCGGCGAGCTGGTCATGGGTGGACAGGCTGATGGCCCCCTCGTCGGTGGTCAATGTCAGCGGCACGGCATAGCAGTCCAGCAGTGCCGCGATCGGACGTTCCCCGCGGACAACCGCCGCGAACACCTCGAGGTACTCGTCGAACCAGCGGCCCACCGTCCCGGAATCCACAGCCATGCCGGGAGTTTAGAGCGCAGGACCGCTGATCACCGGCGGCGCCCGGCGAGTTTCCGGACGAACTGTGAGATCTCGGCGGGCTTCTCCTCGGCCATGAAATGGCCGGCGTCGATCGGTTCGTAGCTGAAGTCGGGTGCCCACGCTGCCCAGATGGCGGCGGGGTCGAAGCCCAGTTGCGCACCCCAGTCCTGCGAGATGACCCCGACCGGCATCTGCAGTTGCCTGCCGGCCTCGCGATCGGCGCGGTCCATGTCCAGGTCGATCCCGGCGGTGGCCCGGTAGTCGGCGACGATGGAGTCCACGGCGGCCGCCGATCTGTCGATGTAGTGCCGCCGGACCTCGGGGCTGAAGGTGGCCCCGTCGGTGTCCCAGGCGTCCAGGAAGGATGCGAAGAACTCCTCGGCCACCGCCGTGATCATCTTCTCCGGCAGTCCCACCGGTTGCGCCATCAAATAGAGATGCCAAGCGACCTTGGCATTCACCCCGTGCAGCACATCCCAGGTGTCCAGGGTGGGCAGCACGTCAAGAATCCCGAGGAACTGCACGGTCTCCGGCTGGTCGAGCCCGGCGCGCACCGCGACGAGCGCGCCGCGGTCATGGCCCACCACACCGAATCGGTGGTGCCCCAACGCGGCCGCGACCTTCGTCACGTCGCGCGCCATGGTGCGCTTGGAGTAGGTGTCAGCGCCGGCCTCCGCCGGCTTTCCGCTGTCTCCGTAGCCCCGCAGGTCGGGGACGATGACGGTGAACTCGTCGGCCAGGTCCTCGGCGACCCGGCGCCACATGTAGTGCGTCTGGGGAAAGCCGTGCAGCAGAACGACAGCCGGGCCGTGGCCGCCGACGGCAACGTTGATCTCGACACCGTCCTCGCCGATCTCGGTCGAGTAGCTGAATCCGTGGATGGTCATGGTGCTCAATGGGTTTCCTTCGCATGGACGGGATGGCCGGAGAAGATCCCGGCGGGCAGCCGCGCCGCTGCCGGTGGCGCGGCGCGCAGCGCGGGCAACAGGATGGCGTCGATGAGCGCCTCCAGGTAGGCGTCGTCGGTGTCGAGGCCGTTCATCCGTCGCAGCAGCAGGACCGCACCGGCCACCTCTTCGAAGGCGAACGGATCGATATCGTGCGGCAGTTCGCCGCGCCGGACGGCGGCTGAAATGACGGTCGGCGGCAACCGAGCACCGGTGGGTCCCACGGTCCGCTCGATCTCCTCGCACAACGCCGGATCCTCCAGACCGGCCTGCAGCAGCAGTAATGCGGTCTGCCCGTCGGTCGAACGCATCGTGGTGATCAGCCTCCGGCACAGGGCCAGCAGGTCTCCGCGCAGACTGCCGGTGTCGATCTCGTCGGGTCCGTCGCGGTGCGCGGGGATGGCCTTCAACGCGGCGGTCACCATCTCGCGCTTGGACTTCCAGCGCCGGTACAGCGTGGCCTTGGAGGCGCCGGCCCGCCGGGCCACCTCCTCGAAGGTGACATTGTCGTAGCCGACCTCGGTCAGCAGCGCATAGGTGACGCCAAGGATCTCGGCTTCCCGCGCCTCGTCGCGGGGACGACCTCCGCGCCGCGCCTCATCTGCAGACCGGTTCAAGTACGACACGTTTCGTATCGTAACCCGAAAACCGGGAGGAGACGATTTGTGACCCGGGTTACACGGGTGAACATCTTTCGAATAATGTTCACATCCATGAGTGACCCCCTCCGCGTCATCCAGTGGACCACCGGAAACATCGGCACCCGCTCGCTGCACGCCATCATCGGCCGCGACGATATGGAACTGGTGGGCGTCTACGCCCACGGCGCGGACAAGGTCGGTCTCGATGCGGCCGAGCTCGCGGGCTGGCCGACCCCCACCGGGATCACGGCCACCAACGACATCAACGCGCTGATCGCCCTCAAACCGGATGCCTGTTGTTACAACCCGCTGTGGCCCAGCATCGACGAGCTTGTCGCCCTGCTGGCGGCCGGCATCAACGTCTGTTCGAGTGCGGCCTGGATCACCGGCGGCAAGCAGTCGCCCGAAGATCTGGATCGCATCAGAACAGCCTGCGCAACAGGCAATTCCACGATCTTCGGCAGCGGCGCACACCCAGGAATGACGAATATGGTCGCCATGGTGCTCTCGGGCTCGTGCGAGCGGGTCGACGAGATCAGGATCACCGAGTCGGTGGACTGCTCGACCTACGAATCCGCGGAAACCCAGACCGCCATGGGATTCTCACAGGACCCGGACACCCCTGGGCTGGCCGAGAGCGTGCGCCGGGAAAGCGAAGTGTTCGCCGAATCCGCGGCGATGATGGCCGATGCGATCGGCGCGAAACTGGACCGGATGACCTTCGACGTCACCTTCACCGCGGCCACCGGCGACACCGACCTCGGTTTCATGACGATCCCGAAGGGCACCGTCGGCAGCGTGCTCGGCTACCACCGCGGATGGGTCGGCGACCGCAATGTCGTGAGCGTGGGGTTCAACTGGACGATGGGCGACCACGTCACACCGCCCAAACCCCTTGAGCACGGCCATGTCATCCAGGTATTCGGCCTGCCCAACATGCGCACCGTGCTGCATTGCCTGCCGCCCAAGGACTGGGCCGAACCCGGGTTCATGGGCCTGGGCATGATCTACACCGCCATGCCGGTCACCAACGCGGTACCCGCCGTGGTCGCCGCCGCCCCGGGCATCGCCACCCTCAAGGACCTGCCACCGGTGACCGGGCGCTTCGCCGGCTGAATCACTCGGCGAGGCTGACGCACGCACCGACGGCGCCGGCGCCCACGTGCACGGCCAGCACCGCACCCATATCGCGGACCGTCAGCGACTCCAGCTGCGGCAACCGGGCCGTCAGTGCCGCGCCCAACTCGGCGGCGGCATCGTGATTGTCCACGTGGTGCACCGTGATCGACGCGGAACGCTCACCCACCACCTCGGCGATCGAATCCACCATCGCGGCATGTGCTTTGGACACCGTGCGCACCCGCTGCGCCAGCACCAACCGGCCGTCGACGTCCAGGCGTAGCAGCGGCTTCACCGACAGCGCGGTGGCCAGCCGGGACGCCGCGGTACCGATGCGCCCGCTGCGACGCAGATTGTCCAGGCGGTGCACGACGATGAACACATGCCCCCGCGGAACCACTGCGCGGGCCGCGGCCTCGACGGCGTCGAGCTCGGCGCCGGTCTGGGCGGCACGTGCCGCGGCCAGCGCGACGTAGCCCACCCCCATCGCGGCCGAGCGGGTGTTGACCACGCGCACCGCCGAACCGAACTCACGGGCGGCCGCCACGGCGGAACTGAAGGTGCTGGACAGTGCCGCCGACAGATGCACCGCGACGACACCGTCACCGTCGCTGTCGGCCAACGCCTCCCGATAGGCCTGCGCCAGATCCGTCGGCGAGGCGCCCGAGGTCGTCACCTGATTGCGGTCGAACACGTCGTTGGGGATCTCGTCGATACTGTCGCGCAGGTCGAGGTCGTCGACGAGGACGTGCAGCGGCACCTGCCGGATCGACCATTGCTTGAGTTCGTCGAGATTCAGCCGTGACGACGAATCGGTCACCACCTGGACGGTCATGACCGATCTGAGGTGTCCGGTTGGTACGCACCGGCTTCGGCGAGACCCTTGAGCATCAGATCCGCGACCGCGGCGTGCGCCTCGAAGTTCCAGTGGATTCCGTCGGGATTGCCCCGCCCGGCCATCACTTCCGCACCGACCGCGGCCTTCAGATCGACCACGGGCACCCGATGCTCATCGGCCCAGCCGGTGATGGCTTTGACGATCGGTTCGCGCCAGCGATGCGAGTTGCCGTAGGTCTCGGCGATGTGCACCGACGGTATCGTGGCCACGACAGGCAGTCCCGGCCTGTTGAAATCCAGTGCGGCCCTAGTCATTTCGAGATACTCCACGGTCAGGTGCGGGGGCAGCGCCGGCCGCGCCACCGGGGACAGTCGCGGCTGCAGCCAGCCGTACCCGTCGCGGGCCCACCGGCGCAGGAACGGCGGGCGAACGTAGCGGATCAGTTCGCGCACCGCGGTCGGCAGCGGCGAGGGTAGCGAATCCATTCCACACGTCGCGAAGATCACCGCGCCGGCACGCGGCAGCGCCGCCCAGGAACGGGGGTCCTGGGTGGCCGCCCACCACACGTCGCGACAGGTCCAGCCGATGCGGCCGATCAGTTCGACATCCCAACCAAGTTGTTCTGCAACGATATTCGGCCAGATCCTGGGGTCATCGGCGGGTAGTCCACCGGTCGGCCCGTAGTAGGACAGCGAATCGCAGAAGACGAGCAGGGTTCGGCGAGGCGCCTCAGAGGACATCGTTGGCCACCTGCGCCGAGGCATTCCACACATCGAGACGCCACTTGATGGCACCTGCCACGTCGTGCCCGGACAGCTGCGCCCAGCTGGCGTTACCCATACCACCCAGCACCGGCCAGTTGTCCACCGGCAGATCCAGCAGTCCGGCCGTCAGCGCGGCGATCAACCCGCCGTGCGCCACCAGCACCACCGGGCGGTCCGGCTCATCGGCACCCCAGCCTGGTTGGGCGGCAACGATTTCGGTGACGAGCGGAACGCTGCGGTCCGCGACGTCGACCCGGCTCTCCCCGCCGTGCGGGGCCCACCGGGCGTCATCGCGCCAGGCCAGCCGGGCACCCGGCGCCACGGCGTCGACCTCGAGGTGGGTCAGACCCTGCCAGTCCCCCAGATGGGTTTCGCGCAGGCGCTCATCGATGGACACCTCCAGGCCGGACCGCTCGCCCAGTGCGGTGGCGGTGTCCAGGGCGCGCCGCAGATCCGAGGACATGATGACCAGGGGCTGGCGCTTGGCCAGCACCTCGGCGGCCGCGTTGGCCTGCTCGCGCCCCAGTTCGGTCAGGTCGGTGTCGAGTTGGCCCTGCATCCGGCTGCCGGCGTTCCACTCGGTCTGCCCGTGCCGCAACAGCACCAGCCGGCGCACACTCACTTGCCATCCTGCGGCGCGTCTGGCTCGCCGAGATCCACGGGCACCACCGGGCAGTCCCGCCACAACCGCTCCAACGCATAGAACTCGCGTTCGTCGGTGTGCTGGACGTGCACCACGATGTCCACGTAGTCGAGCAGGGTCCAGCGCCCTTCACGGGTTCCCTCGCGGCGGGCGGGCTTGTGCCCGGCGGCGCGCATCTTGTCCTCGATCTCGTCGACGATGGCGTTGACCTGGCGTTCGTTGGACGCCGACGCGATCACGAAGCAGTCGGTGATGACCAGCTGCTCGGACACATCGATGACCAAGACGTCGTTGCCGAGCTTGTCCGCGGCGGCACGGGCCGCGACGGTAGCCATCTCGACGGCTTCCTGGGTGGCGGTCATGAGGGTTTCTCCTGTGTGTTGTCCCCGGTCGCCGCCGATGCGGGGTAGAGGTTGCGTTTGGACACGTACTGCACGACACCGTCGGGCACCAGATACCAGATGGGTCGGGCCTGCCGGGCGCGCAGCCGGCAGTCACTCGACGAGATCGCCAATGCGGGTACCTCCACCAGGGTCAGGGCATTTTCGGGCAGTTCCTTCATGGCCGCGGCGATGTGCTCGCCGTCGAGTTCGTAGCCGGGCCTGCTCACCCCGACGAAACGGGCCAGGGAGAACAGTTCCTCCCAGTTCTGCCAGGACAGGATCGAGGCCAGCGCGTCCGCCCCGGTGATGAAGTACAGGTCGGTGTCGGGATTCTGGGCGGCGAGGTCGCGCAGTGTGTCCGTCGTATAGGTGGCGCCGCCACGGTCGATGTCGACCCGGCTCACCGAGAAACGGGGGTTGGCCGCGGTGGCGATCACCGTCATCAGGTAGCGGTCCTCGGCGGCGGTGACGTGGCGGTCACGCTTCTGCCAGGGCTGCCCGGTCGGCACGAAGACGACCTCGTCGAGTTCGAATTGGTCGGCGACTTCGCTGGCGGCGACCAGGTGTCCATGATGCACGGGATCGAACGTCCCACCCATCACACCCAACCTGCGCCGTGCTGCCACGAAGAGCCAGCTTACGGCAGTGTTCCGGGTCGCTCGACGGTGCCGACGGGTCAGACCGGCAGCAGGGCGTCGATCACCGCGGCAAGCTGCTTGGCCGACCGGCACTCGTGCATCGGGATCAGGTCCGTGTAGCGCGGGACGGCCGAGTCACCGCTGCCCCACAGGTGCCTGGGCTCGGGGTTGAGCCAGTGCGCGTGCCTGCTGGCGTTCACCATCCGGGTCAGCAGCTCGGTCTCGGGGTTGCGGTAGTTGTTACGGGCGTCACCGAGGATGAGCAGCGAGGAACGCGGCGACAGCACGTTGGGGAAATTCTGCGCGAACGACACGAATGCGTGCCCGTAATCGGAGTGCCCGTCTCGGGTGTAGACGCCGGCTTCGCGGGTGATGCGCTGCACCGCCACGGCCAGGTCCGCTTCCGGCCCGAACATGTGGGTCACCTCGTCGGTGGTGTCGATGAACGCGAACACCCGCACCCGGGAGAACTGCTGGCGCAGTGCCGCGACCAGCATCAGCGTGAAGTGGCTGAAACCGGCCACCGAGCCCGAGACGTCACAGAGCACCACCAGTTCCGGTCGCGCCGGGTGAGGCTTCTTGAGCACCACTTCGATCGGCACGCCACCGGTCGACATCGACTTGCGCAGCGTCTTGCGCAGATCGATCTGGCCGTGCGCCGATCGCCGCCGCTTGGCCGCCAGCCGGGTCGCCAGCGTGCGGGCCAGCGGCTGCACCGTCTTGCGCATCTGGCGCAGCTGCTCACCGGAGGCGCGCAGGAACTCGACGTTCTCGGCGAGCTGCGGCACCCCGTACATCTGCACATGGTCACGGCCCAGCTGTTCGGCGGTGCGCCGCTTGGTCTCGGCCTCCACCATCCGGCGCAGCTGCGAAACCCGCTGCGCGGCCATCGCTTTGGCGATTTCTTCCTGCGTCGGGGTGGGTTCCTCGCCGTAGGGCGCCAGCAACCCGGCCAGCAGCCGGCCTTCAAGTTCGTCCAGTGCCATCGCCTTGAGCGCCTGATACGACGAGTACGACGGACCACGACTGGAGTTGTACCGCCCGTAGGCCTCCACGATCCGGGCGATCATGGCGGCCAACCGGTCGTCGAAATTCTCCAGATCGCTGTCGGGGCCCAGCATGTCGATCAGCGCCGCGCGCATCGCCTCGATGTCCTCGGGCGGCATACCCTCCGGGCCGGCCTCGGCATCGGGTTCGTCCTCGATGACGGTTCGTGCGCCGTACGCGGCCGGCCACCACAGGTCGAACATGGCGTCGTAGGTGTCGCGATGGTCGGCGCGACGCAGCACCGCGCAGGCCAGGCCCTCGCGTAGGGCCTCCCGGTCCCCCAGCCCCAGCACGGTCATCACCCGGCCGGCGTCCACCGTTTCCGACGGCCCCACCGCGATGCCCACGCCGCGCAGCGCCTCCACGAACTCCACCAGGTGTCCGGGGATTCCGTTGGGGGCCAGCGGCTGTGGTGGGCGGGTGCGGCGGGACGCCATCAGTTCAGCCTGAGCTCGCCGGCCGCCTTGACCTGATCGGACTGGTGTTTGAGCACCACACCGAGCGTCGCCGCGATCAGTTCGTCGTCGATGGTGTCCATGCCCAGTGCGAGCACCGTGCGGCCCCAGTCGATCGTCTCGGCCACCGACGGCACCTTCTTGAGTTGCATCCCGCGCAGCACCCCGATGATCCGCACCAGCTCCGAGGCGATCCGCTCGGGCAGCTCGGGAACCCGGGACAGCAGGATGCGCCGTTCCAGATCGGGGTCGGGGAAGTCGATGTGCAGGAACAGACACCGCCGTTTGAGCGCCTCGGACAGCTCCCTGGTGGCGTTGGAGGTCAGCAGCACGAACGGGGTCCGCTCGGCTCTGATGGTGCCGAGTTCGGGCACCGTCACCGCGAAATCGGAGAGCACCTCCAGCAGCAGGCCCTCGATCTCGATATCGGCCTTGTCGGTCTCGTCGATGAGCAACACGGTCGGCTCGGTGCGTCGGATCGCGGTCAGCAACGGACGGCTCAGCAGGAACTCCTCGCTGAACACGTCGGTCTTGGTCTGGTCCCAGTCACCCGTGCCTGCGGTTCCCGCCTGGATCCGCAGGATCTGTTTGGCGTGGTTCCACTCGTAGAGGGCACGCGCTTCGTCCACGCCCTCGTAGCACTGCAGGCGGACCAGTTCCGATCCGGTGGTCTGCGCGACGGCGCGGGCCAGTTCGGTCTTTCCGACGCCGGCGGGACCCTCCACCAACAGCGGCTTACCCAGCCGGTCGGCCAGGAACACCGCAGTGGCGGTGGCCTTGTCGGGCAGGTAGCCGGTTTCGGCGAGCCGCTTGGCGACATCGTCGATATCGGTGAACAGCGGGGCCGGGCGGGCGGGGAGGCTCACATGTGCTCTTTTCGCAGCGGTGTTCAGGCGGGACGGGTCTGGCCGTCGCCCCACACGATCCATTTGGTGGAGGTCAGTTCGGGGAGCCCCATCGGGCCCCGGGCGTGCAACTTCTGGGTGGAGATGCCGATCTCGGCGCCGAAACCGAACTGCTCGCCGTCGGTGAAGGCGGTGGACGCGTTCACCATCACCGCGGCGGCATCCACCCGCTCGGTGAACCGTTGTGCGGCAGCAAGTTCGGTGGTGACGATGGCCTCGGTGTGACCGGTGCCGTATTCGTTGATGTGCGCGATGGCGCCGTCGACGCCGTCGACGAGTGCCACGGCGATGTCCATGGACAGGAACTCCGCGCGCAGCTCCTCATCGGTGGGGTCGAGGTGGGCGGTGACGCCGGCGCCCTGCAGCGCGTTCAGCAGCCGCGGCAACACGGTGTCGGCGGCGGACCGGTCCACCAGCAACGTCTCGGCGGCATTGCAGACGCTGGGCCGCCGGGTCTTGGCGTTCAGCAGGATGCGTTCTGCCACATCAACATCGGCGGCAGCGTGCACGAAGACGTGACAGTTGCCGACACCGGTTTCGATGGTGGGGACGGTGGCGTCGCGGACCACGGCGGCGATCAGTCCGGCGCCACCGCGCGGAATGACGACGTCGACGAGGCCGCGGGCCTGGATCAGGTGGGTGACACTGGACCGGTCCTCGCTGGGCAGCAACTGCACCGCATCGGCGGGCAGCCCCTCGGCAACCAGCGCCTCGCGCAGTGCCCACACCAGCGCCGCGTTGGAGCGCGCCGCCGAGGAGCTGCCGCGCAGCAGAACCGCGTTACCGGATTTCAGGGTGAGCCCGAAGGCGTCCACGGTGACATTGGGGCGGCCCTCGTAGACGATCCCGACCACGCCGAGGGGCACCCGCTGCTGGCGCAGCTGCAGACCGTTGGGCAACGTGCTGCCGCGCAGGACTTCGCCCACCGGGTCGGGCAGGCCCGCCACCTGCCGCAACCCGGCCGCGATGCCGTCGATGCGCTGCGGATTCAAGGCCAGGCGGTCCAGCATCGCCTCGGCGGTACCCGCCGCACGCGCCGCGTCGAGGTCCTCCGCGTTGGCGGCCAGGATGTCGTGGGCGTGCGACAGCACCGCGTCCGCGGCGGCATGTAGCGCGCGGTTCTTCGCGACGGTGCTGAGGGTGACCAGCGCGCGGGACGCGATCCGGGCGGCTGCCGCAGCATCGTGGACCTGCTGGCGCAAGTCGGCCGTGACAGGTGTCTGCACACTCATTAAGCCAGCGTATCGGGCATCCCCGCGTCCGGCCCGGTGGGGGTTACCGTTGGTGCGTGGCGCGGGTATGTGTGGTGGGCAGCGTGAACATGGACCTGGTTTTCGCCGTGCAGGTACTGCCGGCACCCGGTGCGACGGTGCTGGCCTCGTCGATGGTCCGGGCCCCCGGCGGCAAAGGCGGTAACCAGGCGGTGGCCGCGGCCCGCGCCGGCGCCGATGTCGTGCTGGTGGCCGCGGTCGGCGAGGACGACACGGGGGCGGCGCTTCGGGCCCATCTGGAAGCCAACAAGGTGGACGTCAGCGGCGTCGTCGCGCTACCGATGCCCAGCGGCACGGCGAGCATCGTGGTGGATGCGCACGCGGAGAACGTGATCGTGGTGGCGCCGGGGGCCAATCGGCATCTCAGCCTGAGCTCGCCGCATCTGCGCGATCTGGTCGCCGGCTGTGAGGTGCTGCTGATGCAGTTGGAGATCCCCGGCGAGACGGCGCTCGCCGCGGCCCGGATCGCGCGGGACGCCGGGGCGACGGTTGTGCTCAATGCCTCCCCGGTGGGCGCTGATCCGGGCATCCTGGCGCAGCTGGCCGAGGTCACCGACGTCGTCATCGTCAACGAATCCGAGGCGAAACGCTGGAATTGGCCGGTGCCACATCTGGTCACCACACTCGGCGCCCGCGGGGCCACCCACCGCAGCGCCGACGGCGAGATCGCCGTCGCGGCCCCGGACGTGGAGGCCGTGGACACCACCGGAGCCGGCGATGTGTTCGCGGGCGTGCTGGCCGCCGGTTGGGCGGGCGGCCCATCGCACGCGTTGCGGCGCGCCTGCGCGGCGGGCGCGCTGGCCACGCTGGTGCCGGGCGCCGGCGATTGCGCCCCGGACGACGAGGCAATCGAGGACGCGCTCGGCTGAAACGGCGTTCAACTGGAACGTCAACAGTTGCCGTTATAGTCGGCTGCCATGACAGCACGACCGCCCGAGGGCGACTGGCTCGGTACCCCGTTCCTGACGTTCGAGCGCCACGGCCCGTTCGGGGTGGTGCGCCTGGACCGGCCCGAGGCGCGCAACGCCATGACCCCGGCAATGTACTTCGGCATCCGGTACGCGGTCAGCCTCGTAGACACCGATCCCGATCTGGCCGGCCTGTTGATCACGGGCACCGGTGATGTGTTCGCCCCGGGCGGTGATCTGGGCGGCGGTGACGGCACCGACGACTGGATGCCGTGGGGCTCGGCACTGTCGATGGACGTGACGCCGTTCGAGACGCTGCGCCAGTCGGTCAAGCCGGTGGTGTCGGCGGTCAACGGTCTCGCCCAGGGCGGGGGTATGCAGATCGCGCTGTGCAGCGATATGGCGGTGGTCAGCGAACGCGCGACCTTCCGGGTGCCCGAACTGTTCCGCGGCATCGCCGACACCTACTACAGCCAGATGCTGGCCCGGCTGATCGGCCCGGTGCGCACCCGCGACCTGATGTTCACCGGCCGGGTCCTGACCGCCGCCGAGGCCCTCGACTGGGGCCTGGTGACCAGGGTGGTAGCCCATGACGATCTGCTCGCCGAGGCGAAAGAGGTTCTGGCACAGGTCTGCCGGACCGCACCGGCCGCCCGGTCGGTGATCAAGTCGAGCCTGGACAACTACCTGGGCCTGTTCGACCGCATCGGCATGAAGGCCAGCTACAGCGGACCCGAGGCCCGGCAGGGCTTCGTGGCGTTCAAGGAGCGCCGCTCGCCGGACTGGGTGCACCCCGACCTACGGATCGACGGCCGGCTCTAGAACCTGCTCCCCGTCGGTCGAACGTATCAAGATCAGCCGAACGGAGCGACACGTCGATATCGCCGCCTAATATCTGATCTTGAAATGGACAACCACAAGCAGAGGGCGGTTTCGCGGGGGCTTTTCATCGTCACCGCCATCGTGACAGCCCTCTATCTCCCGCTGGCGCTGAACTACACGTGGCCGCTCTTCGACTCGGGCGTGTCGCGCTGGCAGGACGTCGTGAACACGTTCCTCAACGGCCGTGAGTACGCCGTGGACGAGGGATCGGTCCAATCAGTCCGGGACGCCGCCTACGCCGAGCACCGGGTGGTGCTGCTGGTGCACACCACGTTGGGCGCATTGGCATTGGCGCTGGCCCTGTTTCAGTTCTCGTCCCGGCTGCGGGAGCGCCGGCCCGCGGTCCATCGCTGGATCGGCCGGGCCTACCTCGCGCTGATGTCGGTCAGCATGCTCACCGCCCTGATATTCCTCTACGCCACCCCGCCGGCCGAGCATTTCATCGGGCCCGCGTTCGAGACTCAGCTACGGGCACTGGCGATAGCCACCTTCGCCAGCGCGTGGTACGCGGTGTACGCGATCCGCACCCGCGATGTCGTCACCCACCGGGCCTGGATGACCTACAGCATCGCCTTCATGTTGACCGCACCGCTGCTGCGGTTCATCTGGATCGGGATACAGCCTCTGATCCCGCAACACGACCTGCTGACCAACATCGGTGTGGCCTCCCTGATTCTTGGTGTCGTCGCGCCGGGCGCCGCGGCAGCGGCGTTCATGGTCTCCCAGCGGCCCCTTCCCGACGATGTGGCCACACCGGTGCCGGCATGGCGGTATGGCGCCGCGGTGGCGGTGGCGGTGGCGGGCTCGCTCACCTACACCGCCATGACGCTGCGATTGCCCGAACCGATACCGCACACTCTGGTGGCGTTCCACCTGGTGCCACTCTGGATCGCCATCGCGCTGGCCGCGGTCGGCGTGGCCCGCTCCCGCAACCGGGGTGACACGGCCCGGGAACGGCAATGGCGATGGCTGCTCTGGGGGTTCACCGCAGCCCCGGTGTCGGTGACCCTGTTCTCGCTGATCGTGCCACCCGCCTTCACCGCTGCCGACGCGATCATCGCCGGCGGCATGGACGGTGCCGGCATCCCGATCACCATCTGCTTCGGGGTGGTGGTCCACGCCGCCGCCCGCGCACGCGCCGACGAGCCCAACCAGCCTCGCCGGTCCACAGCCGAAACACCATCAGCCGTGTGAGCTTTGGCTAGTCCTCCGGGATGTGCCGCTCGATCTCGTGAAGCCAGATCCGGGCGGACATGTCCGAGGGCGCACGCCAGTCACCGCGTGGCGAGAGCGCCCCGCCGGCCGAGACCTTGGGGCCGTTGGGCAGTGCCGATCGTTTGAACTGGGAGAACGAGTAGTAGCGCTGCGCGAACACCGTCAGCCAGCGCCGGATCTCCTTGAGCGAGTACTGCGGCCGCTTGTCCAGCGGGTACCCCAGCGGCCAGTGCCCACGCTCGGCGTCATGCCAGGCATGCCAGGCCAGGAATGCCACCTTTGCCGGACCGAACCCGTAGCGCAGCACCTGGAACAGCGAAAAATCCTGCAGCACATAGGGGCCCACCTTGGCCTCGCTGCTCTGGATCTCTTCGTCCTCGCCCGCGGGCACCAGCTCCGGGGTGATCTCGGTGTCGAGTACCGACTGCAGCACGTCGTCGACGGCGTCCTCGAACTGACCCGATGAGATGACCCACCGAATCAGGTGCTGGATCAACGTCTTCGGCACACCACCGTTGACGTTGTAGTGCGACATCTGGTCACCTACACCGTAGGTGGACCAGCCCAGCGCCAGCTCGGAGAGATCTCCGGTGCCCAGCACGATGCCGCCGCGCTGGTTGGCCAGCCGGAACAGGTAGTCGGTGCGCAGCCCGGCCTGCACGTTCTCGAAGGTGACGTCGTAGACCTTCTCGCCGCGGCCGAATGGGTGATCCATCTCGGTGAGCATCAGCTGCGCGGTCTCGCGGATGTCGATCTCGGCGAACGTCACGCCGAGCGCCCGGCTCAACGCGATGGCGTTGCCCTTGGTGCGATCGCCGGTCGCGAACCCCGGCATGGTGAACGCGAGAATGTCGCTGCGGGGCCGGCCTTCCCGGTCCATCGCGCGGGCGGCGACGATGAGGGCGTGGGTGGAGTCCAGACCCCCGGAGACCCCGATGACGACCTTCGGGAAGTTCAGTGCCCGCAGCCGCTGTTCCAGCCCGGAGACCTGGATGCTGTAGGCCTCGTAGCAGTCCTGTTGCAGCCGAGTGGCATCCGAGGGCACGAACGGGAAGCGCTCGACCAGCCGGCGCAGCCCGATGTCGCCACTCGGCGGATCGAGAGTGAACTCGATGGTGCGGAAGGCATCGCCGGCCACGCGGTAGTGCCGGGCGTTGTCGTCGAAGCTGCCCATCCGCAGTCGTTCGGCGCGCAGTAACCCGGTGTCCACATCGGCGACACTGCGTCGCTCCCCTTTCGGGAAGCGCTCGGACTCGGCGAGCAGTACCCCGTTCTCGTAGATCATCGTCTGACCGTCCCAGGACAGATCGGTGGTCGACTCGCCCTCGCCGGCAGCGGCGTAGACATAGGCAGCCAGGCATCGCGATGATGCCGAGCGGGCCAGCAGCTTGCGGTCGTCTGCCCGGCCGATGGTGATCGGACTGCCGGACAGGTTCGCCAGCACCGTGGCGCCGGCCAGCGCCGCCTGCGCGCTGGGCGGCACCGGAACCCACATGTCCTCGCAGATCTCGACGTGCAGCACGAAGTCGGGCAGATCGGTGGCGGCGAACAGCAGGTTGGGCCCGAAGGGCACGTCCACCCCGTTGAGCCGGATCATCCCGTCGATATCGTCACCGGCGGCGAGCTGGCGCTTCTCGTAGAACTCCCGGTAGTTCGGCAGGTAGGACTTCGGAATCACCCCGAGAACCGCGCCGCGGTGGATCACCACGGCCGTGTTGTACACCCGGTTGCGGTGCCGCAGCGGTGCACCGATGACCAGCACGGGCAGCAGGCCTGCGGACGCGTCGACCACGGTGGCCAGCGACTCTTCCACCGCGTCGAGCAGGGTGTCCTGGAGCAGGATGTCCTCGATCGAGTATCCGCTCAGCGTCAGTTCCGGGAACACCGCCAGCCCGACGGCCTCGTCGTGGCATTCCCGGGCCAGCCGCAGCACCGATTCGGCGTTGGCAGCGGGATCGGCCAGCGTGGTGTGGTGGGTGCAGGCGGCCACCCGCACGAACCCGTGTCGGTAGGCGGAGTAGAAGTCCACCCGGTCATTCTGGCATCAGACGCAAACACCCCATGTCAGGTCAGGCCGAGCGCCGCCACTCCGCGATGACCGAGGCCAACCCGTCGGCCAGGATCGGCAGCTGCGGCACCAACGTCGCGCAGCTGATGAACTGCAGGGCACGGGCGGTGTCCATGAGACGCTGCACCGCCGCGTCGGTGGGTCGCAGCCCGAGCCGCACGGCGGCTTCGTCGTACTCGGCCACCGCCTCGGGGCCCAGCATTGCCAGATCCCATTCGACGGGGCCCAGGGACACGTCCTCGAAGTCGGAGAACCGGATACCACTGGTGGTCCGGATGACGTTGTGCGACGGACCATCTCCCTGCACGGCCTGCACGCTGACACCGGGATGCCGCGCGGCGAACGCGGCCGGATCGCTGAGCACCGCGCGCAGAGAGGCGTACTCGTGGCGGGCCCGGTCGATATCGGCGGCGCTCAGCAGGTCGGATTCCTCGAGGGCGGCGAACATGCCCGGCCCGGCCTCGTTGAACGGGGCGAGGAAAGGCAGCGGTGCACGGTAGCCGGACAGCCCGGCGTGCAGCTCGGCGCTCTTGGCGATGGCCACCCCCGAATAGGGCTCGTGATCGGTGGCCACGTCGGCCAACTCCCAGAACGTCATCGGGAATCCGCCGTGACGCACCGGGGTCCGCGGCACCAGCGGGCTGGGCGGCACCACCGGCACTCCCCGTCCGTCCAGCCAGGCGACCACGTCGAGTTCGCGCTGCTGGCGGGCGTGCTGCAATTCGGGCGTATATCCCTGCGGCAGCACCACCGGGACGCGGGCCACCACCGGGGTCGGGTCCAGGCGCACCACCACCGAGAACACGTCGTGCAGGACGGTCGCGGACTCGGCCTCCAGTCCGAGCGCACGACCGGCCTCCAGTGCCGCCCCCGCGGCGCGCCGGCGGCGGTCGGCAAGCTGATCGGGTGAAAGCCACACCATGGGGTCACCATGCCATGCGTCGATCGGCTGGACGCGCCTATCCTCGGTGGGGTGGATGCTCCCGAACTCATCGCGGCTTTGGCCGGACGCCGGGTGGCGGTCCTCACCGGTGCGGGAATGTCGACCGATTCGGGGATTCCCGATTACCGCGGGCCGGATTCCCCGCCGAGCAACCCCATGACGATCGGCCAGTTCCGCTCCGACCCGGTCTTCCGGCAGCGCTACTGGGCGCGCAACCATCTCGGATGGCGCCACATGGACGACACCGCCCCCAATGCCGGGCACCGCGCGCTGGCACGCATGGAATCTGCCGGTGTGGTGTCGGGATTGATCACCCAGAACGTCGATCTGCTGCACACGAAGGCCGGCAGCCGGCAGGTGGTCAATTTGCACGGCACCTACGCCCAGGTGGTGTGCCTGAACTGCGGGCTCACCATGTCGCGAGAGGCCCTCGCCGACGAGCTGGAAGCACTCAACCCCGGGTTCGCCGAACGCGCCGAGCGGGTCGGCGGTATCGCGGTCGCCCCCGACGCCGATGCCGTGGTGGCCGACACCTCGGACTTCCGGTATCTGGACTGCCCGCGCTGCGGCGGCATGCTCAAGCCCGATATCGTGTACTTCGGCGAGAGTGTCCCCAAAGATCGCGTGCAACAAGCCTTTTCAATGGTCGACGCCGCCGACGCCCTGCTGGTCGCGGGTTCCTCGCTGACGGTGTTCTCCGGCTACCGTTTCGTCCGGCATGCCGCGGCCGCGGGCATGCCGATCGCCATCGTCAACCGCGGTCCGACCCGCGGTGATGGGCTGGCCACCGTCAAGGTCGAGGCCGGCTGCTCGGAGCTGCTGGCCCTGCTCGCCGGCGAGCTCACCGCGCCCGCCGTGCGCTAGAACGTGCAGGGCATCGCGCGGATTGCGTGCACGAAATTGCCCTGCAGATAGGCGGGTTCACCGGCGGCGATATCCGGCAACTGGGTCAGCAGCTCACCGAACAACGCCCGAAGCTGCGTCCGGGCGACATGGGCGCCGAGACAGAAGTGCCGTCCACCACCACCAAAGCCCAGATGCGCGTTCGGTTTCCGGTTGAGGTCGAACCGGTCGGGGCGGTCGAACACCTCGGTGTCCCAGTTGCCCGATGCGTAGAACATGACCACCTTGTCGCCGGCCGCGATCTGCTGACCTCCGAGTTCGACATCGACGGCGGCGGTGCGCCGGAAGGTCATCACCGGGCTGGCCCAGCGCACGAACTCCTCGACCGCGCCGCCGATGCGGTCCTCGAAATCCTCCATCAGCCAGGCCCGCTGGTCGCCGAAGTCGGTCAGCGCCTTCAGCGCGTGACTGCTGGCCTGGCGGGTGGTGTCGTTTCCGGCGACCGCCAGCAGCACGAAGAACGCCGACACCTCGGCGTCGGTCAGCCGGTCACCGTCGACCTCGGCGTGCACCAGCGCACTGATCAGATCGGTGCCCGGGTTCTGCCGGCGGTCGGCGGCCAGCGCCTGCGCCACCTGATGCAGATACATCTGGTTGGTCACCAGCACTTCCAGCGGGTTGCGGCCGTCCAGGTAGATCGGGTCGGCCCAGGACACCAACGCGTCGGCGGCGTGAGCCACCTGCTGGCGCTCTGATGCCGGGATACCCACCATGTCCGAGAGCGTGCGGATCGGCAGCTCCTTGGCGCACTGGTCGACGAAGTCGACCCCGCTGCCCGCGTCCTTGAGCTCCTCGACGATCGCGCGGGCATTGGCCTTGATGGAGGTTTCGATCCGGGCCACCTGTCGCGGCGTGAAGGCCGAGTGCACGAGCTTGCGGATCAGCGTGTGCCGCGGCGCATCCATGGCCAGGAACGACTGCGATGCCTCCAGCAGCTCTTCGGGCACGGTGTCGAACAGCACGCCCTTCCCGGACAAGAACGTCTCGCTGTCGCGACTCACGGCCTGGATGTCGGCATGGCGGGTGACGGCCCAATAGCCGGGATCCTCGGGGTCGGGCATGAGCGTCTCCTCGACGGGCCGATGCCAGCTCACCGGGCGTTGGGCCCGCAGTTGGGCGAACGACCGCTCTCGCTCGGCCGCCGTCGTGGACCAGAAAGCCTTCGACGAGATGTCGATGGGGTCGTAGGAGCGCCGAGCAGTTGTGATCGGTGACACAGTCATGGCTGCGACAATAAGTCTAGACAACGTGTCTAGTCAAGATGGCGCATCGGCCGATACGCTGGGCTCATGGCATCGGTGACCCGCGCGACCCGCAAGCCGCAGGCCAACCGCCAGGAACGCCGCGAACAGATCGAACGCCAACTGCTCGACGCGACCGACCGGCTGATGGCCGACGGCACCAGCTTCACCGAGCTCAGCGTCGACCGGCTCGCCACCGAGGCCGGCATCTCGCGCGCCAGCTTCTACATCTACTTCGAGGACAAGGGCGACCTGCTGCGCCGACTGGCCCGCCAGGTCTTCGGCGACCTGACCGCCGATGCAGCCCAGTGGTGGACGGTCGCCGGCCGCCGGGACCCCGCCGACATCCACTCGGCCATGGCCCGCATCATCGCCAGCTACCGGCGCCACCAACCCGTGCTCATCGCCCTCAACGAAATGGCCGGCTACGACACCCAGGTCGGTGAGACCTATCGGGAGCTGCTCACCGGGATCGGCGCGCAATTCGCCGCCGTCATCGAGGCCGGGCAGGCAGATGGATCCATCCGCGCCACGCTGCCCGCTGCCATCACGGCCAGCAGCCTGGTCTGGATGGTGGAACGGGTCTGCCAGCAGACCCTGCCGACGCAGCCGAGCTCCTATGATGACGAACTGGCCGCGTCACTCACCCAAATCATCAGGGGCGCACTGTACTTGGAAGGGTGAGGCCGGAGAGCTTCAGAACCGCTCCGGGTGCCAGTACACATCCTCGGGTGTGCCCGAGACCGCGTTGTCGACGGCCTGGCGGCCCTGGACGTAGCCGTAGTCCTGGTTCGACGACTCGTATCGCCACCCTCCGAAACGGCCCCGGCTGTAAATGCCGTGTGCGCGCAACCGTTCGTCGGCAGCACGCAGCAGTCGATCACGGCCCAGTGTGGGCACCGGATAGCCGAACTCGAGGGTGTCGGCGAAACGGCTGACCACCCGTGCCGGGTCGGCGCCGAGGCGCTGCAGTGAGCGCTGCACACCCTCGACCGCGTCCGGCGCCGATATCGGGTCGCCGGCGAAAACCGGTACCTCGCAGAGGATGTTCCACCGGCCGGGTCCGGCATTGGCCGGGTCGTAATTGCTCAGCATCGTCGCGCGGTACCAGGGCACGGATTCCGCCGGGCAGTACAGCCAGGTCTTGTCCGCCAGCGTCGCCGGTGGTTCCCCGTCATAGCCCAGTCCGACCGCGTGGACCCGGCTGGCGCGCAGGGTCTGCGCCGGCTCGGACCAGCCGATCCAGCTCAGCGCGGTGGTGACCGGGGCGGTACTGATGCAGAACCGGAAACCCACCGTGCTGCCGTCATCGAGATGCGCCTCCCGGGCAGCGGTATCGACGCCGAGCACCCGGGTACGCAGCCGGACCGAACCCGGCGTCATCAACCGGTCGTGTACCGCCTGCCACAGCGCGCCGGTTCCCCCGACCGGATACGGAAACGTCGATGCCGGGGGCGGTGGGCCGCCGGCCAACCCGAGCACCGGGACATTGCGCGCGGTGCTTCCGCTGCGCAGCGAGGTCCATTCGTGGTCGACGTCCTCCAGCGGCAGCGTCCACATCTTGCGGTTGTAGGGCTCGAAGAACTCGTCGTAGAGGCGGCGACCGAAGTTGTTGCGGTAGTAGTCGGCCAGATGGGCGACCGGGGCGTCGGGGTCCAGATCGAGAGGCAGCTCGGTGAGCTGCTGCTGAATGGGCGTGGGCACCAGGCTCTGCGGACCGTCGCCGCACAGCCACACCCAGCCGTTGCGGGTGACGTGGTTCAGGGCGACTCCGCTGGCCTCGACGGCGCGGTCGAAGTCGGCGAAGTGACTGTGCAGTACATGACCACCCAGATCCCAGGTGAAACCGGCGTCGTCGGTCACTGAGGCGGACATACCGCCCAGCCGTTCCCCGGCGTCCACCACGAGGTGATCGATGCCGAGTTCGGTGAGGCGGACTGCGGCGCCGATGCCGGTGGTGCCGGCGCCTACTACGAGAAACGTTGGCACAGCTTAGAAGTCGACGACCTGGCGGATCGGTTCGAAACCCTCGGCGAACGGGCGCCTGCACAGGAATCCGTAATGCTCGGCCGAGCTGCGCACCCAGGAAGCGCTGACCTTCTCACTGGCTTCTGCCTGCGAGACATGGCACATCAGCGCCTCGATCTTCTTGTCGAGGGAATCGGAGATGTCGATGAACGAGGTGGGGTTGAAGCTGACCGCCGACGGACCGCCGTAGGCCATGATGGTCGACACCCAGCGCGCGGCGCCCATGGTGCAGCGCGAGACGACCCGATGATCCTGATGGCTGTCATTGGCCATGTGGGTGTAGATGACGGTGGCCGAAACCTGCTCGATCGCGTCCTCGATGAGGTGCACGAGTTCGAACTCCTGCAGCGACACCCGACAATCCAGGAATCCCTCGCCCCACAGCAAGGTGTCCACGCCCAGCACATCGACGGCGGCAAGCTGCTCGGAAACACGCTGGGCCGACCGGCCCGGGCCCTCCTCGCCGCGGGTGACCACCAGCATGGCGACCTTGTCACCGGCCGCGACATGTTTAGCCAAGGCACCCCCGCAGCCAAGCTCGATATCGTCGGGGTGGGCCCCCACCGCGAGTACCGATCGACGCGTCATGCCCCTGCTTCCCCTTTGCTGACACCGAATTGATTCGGAGCATACCGCGTTGTTCCGCGCGGTGTCGGCATTAGCTCGCAACGGCGTCATGCAGGGGCGTTGTATTCATGATCAGCGACAACGCGGCCCGACCGAAAAGGTGCAGGCAACGCTGCATTTGCATGCGACAAATTTGCCAACCGGTATTAGCTGATTTTCACAGGTACCTGTGAAATGCCGATACCGGCGGTTTTGCCTCAGGTGGCGACGAGATCGTCCGCGTGCACGGCGGGACGTCGCAGTTCCGGTGGCAGATCGCGGGTGGACCGGCCGATCATCGCGACCAGTTCGGCCGCGTCGTAGGCCACCACGCCACGGGCGACCGTCTCTCCGTCGGGCCCGCGCAGTTCGACGACGTCATCGCCGTGAAATTTGCCGGACACCGCCGTGATACCGGCAGGCAACAGCGATCGCCTGCCGCCGACGACCGCGCGGACCGCGCCTTCGTCCAACGTCAGTGCGCCACTGGCCTCGGCCGCGTAGCGCACCCAGAACCGCCGCGCCGACATGCGTTCGGGGCGCGGCGCGAAGACCGTGCCCACCGACGCATCGTCGAGAGCGGCCGCGGCATCGGCTGCGGCCGCCAGCAGGACCGGCACCCCGGCGTCCGCCGCGAGCAGAGCCGAGGACAGCTTCGAGGCCATTCCCCCGGTGCCCAGACTGCTCCCCCGCCCGGCGATCACACCGTCGAGGTCACCGTCGGCAGCGACCTCCGGAATGAACCGGGCCGGCTTGTCGGCCGTGGCCTTTCGCGGATCGCCGTCGTAGAGACCGTCGATATCGGAGAGCAGCACCAGCGCGTCGGCTCCGATCAGGTGCGCCACCAATGCCGAGAGTCGGTCATTGTCGCCGAACCGGATCTCGTTGGTGGCCACCGTGTCGTTCTCGTTGACGATCGCGACCGCGTGCAAGGCACGCAGCCGGTCCAGGGTGCGCTGAGCGTTGTTGTGCTGCACCCGCATCGCGATGTCATGTGCGGTCAGCAGAACCTGTCCGACGGTCCGCTCATAGCGTGCGAACGCCGCACTCCACGCATTGACCAGCGCCACCTGCCCGACGCTGGCGGCGGCCTGCTTGGTCGCCAGATCGGTGGGTCGCCTGCTCAATCCGAGCGGTTCGATGCCGGCGGCGATAGCACCCGAGGACACGATCACGACATCCGAGCCGGCCTTCATCCGGCCTTCGATGGCCTCGACCAGTCCGGCCAGCCGTCCCGCGTCGAACACGCCGGAGGGCGTGGTCAGCGCGGTGGTGCCGATCTTGACGACGACACTGCGCGCCGTGCGGACCGCCTCCCGGTGCAGGCTCACGACTCGTCCACGTCGGGGAGACGACGCTCCCGGCGGGCAACCTTACGTTCGGCCGCACCGATGCGGTCGGTCTGTTCCAGGCGCAGATCGGTTCCGCGGCCGGACATCTGGGTATCGATACCGGCCAGGGTCTGCGGCTCCCAGTCGAAGGTGACATCACCGATGGTGACCGCACACCCGGGCTTGGCGCCCTGCTTGAGCAGCGCATCCTCGACGCCGAGCCGGGCGAGCCGATCCCCGAGGTAACCGACAGCCTCGTCGTTGTCGAACTGGGTCTGGTTGATCCAACGCTCCGGACGGGTGCCGCGCACCACGAAACCGCCCTGGCCGTCCGGGGTCACGGTGAAACCGGTCTCGTCGACCGCGATCGGGCGGATCACGGGGCGGCGCGGTGTCACCTCGGGCTGGGCGGCGCGGTAGGCGGCCACCATGTCCCACAATGCGAAGATCAACGGGCGCAAGCCATCCCGGCTCACCGTCGAGATCTCCAGCACCGGCCAGCCGAACTTCTCGGCGACCTCGTCGCGAACGAACTCGGCCAGTTCACGGGCGTCGGGAACATCGATCTTGTTGAGCACCACGGCACGCGGACGGTCGGCGAGATCTCCGAGCGTCGAGTCACCCTGCAGGGTCGGCTGATAGGCGGCCAACTCGGCTTCCAGGGCCTCGATATCGGAGATCGGGTCGCGGCCGGGTTCCATGGTGGCGCAGTCGACGACATGGACCAGCACCGCGCACCGTTCCAGGTGGCGCAGGAAATCCAGGCCGAGACCGCGACCGGCCGAAGCGCCGGGGATCAGGCCGGGCACATCGGCGACGGTGAAGGTGTGGTCACCGGCGGACACCACGCCCAGATTGGGCACCAGGGTGGTGAACGGGTAGTCGGCGATCTTGGGTTTGGCCGCCGAGATGGTGGATACCAGCGAGGATTTACCCGCCGACGGGAACCCGACCAGACCGACATCGGCGACGGTCTTGAGTTCCAGGGTCAGATCGCGGGCCTGGCCCTTCTCGCCGAGCAGGGCGAAACCGGGGGCCTTGCGGGCCCGCGAGGCCAGTGCCGCGTTGCCCAGGCCACCACGACCACCGGCCACGGCTTCGAACCGGGTACCCGCACCCACGAGGTCGGCGATCATCCGGCCGTCCTCGTCGAGGATCACGGTGCCGTCGGGAACCCTGACCTCGAGGTCCGCGCCGCTGGCGCCTTCACGGTTACTACCGGCGCCGGGCTTACCCGAGGTGGCGACCACATGCGGATGAAAGTGGAAGTCCAGCAAGGTGTGCACCTGCGGGTCCACCACCAGCACGATGGAGCCACCGCGGCCGCCGTTGCCGCCGTCGGGACCGCCGAGGGGTTTGAACTTCTCGCGGTGCACCGAGGCACAGCCGTTACCGCCGTTGCCGGCCTGCGCATGGATGACCACGCGATCGACGAAACGGGGCATGGGATAAGTCCTTCCGAAAAACGAAAGCTGCTGCGAGTCTTGTCTAGAGAACCCGCAGCAGCTTCACGTTCGCAGAAAGTCCTCGGGTTATCAGGCTTCCGAGCGCACGAGACGGACGATGTTGACCGTCCGGCGGCCGCGCTTGGCGCCGAATTCCACGACGCCGGGCGCCGTGGCAAACAGGGTGTCGTCGCCACCGCGGCCGACGTTCACGCCCGGGTGGAAGTGGGTGCCGCGCTGGCGGACCAGGATCTCGCCGGCCTTGACGACCTGGCCGCCGAAACGCTTGACGCCAAGCCGCTGGGCATTGGAGTCGCGACCGTTGCGTGAGCTGGAAGCGCCCTTCTTATGTGCCATGTCTGTTCGCTCCCGTTCCTACTTGATTCCGGTGACCTTGAGCACCGTCAGCTGCTGACGGTGGCCCTGGCGCTTGTGATAGCCGGTCTTGTTCTTGAACTTGTGGATACGGATCTTGGGGCCCTTGGTGTGCTCCAGGATCTCGCCGGTGACAGCGACCTTGGCCAGATCGTCGGCCGAGGTGGTGACATTGGCGCCGTTGACGACGAGAGCAACCGGCAGAGAGACCGACGAGCCGGGCTCGGACTCGATCTTCTCGACCTTGACAATGTCCCCGACGGCGACCTTGTACTGCTTGCCGCCAGTCTTGACGACTGCGTACGTGGCGTTATCGGCTGCCATCGTGGATCTACCTCTGCTTCGTTCGTCTGGGCGCGCGCAAATTGGGACATGCACGTGCGGGTCTTGGGTGCGGGCCGAGCCAGCAGTTGCGGCTGCAAGCCCCGCGACAACTGGTCAAGGGTACGTGACCAGCGGGTAGAGGGTCAAACCGCCTGTTCGATCCCGTCTAACCGGCCGGTGGGCCTGCCGGTCGGGCCGCCGCCCGCCTGCGGACCCGACCCCTGGGGGCCGCGACAGGGGGCTCGTAGGCCGCCGATTCGTCGTCCTCGGAGTCGTCATCCTCATCGGTGTCGTCCTCGTCAGAATCATCGTCATCCTCGTCTTCGGAATCGTCCTCGTCGGAGTCATCCTCGTCGTCGGAATCGTCGTCGTCGGAATCGTCGTCGAGAACCTCGATCTCGTCGTCGTCCTCTTCGTCATCGTCGTCGTCGAGGTCGAGATCGTCCTCATCGGACTCGTCATCGTCCGAATCGTCGTCGTCGGAGTCGTCGTCAGGCTCCTCGAAGCCGGCACCGATGGCCGGTTCCTCGGTTTCGGCGCCGTCCACGGTCGGCTCGTCGGAATCGCCGGTCTCATCGTCGACGTCCACGGTGGCGTCGTCGTCCGGTCCGTGCAGGCCGGCCGCCATCGCCTTGAACATCGGGTGCTCACCGGCCGCGTGGGCCGGCACCTTCGCCATCTGGATGTCTTCGGCGACCTCTTCTGGCTTGGCCGCCTTCTTGCCCCGCTTACTGCGTCGGCTGTTACCGGAGCCAGGCTCGGACTTACGCCCGCCGCCGCCCCCGGACGGTGCCGCCGAGTCCACCGGATCGGCGTGCAGATGGATGCCGCGGCCCGCGCAGTGCGTGCAGGTCGTGGAGAACGCCTCGATCAGGCCGGTGCCGAGCTTCTTACGGGTCAGCTGCACCAAGCCGAGCGAGGTCACCTCCGACACCTGATGGCGGGTGCGGTCCCGCGCCAGCGCCTCGGTCAGCCGGCGCAGCACCAGGTCGCGGTTGGACTCCAGCACCATGTCGATGAAGTCGATGACGATGATCCCGCCGATATCGCGCAGCCGCAGCTGGCGCACCGTCTCCTCGGCGGCCTCGAGATTGTTCTTGGTGACCGTCTGCTCGAGGTTGCCGCCGGAGCCGGTGAACTTGCCGGTGTTGACGTCGACGACAGTCATCGCCTCGGTGCGATCGATGACCAGGGTGCCGCCCGAGGGCAGCCACACCTTGCGGTCCATCGCCTTGGCCAGCTGTTCGTCGATGCGGTGCACCGCGAACACGTCGGGGCCGTCCGGCGCGCTGGGCTCATACTTCGTCATCCGCGGAACCAGCTCCGGTGCAACGGAACTGACGTAGTTGCTGATGGTGTTCCAGGCATCCTCACCGGACACGATGAGGCCGGAGAAGTCCTCGTTGAACAGGTCGCGGATGACCTTGACCAGGACATCGGGCTCTTCGTAGAGCGCGATCGCGGCGCCGGCCTTCTTCTTGGTGACCTCGGCGGCGTTGGCCTCGATCTGCCCCCAGCGCTCCTGCAACCGGTTCACGTCGGAACGGATGTCGTCTTCCTTGACGCCCTCCGACGCGGTGCGGATGATCACGCCGGCACCGGCCGGGACGACCTCGCGCAGGATCTCCTTGAGGCGCTGCCGCTCGGTGTCGGGCAGCTTGCGGCTGATACCGGTGGATGACGCACCCGGTACGTACACCAGGTAGCGACCGGCCAACGAGACCTGCGTGGTGAGCCGGGCGCCCTTGTGACCGACCGGGTCCTTGCTGACCTGGACGACGACGTAGTCGCCGGGCTTGAGGGCCTGTTCGATCTTGCGCTGGGCACCGCCGAGACCGGCGGCCTCCCAGTTGACCTCGCCGGCGTAGAGGACGCCGTTGCGCCCGCGGCCGATATCGACGAACGCCGCCTCCATCGAGGGCAGCACGTTCTGCACGATGCCGAGGTAGATGTTGCCGACCAGCGATGCCGAGGCCGCCGAGGTGACGAAGTGTTCGACCACGACGCCGTCCTCGAGGACCGCGATCTGGGTGTAGCGGGCGCCCTCGTGCGGCGGTTCGGTGCGGATCTTGTCGCGCACGATCATGGTGCGCTCGACGGCTTCGCGGCGGGCCAGGAACTCGGCCTCGCTCAGGATCGGCGGACGCCGGCGACCGGCGTCGCGGCCGTCACGGCGGCGCTGGCGCTTGGCCTCCAGTCGGGTGGACCCGGAGATGCCCTGGATCTCGTCGGGGTCGCGGCCGGCCTTCGCCGACTTGGCCCGGGGAGCACGCTCGTGCACGACCGTGTTGGGCGGATCATCGGGTGCGACGGGTTCGTCGGACTCTGCCGCACCCGACTTGCGACGCCGGCGACGGCGCCGGCGACGGCTGCCCGCCTCCGAGCCCGCTCCGTCCTCACCGCCGTCATCATCGGCATCGTTGTCCTCCGAGTCGGCGTCCTCGCCGTCGGTGTCCTCGCCATCTGTGTCCTCGGCGCCGGCCTGATCGGCGCCATCGGTCTCGTCGTCACCGGTGTCGTCGCCGTCCTCGGCGCTCTGCTCACCGCGTCCGCGGCCACGGCCACGGCGGCCCCGACGGCGCCGCCGCGCGGCGGGCCGCTCGGACTGATCATCGTCCCCGGCGTCGTCGCCGTCGGCTTCGTCGGTGTCGTCGTCGGTGTCTTCGGTGTCCTCGACAGCGGGCGCAGGACGCGACTTGAGCGCCGTCACCGGCTGCGGGGCCACGAACAGCGGCAGATAGGGCGCCGGTTCGGCGGACTTTTCGCCGTCCTCGGTGGCTGCGTCGGGGACCGGCGGGGCCTCCAGCAGCAGGCGGGATTCGGGCTCTTCGACGACCGCGGCGGGCTCCGGCTCGGCGGCCGGCGCCTCAGGGGCGGGCGCCTCGGCGGCGGGGGCGTCGGCCGGGGTTTCGGGGACCGGGACCTCGGCCGCGGTTGCGGCGGCTTCGGCGTTGAGCACGTCGCGGACCTGTTCGGCCTGGGCCCGCTCGACGGTCGAGTGCGGGCTGCGGGCACGGCCGTCCAGCTCGGCGAGTGCATCGACGATGCGCTTGCTCGTGGTGCCCAGCACGCGGGCCAGCGAGTGAACTCTCAGCTTCGCCGGCAGTTCTTCGATGCTCTGGGTGTTCTCGGACAGGTCTTGGGTAGGGGCGTCTTCGGCCACAAATTCTCCTCAAGCCCCCGGGCGCGTCGTGATGACGCGGCCACGCGAGGGCTTCCGCTATGGGTCCGGGGAGCTTCTCCCGAACTTGTTATGGTCTCGCCCCGAGCGGTTCGCAAGGAACAAACTCGGCGCCTGGCTGAATGATGGCTGGACGCTCTGGCGCCGCACCGCTAACGCGATGGTCGCGCTCGTCGAAGTCTTCATCCGGGTGACCGACCCTGTTGTGGCGCCGGACTCCCGGGGTAAGTATCCCACACCGCTCGCCGGAATCTGACGAAGCGGTGAGAACGTGCGGCTAGGCGCCGGTCAGTTCCGGGAACCAGAGGGCGATTTCCCGGGCCGCCGACTCGGGCGAATCGGAGCCGTGCACCAGATTGTCCTGGGTGACAAGTGCCAGGTCACCACGGATGGTGCCGGGTGTTGCCTTTTCCACCGGATCGGTGCCACCGGCGACCTGTCGGAACGCTGCGATGGCACGCGGGCCCTCGACGACCGCGGCCACCACCGGACCGGAGGTGATGAATTCGAGCAGCGAGCCGAAGAACGGCTTGCCGTCGTGCTCGGCGTAATGCTGCCGGGCCAGCTCGTCGGAGACGGCCTTGAGTTCGAGAGCGGCAAACGTCAGCCCCTTGCGCTCGATCCGGCCGATGATCTCACCGATCAGGTGCCGCTGTACGCCGTCAGGCTTGATCAAAACCAGGGTCCGCTCAGTCACGGCGCACAGCCTACCGGGCAGTAATGACTAGTCCCGCTCGGGTGGCGGAGCGGCCTGCTGGAAGGGCAACTGCCCGCGGTCCTGGCGGCGTTTGACCTCGCTGCGCAGGTAGATCATCAGCGCCCAGACCCCGGCGAACACCACGCCGATGAACCCGATGGCACCGTGGATCAACGCCCCGGCGACGAACACCGCCTGGATCCCGAGGTTCACCCAGATGATCCCGGGCCTGCCCTGCACCCCGGACATCAGCACCAGCACGACGGCCATACCGATCAGGAACGTTCCGCTCAGCGCGGTCAGGCCCTGGTCACCCGCCGACACCACCGGAAGGGCCAGCAGTACGACGATGGCTTCCAGGATCAGCGCGGCGGCCATGATGCCGCGGAAGCTGCGCCACGGGTCACCGGGTACCGGCGCCTGCGGTGTCGCATCCGGGTCCGGTGTCTCCCCGGCCGGTGTGGCGCTCACTGCGGATCCCGCCCGAACAGGGTGCGCGCCGCACCCGCGGTGACGACCGAACCGGTGATGACCATGCCGCTCCCCGAATATCCTTCGCCGTCGTTGCCGGACTCTTCCACCAGGGCCGTCGCGGTCTCGATGGCATCGGGCAGCGCGGCCGCAGCGACCACCCGTTCCGGGCCGAACCGCTCCTCGGCCTTGGCGGCGAGCAGTTCCACCTCCATCGCCCTCGGTGATCCGTTGTGGGTGACCACGATCATGTCGAACGCGGGCTCCAGCGCCGCGAGGATGCCGTCGACATCCTTGTCCGCCATCACCGAGACCACGCCGACCAGGTAGCGGAAGTCGAACTCGTCGGCCAGTGCCTGGGCCAGTGCCGCGGCGCCGGCGGGATTGTGGGCGGCGTCGATGAACACCGTCGGCGCGCTGCGCACCCGTTCCAGCCGGCCCGGGCTGCTCACCGAGGCGAAGCCGGTGCGCACCGCGTCGACATCGAGCTGACGGTCGGCGCCGGCCCCGAAGAACGCCTCGACCGCGGCCAGCGCGAGCACGGCGTTGTGCGCCTGGTGTTCTCCGTGCAGGGGCAGGAACATCTCCGGATACACCCCGCCGAGGCCCTGCAGGGTCAGCAGCTGGCCGCCGATGGCGACCTGACGTTCCAGGACCGCGAATTCCGAATCCTCGCGTGCCACCGCGGCATCGGCGCGCACCGCCTCGGCCAGCAGCACCTCCATCGCCTCGGGATCTTGCTTGCCGATGATCGCCACGGTGTCGATCGGAACCAGGTCATCTTCTGCCTTGATGATGATTCCGGCCTTCTCCCCGGCGATCTCGGCAATGGTGTCACCGAGGTAGTCGGTGTGGTCGAGCCCGATCGGGGTGATCACCGCGACCGGAGCGCCGATCACGTTGGTGGCGTCCCAGCGCCCGCCCAACCCGGTTTCCACCACCGCCACATCGATCGGCGCGTCGGCGAACGCGGCGAACGCCATCGCGGTGAGCACCTCGAACTTGCTCATGCGCGGGCCCCCGGCCGCTTCGGACTGCTGGTCCACCAACTCGATGAACGGTTCGATCTCCCGATAGGTCTCCACGTACTGGGCCGGGGTGATCGGCTTGCCGTCGATGGAGATGCGCTCGACCGCCGACTGCAGGTGCGGGCTCACGGTACGCCCGGTGCGCCGGTGCAGTGCCGTCAGCAGCGCATCGATGATGCGGGCCACCGACGTCTTGCCGTTGGTGCCGGCGATGTGGATCGCCGGGTAGTTGCGCTGCGGTGAGCCCAGCAGCTCCATCAGTGCGGAGATCCGCGCCGTGCTGGGCTCGATCTTGGTCTCCGGCCACCGCTGGTCGAGCAGATGCTCGACCTGCAGCAGCGCCGCGATCTCGTCGGGGGCGGGCTGGTTCATCGGCTCATCGCAGGCCGCCGAGGCGAGCCGTGATGCGCTCGACCTCTTCATGTGCCAGCTGCTGGCGGGCCTTGATCTTGTCGACGACGGCTTCGGGCGCCTTCGCCAGGAAGGCCTCGTTGCCGAGTTTGCCTGCGGTCTGGGCGAGTTCCTTCTGCGCGGCGGCCAGATCCTTCTCCAGCCGTTTGCGTTCGGCGGCGACGTCGACGGTGCTCGAGGTGTCGAGTTCGACGACCACGGTGCCCCCGGTCACCCGCACCTCGACGGCCGCCGAGGGGGTGAACCCGTCCGCGGGCTCGGTGAGCCAGGCGAGCGCGGCGATCGCAGGCAACTGGGCGTCCAGCCCCACGGCATCAATACCGACCACCTTGGCCGGCACCCGCTGACGGTCGTTGAGACCCTGGTCGCTGCGGAACCTGCGCACCTCGGTGATCAGCTTCTGCATATCGGTGATGCGTTGCGTGGCAACGGAGTCCACAGCGATACCGGATGACGACGGCCATTCGGCGATGACGATGGACTCCCCGCCGGTGAGCGTCTTCCACAACGTCTCGGTGACGAACGGCATCACCGGATGCAACAGCTTGAGCAGACTGTCCAGCACCGTGGCCAGCACCACCGCCGTGTGGGCGGCGTGCTCGGACTGCCCGAACTGCACCTTGGCCAGTTCCAGATACCAGTCGCAGAACTCGTCCCAGGCAAAGTGGTAGATCGACTCGCAGGCGCGACTGAACTCGTAGCTCTCCAACGCCGAATCGGCTTCGGCGCGAACCTCTTCCAGCCGACCCAGAATCCAGCGATCGGCATCGGTGAGCTCCGTGAGCCCCGGCAGCGGAGCCAACGCCGCACCGTTCATCAACGCGAACTTGGTCGCGTTGAAGATCTTGGTCGCGAAGTTGCGCGACGCCCGGGCGTGATCCTCACCGATGGACAGGTCCCCGCCGGGGCTGGCCCCGCGGGCCAGGGTGAAGCGCAGCGCGTCCGCACCGAACTTCTCGACCCAGTCCAACGGGTCGATGCCGTTGCCCTTGGACTTGCTCATCTTGCGGCCGAACTCGTCGCGGATCAGGCCGTGCAGGAAGACGTTCTGGAAGGGGACCTGCGGCCCGTGCGCCGCCTCGGTGGTGATCGCGTCGTCGCCGGCCACGAAGGTACCGAACATCATCATGCGCGCCACCCAGAAGAACAGGATGTCGTAGCCGGTGACCAGAACAGTTGTCGGGTAGAACTTTTCGAGTTCGGGAGTGCGCTCGGGCCAGCCCATCGTGGAGAATGGCCACAGCGCCGAGGAGAACCAGGTGTCCAGCACGTCGGGATCCTGGACCCAGCCCTCGGGCGGGGTCTCGTCCGGCCCGAGACACACCTGCTGCCCGTCGGGCCCGTGCCAGATGGGGATGCGGTGGCCCCACCAGAGCTGCCGCGAGATGCACCAGTCGTGCATGTTGTCCACCCAGGCAAACCAGCGTGGTTCCAGGCTGGCGGGGTGAATCACGGTGTCGCCGTTGCGGACCGCATCGCCGGCGGCCTTGGCCATCGATTCGACGTTCACCCACCACTGCAGGCTCAGCCGCGGCTCGATCGGCTCGCCGCTGCGTTCGGAGTGCCCGACGCTGTGCAGGTACGGCCGCTTCTCCGCGACGATGCGCCCCTCGGCCGCCAGCGCCTCGCGCACCGCGACCCGCGCCTCGAACCGGTCCATCCCGTCGAATCGGGTCCCGGTTCCGGTGATGGCGCCGGCCTTGTCCAGGATCGAGGGCATCGGCAGGTTGTGCCGCACCCCGATCTCGAAGTCGTTCGGGTCGTGTGCGGGGGTGACCTTGACTGCGCCGGTACCGAATTCGGGGTCGACATGGCCGTCGGCCACCACCACGATCTGGCGGTCCAGGAACGGGTGCGCCAATGTCTGGCCGACCAGCGCGCGGTAGCGGTCGTCATCGGGGTGCACCGCGATGGCGGTGTCACCGAGCATCGTCTCCAGCCGGGTAGTGGCGACCACGAGGTGCGGCTCGTCGTCGTTCATCGAGCCGTACCGGAACGACACCAGTTCACCCTCGACGTCCTCGTACTTGACCTCGAGATCGCTGATGGCCGTCTGCAGCACCGGGGACCAGTTGACCAGCCGTTCGGCCTGATAGATCAGCCCGGCGTCGTAGAGCCGTTTGAAGATGGTGCGCACCGCACGAGACAGGCCCTCATCCATCGTGAACCGGTCGCGGCTCCAGTCCACACCGTCACCGAGGCGGCGCATCTGCCCGCCGATGGTGCCGCCGGACTCACGCTTCCACTCCCACACCTTGTCGATGAACAGTTCGCGCCCGAAGTCCTCTTTGGTCTTGCCGTCGACCGCGAGCTGCTTCTCCACCACGGACTGGGTGGCGATACCGGCATGGTCCATCCCCGGCAGCCACAGCACCTCATAGCCCTGCATGCGCCGGCGCCGGGTCAGCGCGTCCATCAGGGTGTGGTCCAGCGCGTGGCCCATGTGCAGGCTGCCCGTCACGTTCGGCGGCGGCAGCACGATCGAGTAGGCCGGCTTCTCGCTGGCCGGATCGGCGGTGAAGTACCCGGCGTCCACCCACCCCTGGTACAGCTCGCTCTCTACCGCGCTCGGCTCCCAGGACTTGGGAAGGGAATCGGCACGGTCACGCGGGCTGTCGGTCACCCGTCGATTCTAGGGAAACCGCGCTGGGCTATTTCTTCCCACCCAACAGGCCACCCAAAATGTCCCCGATGACATTGCCCTGATTGCCGCCCTGGCCGCCGCCGCCGAGAACGCCGCCCAGGATGCTGCCCAGCGGATTGTCACCGCCACCACCGGAGCCGCCGAGGATGCTGCCGAGCACATCGCCGAGCCCGCCCCCGGAGGGTGCGGCCTGCGGTTGCGCGGGGGCGGAGTTGCCGGAGAACTGCTTGCCGATATAGGCCAGCACGATCGGCGCCAGGATCGGCAGCAACTTCTTGATCAGATCGCCGCTGCCGGCACCCGTGCCCGCCAGCGCCGAGGCGACCGAATTGCTGTCGTTGCCGCCGAAGATGTTGGCGACGATCTTGTCGCCCTCACCGGCGTCCACATCGTCGACCTTGACCCCGCCGTCGAGCAGGCCGCTCGCGGCCTGTGCGCCGACCGCGGCCTCCAGGTCGGTGGAATCGATGTCGTCGGCCGCGACGTTGGCCTGCAGCCCACCCACCAGTGCCGGCACCAACGTCCGGATGGCGTTGTTCACCTCGCCTTGATCCGCTCCGAGTTTCGCCGCAATGTCCTGTACAGGAATTTGTGCGAAGAGTTCATCCAGACCGGCCGTTTCCCACTCACCTCTGTCGATGTCAGGTACCCCTGACCTGGACCCTAACCCTTTCGATCATGGCCCACAGGTGTTCGGCGCAGGCCCGACCCTGCCACCCGAATCAGTTGAGGCGAGCGGTCTCCAGCGTCACCCCGGCAGCGGGCAGCCGGGACAGCAGCGCATCGCCCATGGCGGCGGCCGGGGTCAGCACTCCGCGCAGATCCGAGAGCTTGTCCCGGTCGAGCGCGAGCGCCAGCCCACACTCGCCGAGCAGCACCGCGGTGGCCTTGTAACCGGGGTCCCCCTGCTGGGCGATGGTGGCCCGATACCGCGCGCCGGTGGTGGTCGTGGTGTACGTCTCGGCGCGGTAATGCCCCTTTTCCCGGGTCCGCTCGCTCGGGCCCGTCCCCGGCTTGGGTAGCACGCGCTCGAGGAGTCCGTTGGGCACCTTGTTGATGTAGCGGGTGCCCAGACCGAACATCCCCACGTTGACCGCGGTGTCGAGTGCGGCGGCCACCGGTGCCACGACCGAAGAACCCATGCTCATCTGTTCGGAGTACCGGAAGGTGCGCCCGTACGCCCAGTCCAGCAGGGCGTTGCTGCGCCGCACGATGCGGGAATTGGGTGCGGCCATGGCGAACGCACCGGTCCAGACGCCGTCGAGTTCGGGGGCGATCTCACGCCCGCGGCGCCACGGATTATCGGACTGGTAGCCCAGGTCCGGCTCGGCACCGCGATCGGTGGTCAGGGTGTACGGGTCCGCGAGATCGTCGCGCGACTGCGGGTTGTCGGCCGCTGTCCGCATGAATTCGATCATCGAGGCAACGGTGCCGCCGGACACACCGCCGGCGAACGAGCGCAGCACCAGGGCGGTCTCGGCGAGTTCACCCGCACCGTCCTTGCGCACCCTGTCGTGCAGTGCGTAGACGGTGATATCCGAAGGCACGGAATCGAATCCGCAGGAATGCACGATACGCGAGCCGGTGTCGACAGCCTGCTTGTGGAACTGTTCGGCGCTGTCCCGGATGAACAGCGTCTCACCGGTGAGGTCGGCGTAATCAGTGCCCGCCGCCACACATGCCTGCACCAGTGGCAGCCCGTACTTCGTGTACGGCCCGACGGTGGTGATGACCACCTGCGTGCGCGCGGCCATATCGGCCAGCGTGGACGGTTGTGCGGTGTCGGCCTCGATCAACGGCCAGGACTGCGCCTCGGCGCCGAGGGTGTCGCGCACATCGCGGACCTTCACCAGCGAACGCCCGGCCAGGGCGATCCGCGCGCCCTTCCCGGCCTCGGCCAGGTACTGCGCGGTGAGCTTGCCGGCGAACCCGGTGGCGCCGTACAGGACGATGTCGAATTCGCGCTGTGAGGAGGTCATGGGTCCCGAAGCTACCCGAGGACTTCCGGCGGGCCCACCTCCCGACCAAATAGATGGTTGCCCAGAAATGCGGTGACCACCTGGTACCAGATCTTGGCGTGTTGCGGGGCGCCGACCCAGTGTCCTTCGGACGGGTAGTAGAGGAACTGATGGGCGCTCTTGCCGTCGTCGTCGGCGGGCAGACCGGACATGCTCAGCAGCTCGTACCACAGTCGCAGTCCCTCGCCGACGGGTACGCGGTAGTCCTTGTCACCATGGATGACCAGCATCGGAGTCCGGATGTCGGCCACGTGGTGGTGCGGGGAATTGCGCTGCGTCATCTCCTCGGTCATCTCCCGCACCCACCAGTAGGCGCCGTCGGTGGTGTGGCCGAACTGATCGAGGGCCCACAGACTGGCGTGGGTGACGATGGCGTCGAAGCGGTCGGTATGCCCGGCGATCCAGTTCGCCATGTAGCCGCCGAAGGATCCGCCCATTGCCGCAGTGCGGGACTCATCGACCCGCGGGTGCTTGCAGGCGGCGTCGGTGACCGCCATCAAATCGGTGTAGGGCGCCGCACCCCACGCTCCCCAACCACGCTGGATGAAGGCCCGGCCGTATCCCGTCGACAGCGCCGGGTCCGGTAGCAGCACGGCGTAACCCTGCGCCGCGAGCAGCCACGGGTTCCACCGCCAGTGCCAGGCGTTCCAACTGGCCAGCGGACCGCCGTGAATCCAGAGGAGCAAGGGAGCCTGGCCGGCACCGCCCTCTTCCACCTTGTCGGGAAGCACAAGCCAGGACCGGACTGTGACGCCGTCATGCGCGGTCGTCACCACCTCCTCGACGTGCCCGGGCAGCTCGGGCAGCGCGACGCACGGCAGCACCGTGACGGAACCGCCGGGATCGATTCGCACCGGGTGCGGCGGCGTGAGATAGGAACTGCGCACGGCGAAGATCACCCCGCCGGGCGCGGTCCGCACATCGCTGTAGGTGTAGTCGTCGGCGGTGCGGCGGGTGACCGCGGCCGTGCCGGGATCGACGGCGAAGACCGGCCCGCGCCCGCCCTCGTCCGCGGTGACGATCAACTGTGTGCCGTCGGCAGACCAGCTCACCGATGTCGGCCAACGGTCCCAGTCGCCCAGCTCCACCCAGGCCCCGCCGAAGCTCATGCAGCACAGCGTGATCCGCGGCGCTTCGGTTGGCGTGGAGGTTGTCTCGCGAAGAAAAGCCAGCCGGCTTCCGTCCGGAGAAATGGCGGGCTGCCCCAGATCTGCGCCGGGATCATCGGCGACCGTGCTGTGCCGGCCGGTGGCGATATCGATACGGATGAGGCGCGAACGCAGCGCCACCCCGGGCGCCGCGGCGTTCCAGGCGGTGACCACGAACGTGCCGTCGGCGCTGACATCGAGCGCGGTGTCGCGCAGGGCACCGCCCGGACCGGGAGTCAGATCGCGCGGGCCGTCGGTGTCGAACAGGTGGGGCTGGTCGGGGCCCAGGTCGTGATCCCAGTGCCGCACCGGATATCCGGTGTGCAGGATCGCCGAGACCTTGTTCTCCTTGCGCAGCGCACGCAGCCGCTTGTCTTCGTCCAGATTCGTCGCCGCGGGCAGGACCGGTGCGGTGACGACGGTCCGCGCGGCGCGCTGCGCGACGCGCACCGCGGCCACTCCGCCCGGCAGCGCAAGTTCTTCGACCGCCTCCCCGCCGGCGGCGGGCAGTCTCCACAGCGCTGCAGGTGGGTCGTCCTGACCGTCCCCCGGACGGACCGCGACGAACAGCAAGTCACCGTCGGCGGTGAAAGCGGGCCCGGACTCGCCCTTGACGCCGTGCGTCAGCCGCCGGGCGGGTTGGACCCCTTTCGGATCCAATTCCCATATGGCGGTGATGTATTCGGTGCGTTCGTGGTTCAGTTCGCTGATCATGGTCACCACGCGCTCACCGTCGGGAGCAACGGCAAGGCCGGCCACCCTGGGCAACGCGAAGTAGGCATCCAGATCGTCGAACGGCGTCATGGCATCACCGTATCGCTGCGATTCATCCGCCGTGTCGCTCCGTCACTCAAAGGACCTCGGTGACCTGACCTGTGGCATCGGCACGCACCTGCTTGTTGCTGCGCTCGCCCTGCACGCTGACCAGGATCTGCAGATCGTCCGAGAACGGCAGATTTCGCTTGACGACGACGGATTGCACCGCGCCGTCGGCGACACCGCTGGCCCCGATCGCGTTGTCGACCGCGGTCATGATGGCCGTGGCGGGCACATCGGTCACCGGGAACAGGTTCTGCTGCAGAGCCTCGGTGTCGTCGTTGTAGTCGACGGGCCGCAGATCGCCGACATGGCCTGCGGTGTAGGTCCACTGGTTGAGTTCCGTCGGCGCGGCCGGGTCGACGGCCTGGACGGTGACCACCTGCCCGGTGATGACGATCTCGACCACGTTCATCGGGTCGGCACCCACGCGCTCGGAGATCGCGCCGAACGCCGTCTCGATTCCGTCGACGGTGACCAGTCCGCCTGCGGCGAGATCGTTCAATCCCTCGGCCGTGTCGCTGAGCTGTTCGACGGCGGTGGTGGCCGCGTCGGTGAAGGCCTTGATGTCGTCGATCCGCGAGCATCCGGTCAGCACGGAGATCGAAACTGCAGTGGCGGCCAGGCCGAGGCCGAGGCGGGTGAATGTCGTCATGGCTCAGAGCGTGGCGGGCGACCGGCGCTACCGATCCCAAGTTCGGCGCGGCACACCTCTTCACGCGGAATTAACTCGCATTGACCGCTCGGACACATTCGCGCAGTTAGTTTCAATCCGGTACACCGTCAGTACCTCAAGGCCACTGTGATTAAACGCAGTGCCTCCCCCACCCCACCACATCCCCCAGAAACGATCGGCGGAGGTCCTTTTGACACCTGAAGTGGAGGACGCCTTCTCAACGATGGCGGCCGTCAACAACGAGTTCTTCTACTGGATGTCCATAGCCTTGATGATGCTCATCCACGCGGGCTTCCTCGCCTACGAGGTCGGCGCGTCGAGGTCGAAAAATGTGCTCGCCACCGCAATGAAGAACCTGCTGGCCTTCGCAACGATCGTGGCGTCGTTCTTTTTCGTCGGCTGGTTCCTGTACAACGCGATGCCCAGCGGCTTCATCGAGATGACCGACGCGGCGCGCGCTGCGCTCCCGTGGAGCGACAACATGGGCCCGAACGTGCAGGACCCGGCGAGCGGCATCTTCTGGGGGGCCTTCGCGCTGTTCGCCGCCACCACCGGATCGATCATGTCCGGGGCTGTACTGGAACGCATTCGGACGAGCGGATTCCTGGTGCTCACCGTCATGGTGGGATCGGTCACGTGGATCATCGGCGCAGCCTGGGGGTGGCACGGCGCCGGGTGGATGCTCACCAAGCTCGGCTTCCACGATGTCGGTGCGGCCGGTTGCGTGCACATGATCGCCGGTTTCGCGACGCTGGGCATCTTGATCAACCTCGGGCCGCGCATCGGGCGGTTCCTGCCCGACGGCACCCCGGTGACCATCCGCCCGCACAACCTGCCCCTGACGATGGTCGGCCTGATGCTGATATTCACCGGTTTCTTCGGCTTCCTGATGGGTTGCGTCATCTATGGTCCCACCGGCTACGCCACCATCTATGGCAGCCCGACGACGTTGAGCGCGTTCGCCTTCAACACCCTGATGGGCCTGGCCGGCGGCATCATCGGCGCCTACGTCACATCACGGGGCGAACCGTTCTGGACCATCTCCGGCGGCCTGTGTGGTGTCATCGGCGTGGCATCCGGGATGGATCTGTACCACCCGGCGCTGGGCTTCATCATCGCACTGGGCGCCGGCGCGATCGCGCCGTTCATCGGAAAGCTGTTGGAGAAGTTCAAGATCGACGACGTGGTCGGCGCGGTCTCGGTGCACGGTGGCATCGGCCTGTACTCGGTGTTGATGGCCGGCGTCTTCCTGTCGGGCTACCCGAACACCGATGGCAACCCGTCGGTCTCGTTCTGGGGCCAGGCGGTTGGCGCGGTGGTCTTCGCCGCACTCGGCTTCATTCCCGCCTATCTGGTCTCGCTGGGCCTGAAGAAGGTTGGCCTGCTGCGCATTCCGCCCGAGGTGGAGGAGCAGGGTCTGGATCTCAGCGAGGTCCCGGCCACGCCGTACCCCGAGGGTATTCCGATCACCGCGATGCGGACCAACGGCGCGGTACTGGTGGTCACCGAGGAGGTCAAGTAAATGTTCAGTCCCATCGACAGTTACGACGAAGCAGGCGTGGTGTTCACCTTCGGCGGATACTCGCTCGGCGTGTGGATCGTGTCGATCCTCGCGGTGTTGCTGTTCATCGGTTTCTTCGTCCGCATGATCCAGCACGAGAACGCCGCCTACAAGGCGATCATCGAGCACAAGCCGGTGGAGCCCGGCCCGGTTGCCGAAGGCGAGCCGACACCCTACTGAGCAACCACAGGGAAATCGCCCGAATCCGCATGGATTCGGGCGATTTCCCTATTCTGTCAGGCCTGCCGCAACCATTGCACCGCGCGGTCGCGGTACCCGATGATGCCCTTGTAGTCGGCGATGTCTTCGGGCAGCTCGGCCAGTACGGCCGCCGCCCGCACCCGCCAGGCGTCGACGGCAGCCACATCGGCCAGCGGCAACATGTAGGTGCGGATCAGGAAGCAGATGGAACCCGATTCCGGCAACCGGATCAGATGCTGTACCTCGACACGCAAGTGCACCAGTCGCCCGAATTCCTCGTCGGTGACTCCGTTGATCATCGTGCGGTCCGGGCCCCACTCGTGATACAGCTCGGTCGAGACGTCAAGGCGGCGACCGATGGTCAGCGTCCAGTTCGTGCGCCGGTAGGTCTCACCGGGCTGCAACCGCATCAGGAATTCCCGGGCACGGGTGATCACCCCGGTTGCCCGCAGCCGGGGCACCGGCCCGTGGATCTCCAGGAACGTCATGCCGACATCGAATCCGAACGACCAGTCGGCGGCGAAGGTGACCACACCCGCATCACCGAAGAGATCGCCATCGCGTTGATCGAGCAGGACAATGTCCTCCTGCACCTGGCCGGCGATATAGGCAAGCGGTTCACTGGGCAGCGTGCTCTCATCGCCGAGGACGAAGTCCTGTTCGATGCCCAATCTGTCGTTGCGCCAACGCCACCCGGTGCCGTGTCGGTGCAGGGACATGCTGTCCGGATAGCCGGCCGCGAGCTCACGCATCAGGGTCAGCATGGTGTCCCAGCAGGCCGGGCGCATATGCGGCAGGACCGCACTCCGGGTCGGATCGGTGGCCAGAATGGCCGCCCGCTCGGCCAGTTCGTGCTCGTACTCGCTGTCGACATCGACCACCCGCTCGCCCCACCGGCCGACCGGGGTCGCCACCGCAGCCCCGGCCGGCTCGACATTGGTGCTGTAGCGGTACGTGTCGGCGGCGAAGGGAAAAGGAAAGGTGCGGACGAGATCGGGTGTCGAGATCACAGTGCTACCTCCAGGGTGTCGTCTCCGCCACGCGACACGCAGGCCATCAGCGCATCACCGGCCTTCTTCTCGGCATCGGTCAGGTACAGGTCGCGGTGGGTGATCGCACCGGACGCGACCGGCAGGCGGCATTCTCCGCACACCCCGCGGCGACACAGGTTGGGCACCTCGAAGCCGCGGCGCTCCAACTCCTCCAGCAGCGAGACACCGGCGTCGACGACGAACTCCTCACCGGTGGAGGTGACCCGGGCGGCGAACGGCTCACCCGGATCGAGCGCGTCGGATCCGAAGTGTTCCACGTGGATCCGGCTGGCCGGCCAGCCCAGATCCGCGGCCGCGACGGTGACGTACTCGATGAACGAGGCAGGCCCGCACACGTAGAGATGGGTACCGAAGGGTTGGTCGGCAAGTGCGGCGAGCAACTCGTTCGTGAACTCCGCACGGCCGGTATGGATCGAGGCGTGCCCGCCGAGTTGGGCGATGGTGTCCGCATAGGCCCCCCTCCCCTGTCGGTGGATGTAGAGCAGGCGGACGTCACGTCCCCAGAGCCGGGCACTGCGTAGGTGCGACACCATCGGGGTGATGCCGATTCCCGCGGCGACCAGCAGGTGTCGGCGCGCGCGCAGCACCGGTGCGAACGCGCTGCGCGGGGGGCTTGCGGCGACGGTGTCACCCAGCGCAAGTTCGTCGTGAATCCACCGCGAACCACCGGCGCCTTCGTCACAGCGCAGCACGGATATCACGTACGACATCGGCGAATTGCCGTCACCGGTCAGCGAATAGGCATTGGCGCTACCACCGCACTCCACGACGATGTGACTGCCGGGTGTGAAGGACGGCAGGGCCGTTCCGTCGGGATCGGCCAAGGTGAGTGTCCGGATGCCGGCGATCCTGTCATCGACCGCGGTCACGACGAGTTTGAGGGTGTTCACGACACGACCTCGGCCGGGCACTCGGCATCGACCATGAACCCCAGATATGTACCGCCTCGACGCGAAACATGGTGATATACCAGTAGTTTCCGCTCACACGATGCGCAGGGAAGCACCTCGTCGAGCTGCACCCGGGCGCGGGTGACGGACCCACAGTGCACACAGTGCACCGCGCGCGAATCGACGTCGGTGGACGCCACTGTCATCTCGTCATCCGCGACGCCGAGGCCGGTCGCGGCGCCACGCAGTTCCAGGCACGCATCGGCGGGTCCGGCCATCATCAGCCGCCACCCCACCCGCGCGTCGGCCAGGTCTGCTGTCAGTGCCGCGAGCGCCTGCCCGGCATCCACCTGATGCAGACGTACCGCGGATTCGCGACCGGCCGAGACGATCTGGGCCATCCAGTCACGTGCGACCTCGGCGCCGCGCGGCCCGAAGGCGATGATGGTCCAGGCCCGCCCGGAGAGGTCGGCATCGGGTTGGGTGGGGTTCAGCGCCCAGCCGGGCACACTTGTCAGCTCGAGGTCCGGTCGCATGAGCCCTTCCTGTGGACACCAGTGGTTGACGAGGTTGACCTTCAGGAAACCAAAGCTGCGTTTCGGTGATGTGACCTCACTGTCTCGTCTGGTTGACGTGGCGCCCGATATGGTCGGCGACATGGCCGAGCGCATCATGATCGTCGGCGCCGGTATCGCCGGACTGGCCACCGCGGTGGCCCTGCGCCGGGTGGGTCATGACGTGACCGTGATCGAACAGCGCACCGATACCGCCATCGGTGCCGGTATCAGCATCTGGCCCAATGCACTGGCCGCACTCGACGTGCTGGGCCTCGGCGAGCAGGTGCGCGCCGCCGGCGGCAGGGTCAGCGCCGGTGCGCTGCGCTGGCGCGATGGCCGGTGGCTGCGCAGACCGGCCGCCGACCGGATCGTGCGGGCGTTGGGCGAACCACTGGTCATCATCCACCGCGGCACGCTCACCGAGATCCTGGCCGGGGCCCTGCCCGGAGACACGGTGACGCGTGGTGTCGCCGCCACCGCGCTCGAGGTGTCGGGCACCGGAGCCCGGATCACGTTGTCAGACGGGTCCGTTGCCACCGTCGACGCCGTGGTGGGTGCCGACGGCGTGGACTCACTGGTGGCACGGCATCTCAACGGCGAGCTCTCCCGGCAGTACGCGGGTTACACCGCCTGGCGCGGGATCGCCTCGTACGCACTGGATCCCGACCTTGCCGGGGAGACGATGGGACCCGGACTCGAGGTGGGCCATGTGCCGATGGGCCCGGCGCACACCTATTGGTTCGCCACTCAGCGGGTACCGCAGGGGCAGACGGCAGCGGGCGGGGAGCACGCACACCTGCAGCGCGTATTCGGCGACTGGCCGGAACCGATTCCCGCCCTGTTGGCGGCCACCGACCCGGCGGCGGTGCTCCGCAATGATCTCTACGACCGCGCTCCCGCCGCCACGTGGGCCCGCGGCCGGGCGGTGCTCGTCGGTGACGCCGCGCATCCGATGCGCCCCCACCTCGGTCAGGGCGGCTGCCAGGGCGTGGAGGATGCGGCGATTCTCGCGGCGCTGACCGTCGGCGGGGAGACCGATCTGTCGGGCGCATTCGAGCGCTTCGCGCAGTTCCGGAGGCGTCGGGTGCGCGCACTGGTGCTGGAATCCCGGACCGTCGGGCGCGTCATCAACATGCGACCCGCTGCACTCGGTGGGCTGGCCGCCAGGGCCACGGCGCTGATCCCCGAGGCGGCGCTGGCCAGGCATCTGGCCGCGGTGGCCGGGCGGTCGGCCTTCGTGTTACCCCGCGACTGAGTACTACCCGGCGATGTCAGCGCGGCTGGAAGGCCGAAGCCGCGGTCTGCACCATCGTGCACATTTTGCGGAAGTCGAAGATCCCCAACACCGCGCCGCCGCGGATGGCCTGGCAGCCGACGGCCGCCGGAGCGGGAGTCTGGGTGCCGGGGGTGCTGAAGACCGCAGGAGTGGCGCCGCGGGGGCCGCACTTGGGCCAGGCGCCCAGGCCCTGGGTCCGTAGCACGTTCTCGGCGACGCGGATCTGCTCGGCCCGCGACGCGCCGGCCGGCGAACCCACCCCGCCGTTGGCGCTCCAGGTCGCCGGCTTGAACTGCAGGCCGCCATAGTGACCGTTGCCGGTGTTGATGCCCCAGTTGCCACCCGACTCGCACTGCGCGATGGCGTCCCAGTTGACACTGTCGGCGCTGGCGGTGGCCGACATGGCCATCGGAGCCACCGAGAGCGCGCCGGTCGCGGCGGCCACCCAAAGGCTCTTCGTCAGGATGTTCTTGATGGCGATTCGGATGTTCTTCATTTGCGGTCCTTCCCCGACCGGTGACACGAGGGCCGCGAACAAGGTGTGAAGCGTTCTTGCGACGCGGTTATCCGGTGTTTCGGGTGATCGGCGTCACCCGTTACGGAGGGGGCGGAAGTTTTAGCAGTTTCTTATGAGGCGGCTGGATATCAGCGTTGTTCATGAGAAAACAATGGCGCCGGGCGGAAAGCCCGGCGCCATTGTGATTCGTCTGATATCGGGTTATCCCCGGCCACCGCAGGAGGGCCAGGCACCGATGCCCTGGCTCTGCAGAACGTTCTCCGCGACGCGGATCTGCTCTTCGCGGCTGGCGGCGTGCGGCGCACCCGAACCACCGTTGGAGCGCCAGGTCCCCATGGTGAACTGCAGGCCACCGTAGTAGCCGTTGCCCGTGTTGATGGCCCAGTTGCCGCCCGACTCGCAGGCCGCGACGGCATCCCAGTTCACGGAGTCCGCATGTGCGGTACCTGTGGCCATAGCCAGCGGAGCAACAGCGATCGCCCCGGCAAAGGTGGCCATACCGAACGTTTTGCGGATGTTCTTCAACGTCAATCCTCTCGCCGAGCGCGCGCCAAAGAGCGCCCGCGCGAACGCGGACGGCATGCCTGAATACTCAGGCTCAGAATTTGGGGCGTGCCATCTCGGTCAGGCACGACAGTGGAGACACATGACGTCTCACCGGATGACACATCCGATTGCCCGACGGACATCTCGTCCCGTCGTCGGCCCACTCACACGCAGGTTCTTGATTATGTAGTTATTTGCTCCGGCTCTGGAGTTGACATGAACGTACAAAAAACGCGCAGCGAAGTCACTTCGATGTCGAACGTGTCGCTTTCAGATAACAGGATGATCACGGCGGGGAATCCGCTCGGACGGCGCAGGTCAGCACGGAATTCCGCGGCAAAGCCTGAATTGCAGGTCGAGGCCTTTTCGGTGAGGCAGATCACAGGGTTTTTGTGAGCTGCACCACCGATATCGCGCGGCGGCGGCCGAGATGGTGCAGGATTCCCCGAAATCGCCGCCCTCACACATCCGACAAGCGGTCCCCGGTCACGATCTGTTCGCTGACCGGCCGCCTTCCGCCGATATCCGTCGTGAACATCAATTCCATTGATATGAAGGCGTTTTCACAACCATGCAGCTATGTAGAGCAACTACATAGCGGCGCAGCTCTATTCGTAGTTCATCGTCTAAATAGCCTGCACTACAATGATTTTGGCACCTACAGAGACCGAAGTGCCATGCACCGGCGACACTCGCGTGCCGATACCCCGCGCGGGTGGTCGCCGACTGGGCGCACACACCTCGCATTTCGACCGTCGGCGGGCTCAACGCCCAATCAGACCAGCCGCACAGGACATTGACAGCGCGCGCCCAGTTGGCTCAAATCATCTCTGCCAGAGGGTGTCTGGGAGCACTGCGACATACCGGCACCGGCACCACCCGGCCGCATGCGTACGCAATACAACAATTGCATACACGTTATTCGAACATGATCGGAGCGCATAAACTCGGTTGCACGCAAATGGAGCGGGATTTGCGTATCAATTGCAAATTTGCTGGATGTTCGGCCGCGGATTGGCGAGCGGTCAGTCCAGATCCTGCGGCGTATTGACGTTGGTCAGCTCGCGCCGTTGCTCCATGACGATGCGCTGGGTGTCCGCGGCATCCACCAGCGCACGCATGCTGCGCTCGCCGGCCGCCACCAACTCATCGGCTCTGGCCGCCAGTGCAGTGCGGTAGAGGCCGGCGAGATAATGGTCGCGCCCGTCCCAGGGCAGGACCACATCGGCCACCGAGGATGCGGCGGCCTCGGACAGTTCATCGATGACGCCGGCGCCCAGGTGCGGCATGTCGACCGCGCAGACGAAGGCCCATGTCCGACCCGCATCCGCGGCAGCCCGCAGTCCCCGTGCCGTCGCCAGCAGCGGACCGACGCCGCGGACCTCGTCGCGCAGGACCTGCGCAGTCAGGTCGGGAAGCGCCTGGCCGGGAGCTGCGATGACAAAAACCGGTGCACAGCGGGTGCCGACGGTGCTCACCACTCGCTCGACGAGTGTCTGGCCACGAACCACCAGGGTGGCCTTGTCGCGCCCCATCCGGCGCGAAGCGCCGCCGGCCAGCACGATCCCAGCCAGGCCCGTGTCAGCTGAGAGCCCCTGGGATGCGGTCACCGCGCTGACGTTAGTCGACCGACCAGGTGTCCTTGCCGCGAAGCAGCGATTGCAGTGCGGCCGTGTCGTGCGCCTTGGCCTCGCGGGCTGCGCTGATCTGCTGGCGCGCGGCGTCGTCGTAGGTCGGCTTGCTCACCTGCCGGAAGATGCCCATCACCATGTGATCGAGGTTCTGCTCGGACAGCCGCGACAGCGCGAAGGCGTACGCCGGGTCGTCGATCGTCGCGTCGTGGACGACGATCTGATCGGCGGGTACATCGGCGGTCTTGGCGACCTCCAGGCCGAACCCGGACTTGACCACGGCGTACTCACCGTCGGCGCCGAACGTGATCGGCTCCCCGTGGGTGACATTGATCAGTCGGTCTTCGGCGCCTTCCTTCCGCAGCGCGTCGAAGGAACCGTCGTTGAAGATCGGGCAGTCCTGCATGATCTCCACGAGGGCGGCACCGCGATGAGCCGCGGCACCGCGCAGCACCTCGGTCAGACCCTTGCGGTCGGAGTCGAGCGCCCGCCCGACGAAGGTGGCCTCGGCACCCAGCGCCAGCGACACCGGGTTGAACGGGTAGTCCACCGAGCCCATCGGCGTGGACTTGGTGACCTTGCCGACCTCGGAGGTCGGCGAGTACTGGCCCTTGGTCAGACCGTAGATCCGGTTGTTGAACAGCAGGATGGTGATGTTGATATTGCGGCGCAGCGCATGGATGAGGTGATTGCCGCCGATGGACAGCGAGTCACCGTCACCGGTGACCACCCACACCGACAGGTCCTCACGAGCCAGTGCCAGACCGGTGGCGATGGTCGGCGCGCGGCCGTGGATCGAGTGGAAACCGTAGGTCTCCAGGTAGTACGGGAACCGGCTGGAGCAGCCGATACCGCTGACGAACGCGATGTTCTCGCGGCGCAGACCCAGTTCCGGCAGGAAGTTGCGGATCGTATTCAGGATGACGTAGTCACCGCAACCCGGGCACCAGCGGACCTCCTGGTCACTGGTGAAGTCCTTGCCCTTCTGCGGCTGGTCCGTCGTCGGGACCAGCGCAGTCTTGCTCAGGGATTCGGTCAGGCCCAGATCAGAGCCGATCAGGTCGGTCATGCGCTCGCTCCCACAGATTCCACGGTGGCCGCGGCCAACCGGGCGAACTTGGCTTTGTCGGTTTCCTTTTCGCGCAGCGTTCCATCTAGCGCCGCGTCGATGATGCCCTCGACCTCGTCGGCCAGGAACGCCATGCCCTCGACCTTGGTGACCGACTGCACGTCGACCAGGAACTTGCCGCGCAGCAGCAGCGCCAGCTGGCCGAGGTTCATCTCCGGCACGACCACCTTCGGGTAGCGGCGCAGCACCTCTTCGAGGTTGGCCGGGAACGGGTTGAGATAGCGCAATTGTGCGTGCGCGACCTTGATGCCGTTGCGGCGGGCGCGACGGCACGCCTCCCCGATCGGCCCATACGAGCTGCCCCAGCCGAGCAGCAGCAGTTCGGCGTCACCGTCCGGGTCGTCGACCTCGATATCCGGCACCGTGATGCCGTCGATCTTGAGCTGGCGCAGCCGGACCATCAGATCGTGGTTCTTGGGCTCATAGGAGATGTTGCCCGAGCCGTTGGCCGATTCCAGACCACCGATGCGGTGTTCCAGGCCCGGCGTGCCCGGCACGGCGAACTGACGCGCCAGGGTCTCCGGATCGCGGGCGTAGGGCTCGAACGGCTCGCCGGACTTGGCAAACGTGTGATCGATGGCCGGGTAGGTGCTGATGTCCGGGATGCGCCACGGCTCCGAACCGTTGGCGATCGCGCCGTCGGACAGGATGATCACCGGCGTGTGATAGCCGATGGCGATCCGCACCGCTTCGATGGCGATGTCGAAGCAATCCGACGGAGAGCACGGCGCGAGCACCGCGACCGGCGACTCACCGTTGCGCCCGTACAGGGCCTGCAGCAGATCGGCCTGCTCGGTCTTGGTCGGCAGCCCGGTGGACGGGCCGCCGCGCTGCACATCGATGACCAGCAGGGGCAGTTCGGTCATCACTGCCAGGCCGATGGCCTCGGACTTCAGCGAGACACCGGGACCTGAGGTGCTGGTGACGCCGAGCGCGCCGCCGTAGGAGGCGCCGATGGCGGCCCCGATGCCGGCGATCTCGTCCTCGGCCTGGAAGGTCATCACGTTGAAGTGCTTGTACTTGGACAGTTCGTGCAGGATGTCGGAGGCCGGGGTGATGGGGTAGGTACCCAGCACGACCTGGATATCGGAGAGTTGCCCGGCGGCCACGACGCCGTAGGCCAGCGCGGTGTTACCGGAGATCTGCCGGTAGTCGCCGCTCTTGAGCTTGGCCGGGGCGACCTCGTAGGTGGTGGCGAAGGCCTCGGTGGTCTCGCCGTAGTTCCAGCCCGCCTTGAGCGCCAGCACATTGGCCTCGGCGATTTCGGGCTTGCGGGCGAACTTGTCCCGGATGAAGCTCTCGCTGGCCTCGAGTTCGCGGCCGTACATCCACGACAGCAGACCGAGGGCGAACATGTTCTTGGCGCGTTGACCGTCCTTCTTGGACGCACCGATCGCTTCGACCGCACCCAGCGTCAGGGTCGTCATCGCCACCGGCTGCACGACGTAGTCGGACAGTTCGTCGTTGTCCAGGGGGCTGGCGTCGTAGCCGACCTTGGCCAGGTTGCGCTTGGTGAACTCGTCGGAGTTGGCAATGATCAGGCCGCCGCGAGGGAGGTCCCCCACGTTGGCCTTCAATGCGGCAGGATTCATCGCGACGAGAACATCGGGACGATCGCCGGCGGTCAGGATGTCGTAGTCCGCGATCTGGATCTGGAAGGACGACACACCGGGCAGGGTGCCCTGTGGTGCGCGGATCTCGGCGGGGTAATTGGGCTGTGTCGCAAGGTCGTTGCCGAAGAGGGCAGCCTCGGTCGTGAACCGGTCCCCGGTGAGCTGCATGCCGTCTCCGGAGTCACCGGCGAAGCGGATGACCACCTTCTCCAGCTTCTGCCGGGGTGTCCCCGAGTTGCCGTTCTGGCCCACGACTTCCTGCCTTTCACACCCGCGCGAGTCGCGCATCGGTCGCGGGGGCGTTTGCGTCAAAAACTTTTGGTGTCACTGCCGGTAACCAGTATGGCACTTCTCTTAGGGTGACCAATCACCGGCGAGCCGGCGACACGCGGGTTTCGTCGAGAAAAACTGCCTGTTCAGGGCAGTGAAGCAGGACGAGTTCCCGTCACGATGTGGTCTTCATCACTTTTGGAGAACGTCATTCTCTAAGGATCTGGTTACCGTGCAGTAGAACTCTGCCGGTCAAACTTGACGGGTGTCAAGTGGATCGTTTCAACCAGCGGTTACGCCTGAGCCGAACGCACCCCGACGCGCTTCTGCAATTCGCGGGCCACCAGCTCGCTGGCGACCTCCACGGCGCGCCGCGGGTCGGCCCCGGCTGCCCGGTGCGCGACGTAGCAGGCGGTGAACATGTCGCCGGCGCCGGTCGTCTGCACATCCATCACGCGCCAGGCGGCGGGCACCCGCACCACGCGGCCGTCCTTATAGATGTCGCAGCCCTCTGAGCCGTAGGTCACCAGGATCTCGGGCACCCCGAGCGCCTCGGCCGTCGCGAGGTCGAAGGCGCCATCGGCGACGATGACGGCCTCGTCCTCGGCGAGCTTCAGCACGTCGAGGTGGCGCAGCAACTCCGGGGAGAAATGCCGGTCCAGTTTCAGCGGGCCGACGTGGTCCGCGCGCACCAGACCCTGGCCGTCGTAGGCGATGCGGTGACCGCGGGCCGCCAGGTGAGCGAGGGTCTCGGCGGGAAAATCGGTGCGCAACAGCGGGGCCAGGTGGATCCAGGTGGTGCGGGGGTCGTCAGTGTCGACATCGCGCGGTGTCCATACCGGGCCGATCGCCTGGACCCCCATGTGCCGGTGGTCGGTGTCGTCGTAGTCCAGGCTGAATCCGCTGGTGCGATCCGATGGCAGCAGGCGCACCAGGGAGCCGAACCGCTCGAGCACCGGGTCGAAGAGCTCGTGATGCTTCTCCTCGCCCATCGCCACGATGTGGGCGGTGCCCGGCGCGGATTCCAGTGCCACGCCGGCGAACGAAGCGCATCCACCCGGGCTCGGCGGAGCCCCGTTGATGACGTCGATGGCCAGGTTTCCCAGCACAGTCACGCCCGGGACGAGCTCTGGCGCCATCAATCGATTCCCCTGCTTGCGGTTTGTCCTGTCGTCGGCACATGGTGACGTGGCCGTGCGCGGAAATGGTAGTCCGCATCGCGCGCTTTCAGCGATTCCGCAGTTTCGGAGCTCGCGTTCGAAGACGCGTGCGCACTAGGGCGCGGGCAGGTTGTAAGGGGTGATGACCTGGATCGGAGCGGGCCGGACCGGCTCCTCGGGAAGGGCCCGGTGTTGGGCGAAGATGACCCGGATGGCCAGCCGGGCGTCGGCCCGCAGATCGTTGTGCAGCACTACCGAGAGCTTGCCCTCGCGGAGCAGCCTGCGGTTGTCGACATCGAGGTCGTGGGCGACGAACACCCGGCACACCCGCCCCAAACGCTCGAATGCCCGCACGGTCGCGTCGTTGCCGCCGCCCGGCGAGTAGACGGCCTCGATCCCCGGATGGCGTTTCAGTGCATCGAGCACCAGCCGCTCGTTGGTGGCATCGATACCGTCGCTGTCGCTCACCTCGACGATGTCACGTCCGGTGCCGCGCAGCCCGGACCGGAATCCGACCTCACGTTCACCTTCCCCGCGAAACACCGTGCGGCTGACCGTGATCAGCACGCCCGACGGCGCCTCTCCGAGCCACTGGTCCACCAGGAACGCCGCTGTCAGGCCGGCACCGTGGTTATCGATGCCCACGTAGGCGCAGCGGTCGCTGTTGGCCACGTCGGTGCTGTAGGTGACCACCGGCACGCCCGCGGCGACGAGCCTGTCCACGGCCTCGGCGACCTCGGGCTCGTCCTGTGCCTTGAGGATGACACCGTGACTGCCCTTGATACGGGCCAGCACCTCGGCGGTCTGCGCGGCCGAGCCCGACTCCCACAGATGGAACCGGGCCCGGGGTACGGCCGGGGCGAAGGCGGGCAGCTCGGCCTCGATCGCCGACCGGAACGCGTCGGAGAACCGCTGCGGGGTTTGCATCACCACGTCAATCAGGTAGCGGCGACCGTTGAGCCGCAGCTGGGCTCGTTGCTTGTCCAGGTCGGCGATGGCCTGCATGACCTCAGCGCGGGTGTTCTCCCGGACGCCGGGCCGGTCGTTGAGGACCCGGTCGACGGTCGCCTCGCTCAGCCCGGATTGTTGAGCGATCTCGCGAACCTTGTAGCGGTGCATCGTGCGGCCCCTCTTCTCCCGCGACTTCTCTCGCGAGTGGACGGTGATGCCTCGTGATGGTTTTTTGATGGCTTTTTGCTGTTGATTGCGGTGGGTATCACAGCAAGACTAACCGCCATGCCCGCTTCGCTCACCGCCTCCGAGTGGATCACCGAGTCCGCCTGCGACCTCGATGAGTTCCGTCGCCAGGTGCTGCGCGACACCGATCTGGCCGCTTACCCGCACGCCGTCGACATCCGGCGCAACGTCCTGGTGTACTCGGCCGCCGGCATCGCCGCGGCCGATCGCCGGGCGCTGCAGTCCGAGGTGATCCGTGCGCTCAGCGAGGGGCCCGGCGTGGTGGTCTTCGAGAACGCTTTCGATGGTGCGGTCACCGACCGTGTCTCCGCGGCGTTCAACGACATCATCGACGCCCAGCGTGCGCGGGGTGGCGCGGCCGGAGACCACTTCGGTGCGGCCGGGGCCAACGACCGGGTCTGGAACGCCGCGCAGAAACTCGCCCTGCACGCTCCCGAGGCGTACGCCGAGTACTACGCCGCCGACACCCTGGCGCTGGTCTCGCAGGCCTGGCTCGGACCGCGCTATCAGGTGACCTCGCAGGTGAACGTCGTCAATCCCGGAGGCGCCGCGCAGGTTCCGCACCGGGACTACCATCTCGGATTCGTTTATGCCGACCAGCTGGCGCACTATCCGGCGCACCTGCACCGGATGTCCGCGGCACTGACGCTGCAGGGCGCGGTCGCGCATTGCGATATGCCGCTGGCGAGCGGGCCGACCATGCTGCTGCCGTACTCGCAGCGGTTCGAGGCCGGCTATATCGCCTTCTACCGGCCCGAGTTCATCGAGTTCTTCGCCGAGCATCACGTCCAGGTGCCGCTGCGCAAGGGTGACGCGGTGTTCTTCAATCCGGCGCTGTATCACGGTGCAGGAGAAAACACGTCGGCCGATATCAGCCGGATGGCCAACCTGCTGCAGATCTCCTCGCCCTTCGGTCGCGCGATGGAGTCACTGGATCGCACCGCGATGGTCAAGGCGGTGTACCCGGCGCTGCTGCGGATGCAGCGGGCCGGCCGGCCGCTCGCTGACCTGGTCAACATCGTCAATGCCACCGCCGAGGGCTACGCGTTTCCGACCAACCTGGACAACGATCAACCGATCGGCAGCCTCGCCCCACCCAGCCAGGTCGACACCGTGCTGGCCGCCCTGGCCGACGGACTCGAACTCGACGGACTCATTGCAGTACTGGACGCACAAGACGAACGGAGAACCCCATGACCACCATCGGAGTGATCGGACTGGGCCGCATCGGCGCATTCCACACCGAAACCCTTTCCGGGCTGCCCGGAATCGACGGGTTGGTGATCACCGATGAACGCGCGGACGTGACTGCGTCGGTGGCCGCCAAGCACGGCGCCAGGGCCGTCGGCTCCGTCGAGGAGCTGCTGGCCTCGGGCGTCGACGGCGTGGTGGTGGCCGCGGCCACCCCGGCGCACGCGGAACTCACCCTGGCCTCCGTGGAGCGCGGTATCCCGACGTTCTGCGAGAAGCCGATCGCCTCCACGGCCGCCGAGAGTGCCCGGGTCGCCGAGATCATCAGCCGCTCAGGCGTGCCGGTGCAGGTCGGCTACCAACGCCGCTTCGACGCCGCCTTCGCTGCGGCCAAGAATGCCGTCGACGCAGGCACATTGGGCATCCTGCACACCGTGCGGAGCACCACGATGGACCCCGCTCCCCCGCCGATGGACTACATCAAGGGCTCCGGCGGCATCTTCCGGGATTGCGCCGTACACGATTTCGACATCATCCGCTGGATCACCGGCCAGAACGCCGTCGAGGTGTATGCCACCGGAACGGTGCAGGGCGACCCGTTGTTCGCCGAGTACGGCGATGTCGATTCGGCTGCCGTGGTGGTGCGTTTCGACGGTGGCGCACTCGGTGTGGTCTCCAACGCCCGCTACAACGCCCGCGGGTACGACTGCCGCCTCGAGGTACACGGCTTCCAGGACAGCGTCGCCGCCGGCTGGGATCAGGGTGTGCCGCTGCTGAACACGGACCCGCGCAACGATTTCCCGTCGGGTCCGGCACACAACTTCTTCATGGACCGCTTCACCGAGGCGTTCCGCACCGAGCTTGCCGGCTTCGTCGAGGTCGCCGAGGGCGGACCGGTCCGCGGCGCGACCGTGGCCGACGCCGTCGAGGTGGCCTGGCTTGCCGAAGCCGCCACCGAATCCCTGCGCCGGGGCGCCCCGGTGACCATCGCGGAGGTACGCAACGCATGAGCATGAGCACGAGCATCAAGACCGGCGGGCAGGAGCGCAGCGACCGGGGAATCAAGATCGCCGGTGCACCCATATCCTGGGGCGTGTGCGAGGTCCCCGGCTGGGGTTTCCAGCTCGAACCCGATCGTGTGCTCACCGAGATGCGCGGTGTCGGTTTGACCGCCACCGAGCTCGGTCCGGAGGGGTTCCTGCCCACCGACACCGACGAGCTGAAATCCGTTCTGGCGCAGCATCAACTGGCCTGCGTGGGCGGTTTCGTCCCGGTGGTGCTCCACAAGGCCGACCACGATCCGGCCGATGACCTTGCCGGACCACTCGATTCATTGGTGGCCGCGGGTGCCGGCGTGGTGGTGCTGGCCGCCGCCACCGGTGCCGACGGCTACGATTCGCGTCCGGTGCTCGACGAACCGCAATGGGCCACCCTGCTCACCAATGTGGACAGGCTGGCCGGGATCGTCGCCGACCGGGGTCTGCTCGCGGTCCTGCACCCGCATGTGGGCACCATGGTCGAAACCCGCGCCGAGGTGGACCGGGTGCTGGCCGGATCGTCGATTCCGCTGTGCCTGGACACCGGGCACCTGCTCATCGGTGGCACCGATCCGTTGGAGCTGGCCAAGGCGGTACCGCAGCGCATCGCCCACACCCACCTCAAAGATGTGGACGCCGCGCTGGCCGCCAAGGTGCAGTCCGGGGAGCTGAGCTACACCGACGCCGTGAAGGCCGGGATGTACACGCCGCTGGGAACCGGCGACATTGATATAGCAGCTATCGTCCGCATCTTGCGCGACAACGGCTTCGACGGCTGGTTCGTGATGGAACAGGACACCATCCTCGAGGGCGCACCCGACGGTGACGGACCGCTGGCCGATGTGCGTGCCAGTGTCGCGTACCTGAACAGCGTGACTGGATGAGCCCACTCCGGATCGGGGTGCTCGGCGCTTCCCGGATCGCGGAGGTGGCGATCGTCGGTCCCGCGGCCGAACTCGGTCACCGCCTGGTGGCCGTGGCGGCCCGGGACCGCGGTCGCGCCGAGACCTTCGCCGACAAGTACGGCGTCGAGCGCGTGCTGGATTCCTACCAGGACGTGATCGACGACCCGCAGGTCGACGTGATCTACAACCCGCTGGCCAACGCATTGCACGCGCCGTGGAATCTTGCCGCCATCGCGGCGGGCAAACCGGTGCTGAGCGAAAAGCCGTTTGCCCGCGACCATTCCGAGGCGGTTCGGGTGGCCCGTGCCGCCGAGGCGGCCGGTGTGCCGGTGCTGGAGGGATTCCATTACTTTTTCCACCCGGTGACCCGCCGGGCGTTCCGGCTGTCGGGTGACGGTGAGCTGGGTGAGATCCGCCGGGTCGAGGTCCGGATGGCGATGCCCGCACCCGGCGACGACGATCCGCGCTGGTCTCTGGATCTGGCCGGCGGTGCGCTGATGGACCTCGGCTGTTACGGCCTGCACATCATGCGGAGCCTGGGCAGGCTCGGGCTGGGCGATCCGGCCGTCACCCGGGCGCGCGCCGAACTGCGCTCCCCCGGTGTCGACGCACGCTGCGATGTCGAGCTCGAGTTCCCCAACGGAGCAACCGGACGGTCCACCAATTCGATGGTGGCGCCCGGCTATTCGTTCACGTTGAAGATCATCGGCAGCGCCGGTGAGGCCTTCGTGCACGATTTCATCCACCCCGCCGCCGACGACCGGCTGACCCTGACCACCGCCGGCGGCACCACCGTCGAGCGGCACGGCACCCGGCCGTCCTACAGCCATCAGCTGGAAGCCTTCGCCGCGCACGTGCAGAGCGGTGCGCCGCTGCCGTTCGGGGTCGATGACGCGGTGGCCAATATGGCATTGGTGGACGCGGCCTACCGGGCGGCCGGCCTCGAGCCGAGGTAGCTGCGACGAACGCAGGCCCCCTGAGTGGAACCGGGGGCCTGCGCCGCCAGCCGCTACGCGGCCCGAGAGGTGTTACCCCCGTGCGGAAATGCGCTTTGCCGTCCGGGCACTGGCGGCGCTGCGTGCGCCGTCCTTTGCGCTCTTGGCGCCGCGTAGCGTCCCGGTGACCTTTGCGTCGGCGACCTCGGAGTCGTCCACCTCGGCATCGAGGGCGCCCGAATCCGCGGATTCGGTCTCGTCGGCCTTCGGTTCGCCGTCCTCGGACACAGCGTCGGTGGGCTCGGTGACCGCACCGTCAACCGGCTGCGCCTCCCCGTCCGTGGGCTCGGCGGCGCTGACGTCATCAGCGATGTCGGTGGCGGGGACCTCGGCGGCAGGCTCGGGGCCCGGGGCCGCCACGGGCGCCTGCATCTCGACAGCGTCCGGACCGGCGGAAGCCGGCTCCGCGGTGATCGCCGATTCCTCGACGACACCTGCCGCCGCGGGGCTTTCGCCTGCGGACACGCTCAGCGTGACGACATTCGCGGCCGCGGCGAGCGGTGCGGACACCGCGTCGGTGGCAGCGGCGCCCGCCGGCTCGACGGGCGGGGCAACGCCCAGAGCCGTCGCGATGGCACGCGGAATCGTGACAAGCAGCGTCTGGACCAGCCCGCCGCCGAAGGGGTCGTCACTGAAGGTCAGCAGTCCCGGATGGGCGACACCCTGAACATCGGTGTACCCGTTGAGGACTGCCGCGGTCAGCTGCGCGGGGATGTTGATCACCGCGGTGATCGCCTCGACGAGGCGACCACTGCCCAAGGCCTGGACAGCGTCCTGCAGTGACCCACCGAGGGCGTCGACGGCCCCGACGACCGGCCCCAGCGCACTCGACAGCAGCGGCAGCGCCGTGTTGAGCGAGAGCACCGTGGACACCACGTTGGCGAAATTCTGGGCCATCTTCACCGGAACATCGAGAAGGCCCGAAGTGGCCAGCGGAAGGCCGACAATCATCATGATCGGCGTGGAGATCAGCGCTGCGGACAGGGTGATGAATGCTTCCGCGATCTGACCCGACCTCAGCTGCCCGATGGCCGTATCGATGCCGGCGGGAAGGCTGAAGGGGTTGCTCGGGGACAGGTACTGAACCGCCCCGTCGACCATCGACTTGCCGGCACCGACCGCGGTGCCCAGGTATCCGAGCTGGTTCCTGAGGAGCTGGCGCACGACCGGCGCGGGGTCCGAGAGCACGTCCCCGCCCAGCGCGCCGACGTTGGTGATCGCGTCGTTGAAGACACTCGCCCACAACGCGATGGGGTTGGTCTGCGCGGTGAGGGTGAAGGCCTGCGACGAGATGGCCGGAACCGCCGGAACGGAGAGCAACGGGTTCGTCGGTTGAATGGGCATGACCGCGATGGATGCGGCCCCCACCAACGCGACTCCGGTTGCCAGGTACGGCCTGATTGCAGCGTGCATGGATCCTCCTCTGGTGTGCACACATTTGTGAACGGTGAGTAATTTACTCAGAAGTAAGTTGACAAGTGGGTGCTTTACGTCAAGAAGAAGCCCGGCACCATCGACGCCGTGCGGCCCGGCAAACGACCGGTGCACACCGGCGTTTCGCGGCGTGATCCGACTGCTGCGCAACACTGTTCGCGCGGGCAACCACGACACGCAAAGCGACCGACGCCGGTTTCGGCACCCGCGTCCCAGGAAGCCGCTCGCCGCCGCGCGTATTTGTTATCGCAATATTCCCAGTTCACGGCTACCCGAGGTGTGGGCGCGCCGCACGTCCACACGTGACGTTTGCTGAGGAACGGCGACATTCGACGAGCGGCTGGCAACGAACGGCGCCACCGGGGGCAGTTGTACAAATTAACTTCTGCGTAAATATTGGCAAACAGATGTCACCCACGGCGACTTTCCGCAGCACCCCGGATCAGGTCTCCCCCGCACGCGGCACCCGACGCCGTTTTCGGTCAGTGCAGCTGGCTGCCTTGTGCCGGAGCGGTTGCCAACCGCACGTACGCAGACGCCGCCTCGGCACGGTTGGTGGCCCGCAGTTTTCGCAGAACCCGCTTGACGTGCGACTTCACCGTCCCCGTTGAGATCACGAGTTCGTCGGCGATCTGCTGATTGGTCCGGCCGGCGGCCATCAGGCGGAGCACCTCGACCTCGCGACGTGTCAGCATCGACAGCACCCGGGTGTGCACCTCGGCCAGCGACTGCGCGGCCGGGCTGCGCTCCACCGGTTCGATCTTGCGCAGGTCCAGGTCAGCGTCCTGCAACGCACGCACAGCCTCGTCGGCCGCGTTCAATGCGCGCCGCACCTCGGCATGCTGGCGACGCGTTCTCTCCAACAGCACCGTGCGTTCGTAGGCGTAACCGAAACCCTCGGCGAAGGCCCACACCGTGTCGCGGTCGATGTCGTCCACCAGACGGCCCGAATAGAGCCGGTCAGCGTGCAGGAACCCGATCACCTTGCCCGTCGGCATCACCGGCGCGGCCACATAGGAGTGCGTCATCGAGAAGTCGACGATGGGCCGGTTGACGCGCGGATCATTGCGGGCGTCACGAACGATCGCGGGTGCATGCCTGCGAATCATCTCGGTCTCGAGCAGCATGTGGTTGAGCGGCGGAGCCACCGACTGGGCGAAGGCGACCATCTTCTCCGCCCCGTCACGGTCGTCGCCGAAATACGCCGACTCCATGACCATCCGGCTCTCGTGCACGCGGAAGAGCACGGCGCGGTCGAACCCGCAGGACTCGACCAGCTCGCGGGGCGCCCGGTCGACGATGGTGGCGACATCGTCGACGACGCGCAGCTTGCTGAGCGCTTCCTGCACCTGCAGCAGCGCGAAGGTGCGCCGCCGCGCACCGTCCTCGATCAGCTCACGCTCCATCGACGCGAGGTCCAGCACCGCCTCGAGCGCGTTGAGTGCCGCCTCGTCGCCGAGTGCTTCCAACGCGCCGCGCACCACTGTCACCTTCGCGTCGACCGCCTCCGCCACCACGGTCATCGGGTCGTCGGTCGGGTCGATATCACAACACTCGAACGTCTCCCGATAGCGCCGGGCAGCTGCGGATTCCTCCGGCTGCCGCGACGCCCAACCCGGGTGGTCACCGTCGGCCAGATCACCGATGGAGGGCGTCTCGGAGATGTCGGTCACGGTTCGACTGTCCTCCGATGCGGCGCGCAGGTGCGGTGGTTTTCCCGACAAGGTCGGAATTGGCCTCCCTTGGGGGCACGAGTCCTCCCCTACGGGGGATCGTTTCGGCGCGCGCGCTGTCAGAGGCTGAAGACCATGTCATCCACCACTGTCTCGGCTCTGGATCTGCTGACCACCGCGCAGGGCATCGCCAACCCGTATCCGCTGTACGACCAATTGCGGTCGTTGTCGCCGGTGGCGGGCTATCGGGACTGGCCACCGGGGACGATTCCCGGAGCCGACGAGCCCGTCACGGCGTGGGCATTGTTTCGCTACGACCAGATCTTCGAAGCCGCCCGGGACAGCGCGACGTTCTCATCGCGTGATCCGCTCCAGGAGGCGTCGTCGGCACCGAGCCTGATGCTCGTCAACACCGACCCTCCGAAACACGAGGTAGAGCGGAAGTTGGTGAGCCAGGCGTTCTCGCCCCGCCGGGTCAAGCGGCTCGAGGGATGGCTCGGCGAACTGATCCCGCGCCTGCTCGACGAGCTCGGCACGGGCGATGTCGAGGTGATGGAGTTCGCCGCCGAGATTCCCACCCGCGCGATGGTGCGTCTGCTCGGATTGCCCGAAGGGGACCACGTCCGGTTCCGGCAATGGGCAAACGCGTTCATGCTCTCGTCGTCACTGACCCCCGAGGAACGCATCGCCAGCAACGAGGAGATGGTCACGACGTTCGCCACCCGGCTCGCCGAGCACACCGCCCGGTTGGCCGAAAGCCCACCCACCGGCGATGTCGAGGATGCCGAGGACCTCATTTCGGCGCTGCTGCGCGCCGAGGTCGGCGGGCAGCGTCTCACCCCCGAGGAGATCCTCCGGTTCTGTGTCACGCTGGTGGTCGCCGGCAGTGAAACGACCACATTCCTGATCGGCAACCTCCTGCACGCGATGGCGCGCGAACCCGAGATCACCGCGCGAATGCGTGCCGAGCGCTCGTTGGTGAACGCCTTCGTCGAGGAATCGATGCGACTGGACGGGCCGCCGCAGCGGCTCTTTCGGATCGCCACCCGCGATGTCGAAGTCGGCGGGAAGCTGATCCGCAAGGGTGAGTGGGTCGCGCTGTTCTTCGGTTCGGCCAACCGGGACCCGGCCGTGTTCGCCGATCCCGACGTGCTGGACATCGATCGGCCGAATATCCGCCAGCAGCTGTCGATGGGACACGGTCTGCACTTCTGCCTCGGCGCAGCACTGGCCCGCCTGGAAGTGGTGGCCGTGCTCAACGCGGTGCTCGACAGGTACCAGACGATTGCGCTGACCGACGACCCGGGCACCAAGCAAACGGCGAGCCTGCTGACCCATGCCTACGTTCGTCTCCCCCTGCACCTGTCATGACCACCGCCGTCAGTGAGTCGCGCAATATCGTTGCGACGAAAGCCATTTACGCCGCGATTCCGGCGGGCGATCTGCAGACCGCACTGGATCTGCTGGATCCGGAGGTGCGCATCACCTACTACGGCGTCGACGCAATCCCGTACGCGGGCGACTACCGCGGCATCGACGAAGCCGTGGCCTTCTTCACCACGGTGGGGCAGACGATCGCCATCACCGAGATGGAGGCGTGGAAGTTCATCGCCCAGGGTGACGATCTGGCGGCCTGGGGCCGCCAGCGGTTCCGCCTACTCGCGACGGGCTACGAATGGGAATCGGAGTTCGCGCACATCATCACCTTGCGCGCCGGTCGCTGGCTGTACTTCCGGGATTTCATGAATTCGGCGCGCACGCTGCAGGCGTTCACCCGTTGAGGGCGCCGGGGTCGGCGTGCTGACCGCCCGCAACGCGGTGCGGATGTGCCCGTCGGGTGCGCTGCGCATCGTCGCGGATTGATCGGTCAGTTCCCCGGCGGCAGCAGCATCGTCTGCCAGGTCTGGTCTTTCGGCGCGCCCGGCACCAGGTCCGTCTGGGTGTAGGTGCGGCCGTCGGGCCCGACATAACTACCGGTCGCCGGGTCGTATGCGGCGGCGGGCAACGCGGGTGGTGGCGCTTGCGGCCCGGCTGCCGGCGGTAGCTGCGGCACCTGCTGACCCGATGTCGTCGCGTTCGGATCCCCCTTCCAGTTGAATCCGTCGTTGAGCGGTACATAGGTCTCGTCGCTCTCGCACATGGCGACGGTGGGAGCTCGCTTACCCGGCCTGGTCGCGCACGGAATATTGTGCGCACCACGGACATTGAGTGGCGAATCCTGCGGAACACGGCAGTACAGGTCACCGGGTGGGCGCTCGGGCGCATCCTCGAAGACTGCCGAGCGTTGCTGCTGCGCGGGCAGGAAACCGGTGGTGCATGGCGGCGGCAGGTTGATGTTCAGGTTGAAGCTCAGGTACTGGCCCTTGTAGTCCTGTTTGGTGTCGACGTTGGCCACCAGGCCGGCCTGCTCTGCCGACACGACGGCCGGGAAGAGAACCAGAAGTTGTTCGATGTTGTCGTGGTAGGTCAGCGCAACCTGCCCCACGCTGACCAGGTTGGCCAGCACGACCGGCAGCGTCGGCTTCACCCGCTCGATAAGTTGGCGCACCGAATCGGCGGTCGCGCCCCCGTCCTGGATGATACGGGCGACGGTTTCATCGTGGGTCTGCAGTTGCGCGGTCACCGTGGCCAGCTGCGCTGCCCATGCCTGGATCGCCTCCGAGGTGCGAGTCTGCGAATCCAGGACGGGCTGTGACTGCTCGATCAGCGCAATCATCGGGTCGAGGTTTTCGCGGGCCTCGATGGCGAGATCGGTTGAACTGTCCACGATCCGAGAAAGCTCCGGACCGAGTCCACCCACCGCTACATAGGACTCGTAGACGACGGTCTTGAGATTGTCGCGCGGCACCGCCCGCAGTCCGGCGTTTGCGTCGGCAAGCAGGGTATTGACGTTGGGCGGCACCGACGTGTCGGCGAGCGGAATGACATCGCCGTCCCGCAGTGGCCGGGCCTCGCCGGTGCGCGGCAGCAACGCCACGTACTGCTCGCCGATCGCCGACTGGCTGTGCACCTCCGCCCGCAGGTCGGAGGGGACGTCGATACCGGACTTCAGCGAGAGCACCGCCTCCACCCCCGCCGGTGTCAGCCGCACCTCATCGACCCGACCCACCTCGGTGCCCCGATACGTGACGTTTCCTCCGCTGTAGAGTCCTCCGGTCTGGGGCAACTGGACGATGACCGTGTATCGGCCGACGCCGAAGAGCTTGGCCGGCAGCTTCATGAAGTGCAGGCCCATCACACTGATCGCCACCGTAGCGATCACCGTGAACACCACGAGCTGGATCTGTATTCGCCTGTCGAGTCGCATCTAGGACCCCTGATCCCAGCGATAGGGCACCGTCAAGGGGTTGGCCCGGGTGTAGGGGCTGGGAAACTGGCCAATTGTGCGGCCCCACTGCAATTCCAGCTCCGTCAGGTCGCCCTCCCAGCGCGTTCCGGTGAACATGCCTGCGTCGATCCGACTGAGCGTGAGGTCGGCGATCGCCGTCAGGTTGGCGTAGTCGCCGCGCTGCCATTTCTCGATCGTCTCGTTCGGGAACGGGAAGGTCGGGATGAGCGACAGCGCCCTGGTCATACTCGGACCGGCGTCAGCCAACGATGCCAACACCGGGCCCACGTCGTTGAGTTCCTTGACCAGGTTGTCCTTCGTCTTGTTGACCGTGTCGACGGTCAACGCGCTGAACTTGCCGAACTGGTCGGCGGCATCGATGAGATTCTCTCGCTCGTCGTTGAGCACCCCCAGCGCGTCCGGGATGGTCGCCAGGGCGCGGTCGAGCACCGGCCGTTGGGCCGCGAACCGTCCGACCAGGTTGTCCAGACTCTCGGTGGCGGCAATGATATCGCCGGTCTGGCCGTTGACGTTTCGGGTGAAGGTCTCCAGCTGACCGATCAAGCTGCGCACGTCGTGCTCCCTGCCATGGAAAGCCGTGGAGAACGCCTCGGTGATGTCATGCACCTGGCCGAGCCCGCTCCCGTTGAGCACCATCGACAGGGCTGCGAGCGTCTGCTCTGTGCTCGGGAACGCTCCGCCGCTCGACAGCGGGATGAGCGAGCCCCCACGCAGCCGCCCCCGCGGCGCAACCCCGGTGGGCGGCGATAGTTCGATGTGCAAAGATCCCAGCAGGCTGGTCAGACCGATGGTGACCATGGAGTTCTCGGGCAGAATCACATCGGCGTTGAGCCGCATCGTCAACAATGCATGCCAGCCCTGACGCTCGATCTTGGTCACCGTACCGACGTTCACATCTGCGACGCGGACCCGCGCATTCGGCTGGATGTTGTTGACGTCGGGAAGCTGCGCCTGGATCACATACGAGCCGGGTCCACCGCCCTGGGTACCCGGCATGGGCAACGAGTTCAGGCCCTGCCAGTCCGAGCAACCGGTCATCCCCACCGCGAAGGCGATCGTCGCGACCGTCGCCGCGGTCCGGCGCCACCACGTTGGGCTCATGACCCACCTCCGTTGGCGGGCACCATCATTCCCGCCAGGCCGGCGCCCGGGTCGATCACCACCGCCTGCGGTGGACCGGGAGACGAGGCGGCGGCGGGGACGAAGTCGGGCCGCATCCAGTTCTCGCTGTAGGTGACCTCGTTGGGTCTGGCCTGCGCGCCGACAAGGAGGTTCTCCCCGATCGGCGGGAAGTTGTACTGCCGGTTCTTCACGATGGGCGCCAGGTACTGAGCGCACAGCTTCGCCGACTGCTCGGCGCCTTGCCGAGATGCCGCCTGAACCGCACCGCAGATGAAGCTGATGGGATTGGCGAAATTGTTCACGGCCAGCGCACCCGTCAGCGATCCATTCGCGGGCTCGAAGATGTTGTGGAAGTTCGCCACCGTCCCGGGGGCGATGTGCAATGTCTGCTTGAGATCGTCGAGGCTGTCGACCAGCACGGTGCTGATGGACGCCAGCCTGTCGGTCGTGGTGCCGATCGCTTCGGAGTTGTCCTCGGCGAAGTCCTTGACATCGCCGATGACCCCGCCCAGATCCTGCACCGTGCGCGCCACCTTGTGCGGATCGTCGGCCACCAACGACGTGACCGCGGCCAGGTTCTGGTTGAGCTGTTCGAGGAGATCGGCGCTATCGTGGAGCGCTGACACCAGTGTCGACAGATTGCGGAACGTGGCGAAGATGTCATCGCTGTGATCCCCCAGAGTCGCCAGCGCCTGGGAGAGTCTGATGACGGTCTCCCGGATGTTCGCCCCCTGCCCCCGCAGGTTGCCTGCGGCGGTGTTGATCAGCGATCCGAGGGTGCTGACACCGCCGGGTTCGGTCGGCTGAAGCAGTTTCGTCAAGCGCTGCAATTGAACTCGCACATCATCCCATTCCACCGGCACCGCGGTGCGCTCCTGTCCGACGACCGTGCCCGTCGCCATCACCGGTCCCCCGGTGTAGGCGGGCGTGAGCTGGATCGCCCGACCCGTCACCAACTGTTGGGACAGAATCACCGCCTTGGCCTCGGCGGGAATGGGGTAGTCACCGTGCACCCAGAACGTGATCCTGGCCCGCGTGGGCTCTGGCACGATGCTGTCGACCCGACCCACGGGAACGCCGAGGATGCGCACGTCGTCGCCGGCGAAGATGCCGTTGCTGTTCTCGAAATACGCTGTCACCCAAGTTCTCCCGACATGGTCCGCGGATCGGGCCGCGACCAGGATTCCGGCAGCCATAATCAGCACCAGCACGGCAGCCAAACCGTTACGCCCCCGCCGCAGTCGCCCGTTCGTCATGGCATCACCGGTTCGAGCGCGGGTGGTCCCGGCGGAGCACCGCCCGGCGGCGGCGCGGGCAGCGGCTCGCGATAGGGGTAGCGCGGGTCGCCCGGCTTGCCGGTGATGGCGTCAGGCAGGTTCAGCTGTGGCTCGCCGCCCTGCCCGGTGCGCGGGTAGGGCACCGGCAATGCCGGTGTGCCCGGCTGACCGGTCTGCGGGTCGGTCAGCTGCGACGGCAACAGCACATTCGGATCCAGCCCCAGATCGGAGAACGCGGCATCGACGAACGGCTGCACGAACTGACCGGGCAGCAGGTTGACCACATACGCCTTGAAGAACGGCCCCGACGACAGCGACTCCCCCAGCGACATCGCGTACTTGTTGAGCAGTTTGACCGCCTCCTGCAGGCGTTCCTTGCGGTTGTCGACGACGGCCAGCACCTCGTTGAGCTTGTCCAGGGCCGGCCGCAGCTGCTGACGATTCTCGGCGATGAATGCTTTGAGTTGTTGTGCCGCACCGGAAATGTTCACCCAGATCTGGCTGACCGCATCGCTTTGTGTGCGCAGCGCTGCGAGCAACGCGTTGGTGTCGGAGACGAGGCGGGCGATCTGATCGCTGCGGTGGGCCAGGACCCCCGTTGCCTTGGCGGCGTTGTCCAACAGGTTGCGCAACTCGGCATCGCGGTCATTGAGGGTCTTGGCGAATCGCGCCACACCGTGCACGGCGTCCCGCAGTTCCTCGGGGGTGTCCGCGAACGCCTCCGACACCGTGGCCAAGGAGTCCGACAGTTGATCGGTGTCCAGCCCGCTGATCGTGTCGGCAAGATCGCCCAGCGCGTCGGGCAGTTGATAGGGCGACACCGTCCGGTTCATCGGGATCGGACCCTCGAGCCGGCCGCCGCCGAGCGGGGTCACCGCGAGCATCTTGGTTCCCAGCAGGCTCTTTGTCTTGATCCCCGCCTCCGTCGACTCACCCATCGTGATGTTCTTGTCGACCGTGAAGCGCACCAGCACCACCGCTCCATCGAGTTCGATGGAGGAGACCCTGCCCGCCGGATAGCCGGAAACCTCGACGGTGGCCCCGGTGAACAGCCCGCCCGCGTCGGCGAACTCGGCAGAATAGGAATTGACCTGATTGACCAGTGGCAGGTTCTGGTACTGCAGAGCTCCCGTGACAACCAGCGCGACGCCCACGGCACCGACGATCCCGATCACCAACGGGCTGCGTTCAGCGAAGGGTTTCATCTCGGTGCGCACCTGCCCGAGTCCTGTCCGGCGACCTTCACGTACACCGGCTGACCACCTTTTCCATTGAGCTTGAGCACGATCTCGCAGAGGTAGAAGCTGAAGAAGTCGCCGTACATGCCCTGGCGTCCCAGCGCCCGGTACTTGTCCGGCAATGTGTTGAACAGGTTGTCGAGGTAGACGTGGTCTGCCGCGGCAATCGCGGCACTACGGTCGGTCTCGCGCACCACGCGTGAAAACGGTTGGCGTGACTGGGCCAGCAGGTCGGTGACCGATCCGGCGGCGGCGTCGACGTAGGCCAGGCTGTTCGAGATGTCGGTACGACGCTCGGCGAGCCCCGCGACCAACTCCGACAACGAGGTCACCGCCAGGTCGAGGCGATCGGTCTGGCCGCCCAGCGACCCGAGAACCACATTGAGGTTGTCGACGACCTGACCGACCAGCATGTCCCGATCGGCCAGCGTGTGCGTCACTGCCGCCGCCTGCTCGAGAAACGACCCGATGGTGGCGCCCTGGCCCTGAAGGGCCGAAATCAACTGGCCACTGAGCGCATTCACCTGGTCGGTATCGAGGGCCCGGAACAGCGGCTTGAACCCTCCGATCACCGAATCCAGGTCCAGCGCCGGCTCGGTTCGTGTCGCCGGGATCGTCCCGCCCGGTGGCAGCGGCAGAAGCCCCCCGCCCCCCTCCTCCAGCGTGAGGTATCGCCCGCCGAACACATTGTCATAGCGGATCGCCGCGCGGGTCCCATCGGTGAGCACGACCGTGTCGTCGGTGGAGAACTCCACGCGAACCGTCGAGTCGGCGTTGAACGAGATGCCCTGAATGCTGCCCACTTCGACCCCGGCTATCCGCACCAGGTCATCACTCTTGAGCCCGGAGACGTTGCGGAACTCGGCGAAATAGCGTTTGCCGTCCCCGAACCGGAACTCGGCGAACACCGTCAGCAGCGCGAAGGTCGCGAACCCACACACGGTCAGGAACACCACCAGGCGCCACGCCGCGCCCCTGAAGTCGTCCTTCACGGTGTCATCTCCTGTGTTCGGAATAGTCGCGTCACGGAGCGGGTGGTGTGGGCTCGGCGGGAGCTACTCCCGGAAACAACGGTGCACCACCCGCGCCGTACAACGGCGCCCCGTAGGGCGGCGCGCCCGGATACGGGATCGGCCCCGGCGCAGGCCCGGGCAGGCACTGCCTGATGCTCGGCGGCTGCGGATTCGCGCGGGTCACCGGAAGATAGTTCGCCCAACAGGGCTGCCCGATACCAGGATTGGGCCGGACGTCCACGCCGGTTCCCCACCCGGTGTTCGCGATGAGCTGGCGCACCGGGAAGTTCTTGGTGGCGTCCGGCAGCGACCCGCAACCCGGCCTGCCGTCCGGACCGCCCTTGGCCGCGATGACAGGCAGATTCTCCGGATACTTGTAGGGGTCGTTACCGAAGAGCAGGCCGACGTCGAGCTGGATCGAGCGTCCGTTGCCCCCGCCCCAGACGTCGAACCCGCCGTTGTCGAGGAACCAGGTCGCCCCTTGTAGCCAGCAGGTGTACACCGGGCTGTACTTGTGGAGCAGGGCGGTCGTCGGTTCCAGCGCGCTGACCAGATCGACGAAGCTGTCCTTGCTGGATCCGAGAAGCTCGGTTCCCGACCTCGACAGACCAATTGTGTTGAGCAGCAGTGCATCGAGCTCGTCAGCGCGGCTGACAACGGTGGCGCTGGTGGTGCTGGCTCCATCGAGGATCGTGAGGATGTCAGACGCGGCGGCCGCATAGGTGTCGTTGAAGCGCCTGAAGGAGCGCCAGTCTCCCCGGATGGTCTCGTTGCGTTCGTTGAGCGCGGTGAGGACGGTGTTCAGGTCTGTGGTGGCCTGCCCCATCCGCTGGCCTTTGCCGCGGACACCGTCTGCCACGGCGGTCAGCACCGCGTTGAGCTTCGCCGGGTCGATCATCTGGAGCAGCTCGGACAGGTTCGCGAAGATGGTGTTGACCTCGGTGCTGACGTTGGTGGATCGCAACACCGCGCCGGCAGCGAGCCGGTCCGGGCTCGGGTCCCTGGGATACACGAGGTCGACGAACTTGGCGCCGAACGCGGTGGTGGCCTGGATCTGCGCCTGCACATTGGCGGGAATGAACCGGATCTGGTCGGGGTAGAGGGCCAGTTCCAGGCTGGCCTGGGCTTCGCCGCCGGTGATGGTCTTGACCCGTCCGACCTCGACGCCACGCAACTTGACTTTCGCGCCGGTCTCCATCACGAGCCCGGAACGCTCGGACGTCAAAGTGACTGGCACGTAGGTACGAAACGTACCGTTGTAGACCCCCGCCGTGACGAGGAGGAACGCCGCGATCATCACCAGGAGCATCGCCGTCCACCATGCGTTGTGGATTCGGGGTCCACCCGAGCGCGATCGCATGCTAACCGGCCAGATCGAAGTTGCCCGACTGACCGTAGACGGCCAGTGAGATCATCACGATCTCCACCGCCGCGACGACCATCGAGGTGCGCACGGCACGTCCCACCGCCTCGCCAACGCCCGCAGGTCCACCCGAGGCGGTGAAGCCGTAGTAGGTGTGGACCAGCATGATGACCACCGTCATCGACACGCACTGAAAGAACGACCAGATGAGGTCGGTGGGACTCAGGAACGTACCGAAGTAGTGGTCGTAGACGCCGGAACCTTGTCCGTAGATCACCGTTGTCCCGAAGCGGGCAGCCAGAAAGGCCATCATCACTGCGACGCAATACAACGGGATCACCACGATCACGCCGGCCAGGACGCGGGTGGAGGCAAGGAATGTCACGCTTCGGATGCCCATCACCTCGAGCGCATCGATTTCCTCATTGATCCGCATCGCGCCGAGTTGGGCAGTCGCCGCCGCCCCGATCGTCGCGGACAACGCCACCGACGTCGTCCCCGGGACGATCAGCCGCACGTTGAAGAACGCCGAAGCGAATCCCGTGAGTGCCTCGAATCCCACCGATGCCAGCTGGTTGTATCCCTGCACGGCAACCAAAGCGCCCGTCGTCATCGTCAGAAATCCGACGATCGCCACGGTGCCGCCGACGACGACGAGAGCGCCGCTACCCAGACCCATCTGAGCGATCAACCGCAACAGCTCGGTGCGATAGTGGACGACCGCGTCGGGCACCGCGGCCAGCGTCTCGGCGTAGAAACGGACCTGACCTCCTATCCGGTTCCAGCCCGCAGCGAAGTCGTCCACAGCGTTGAACAGTCGCCCGAACGGCCTACTGGGTACGCTGGTGCTCATCGGCGTCATCTCATGACACCGTGAACTGGATGCCGACCGCGGTCACGACCACATTGATCGCGAACAGCACCATGAAGGTGAACACCACGGTCTCGTTGACCGCGTTGCCGACTCCGGCCGGACCGCCCCCGACGTACACTCCCTTGTAGCAGGAGATCAGGCCCGCGGCCAGCCCGAAAAGAGTTGCCTTGACCAGGGATACGAGAACGTCCCCGGCGCCGGTCAGCAGCGTCAGACCTGAGATGAACGCTCCCGCAGAAACATTCTGGATGTGGACGCAGAAGAGGAATGCGCCGGCGAGTCCGACGATGATCACCGATGCCGACAGTGCGAGGGCAACGGTGGTCGCCGCCAGCACGCGCGGTACCACCAACGCCTGGATCGGATTGATCCCCATCACCCGGAGCGCATCGAGCTCGTCGCGGATGGTCCGCGCTCCCAGGTCTGCACACATCGCCGTCGCGCCGGCACCGGAGACCACGAGCACGGTCACGATCGGCCCGATCTGATTCACGGTCCCGATCGCGGCTCCCGTTCCCGAGAAGTCCGATGCGCCAAACTCATTGAGCAAGATGTTGAACGTGAAGACCAAGAGTACCGAGTAAGGCATGGTCAGCATCAGCGCGGGCAGGACCGAGACGCGCGCGACAAACCAGGTCTGGATGACGTACTCACGCCAGGCGAACGGCCGCTGGAACATCAACACGAATGTGTCCAGCGACATCGCGAAGAAACCGCCGAGAGCACGGAAGGGTCGGGTCGCCACCTGCGCGCTCACCATCATGCTCGCGCCGATGATTCGGTTTCGGCCACCCGTAGGAGACATCGGATCCCCCACATCAACCGTTCACTGTGCGCCACCGTCACTGCCGAAACCGGTTGACAGAACTCGGGACCGAGGTATCGGTACGAACTGCTCATGGGGGCCATCCGGACGGGTCGACGGGGTCGTTGACGCAAGCCAGGCTACGCGCCGGCCAGTCGCTATGTCTATAGCCAGTATGCTACATCCTCACTCAAATGTCGCGATATTGTCGCCGTGGCAAGCACTTAAGGGTAGTAATGTATCTAGTCAATACGACGTGTTTACCGCTGACGGGGGCAATCGAACATGGCTTCACGTGGTACTCGAGCGACTACCGGCCCACCGGTGTCCCCGTGCGGGCCGCAACGGCGTAGCTCGGGTCCGGAATCCGTTGTCACCTCCGGCGTGTCACTCACGGCATCGGCGAGTTCATCAGCAGCGGAGAATGTTTCGGCGCACTCCCGCGCGACGGTCGCGGAGTCGTGCGCCGACCATCGAAGACATCTGGCAGGATTTCCTGCGGGTGACCAGGAAGAAGGAGCGTAGCGCAGTGGAGCCGGTGCCCTCAGCCGTCAAACGCAGGCCCAAGGACCGCAAGCAACAGATCCTCGAGCAAGCCGTTCGACTGTTCATCGACCGTGGGTTTCACTCCGTGAAGCTGGAGGACATCGCGGAGGCATCGGGGGTCACCGCACGAGCGGTGTACCGCCACTATGACAACAAACATGCACTGTTGGCCGCCGCCATCCGCGCCGGCCAGGAGCAGTATCAGAGCGCCCGCCTACTCGCCGACGGGGAATCGGTGTCGACGCACAGACCCTTGAGCGCCGACTTGCCGGACCTCGTCACCGCGGCGGTGGCCTCTCGATCGCTCACGGTGCTCTGGCAGCGCGAGGCGCGCTATCTCGACGTCACAGAGCGCATGGAGGTCCGCCACCGCATCAACGCCATCGTGGCCGGCATCGAGGCGAGCATTCGTCTCGAAATGCCGGAGCTGAACTCGAGACACTCTGAACTGCGGGCATGGGCGGTGTCGAGTGTGATCACCAGTCTTGGCAGGCACAATTTCACGCTGCCCAACGACGAGCTCCACCAGCTGCTCATTGCGGCATGCACGGCGGCTGCATCGACTCGCCCCGTCCGCGCCCTCGATACCGATGACGAGCCGCCGAGCACTGGTGGCCGCGCACTGTTCTCCAGGCACGAGACACTGCTCGCCGCGGGGGCACACCTCTTTCGCGCGCAGGGTTACCCGGCAGTGAGCACCAGTGAGATCGGAAAGGGTGTCGGTATCGCCGGCCCGGGTCTGTACCGGTCATTCTCCTCCAAACAGGCAATCCTCGATGCCCTCGTCAGTCGCCTTGACGACTGGTGGACCCTGGAGTGCATTCGGACGTTGCGCGCCGACAGTGACGCAACAGAGTGCCTCCGTGCCCTGGTCGCAGGCCGCGTCCGGGTCAGCTTGGACGACCCAGACCTGGTGGCGGTGTCGGTTACCGAGCTCTCGTACGCCTCCAGCGAGGTCCGCGACCGGTATGTGAGAAATCAAGCCGACCGCGAAGCGGTGTGGAGCGATCTCATCGGCAAGCTCGTTCCCCGTACCACCCCCGCCCAGGCGCGGCTCCTGGTGGCTGCGGCGAACAGCTTCATCGACGATGTCGTGCGCACCTGGCACCTGACCCGCTTCCACGGGGTGGCCGATGAAATCACCGCTATCGCCCTGGCGATCCTCACCAGCAGGGACTGACCGGACTCACCACAGTGCAGCGACGGTACCGCCATCAGCGAGTTGAGCGGTTCCGTTGATCATCGATGCCTCGTCAGACAACAAGAAGGCAACGACGCCCGCCATCTCCTCGGGTCCGGCCATCCGGCCCTGAAGACGACCGATCATGGTGTTGGCGCCTCCTTCGCCGAGCGCGGCGTCGAACGTCGATATCGCGGTCTGCTGCATCGGAGTGTCGACAAACGCCGGAAGCACAGCATTGGAACGGATATTGGCGGAACGAAGTTCAGCTGCGGTAATCCTGCTGAGGTGGATGACCCCCGCCTTGGACATTCCGTAGGCGGCGGTGCCGCCGGCCGCGACAAGACCGCCGAGCGACGACATGTTCACGATGGCGCCCCCGCCGCCCTCAGCCATCCGCGGTGCAGCGTGCTTGGTGCACAGCCACGCGCCGCGCAGGTTGACGGCGATGACGCGATCGAAATCCTCCACCGCCGTCTCGGTCAACGGCGCGAAGTGCACCACCCCGGCATTCGCCACCAGTTTGTCGACCCCACCGAAGGCACCGACGCAGGCCTCTACCATGCCCATTACCTGTTGTTCGTTGCTCACGTCGACGGCATAGCCGATTGCGCCACCTCCGATCTGCGCGGCCACTCTCGCGGCCGCGGCACTGTCGATGTCCGCGCACACCACCTTGCATCCCTCGACGGCGAGGCGCTCGGCGATCGCTCGTCCGATTCCGGCACCTGCCCCCGTCACGATCGCGGCCTTTCCGGCCAGATCCGCGTACGTCATCGCATCTCCTGCGTATTACATTGCATCCGAATCCTTCTCACGCGGCCACCGATTTCTCGCGGATGGCGCCGAACATCACGAGCCCGAATCCCGGTGCATCATCGGCAAGTCTGACGGAATAGACACCAAGATCGCGCAGGATCCAGGCCAGCGTGTCCGGCGGCAGTCCCGGAGCGGGCTCAGCGTCAGACGCGGCCAATCCGCAGGCGTGCATCGGACCGGTGGGACGCAGGTACACGATCACACCGCTACCCGCGGCGGTCATCGCGGTCATGGCGTGCCGGAGTTCCCCGCCACACCGGCACGCCCCCGATCCGAATACGTCTCCGGTGAGGCACTCCACATGCACATGCAGTGGCGCCGGTTGTCCGGAGCCCACCGCGCCGATGATCACGACGAGGTGTTCGCCACCGCCACGCGCATCGCGGAATCCGATGACCCGGTGGGTGCCACCGCGGGTGGGCAGGATGGTCTCGGCCAGCCGGATGACCTGGCGTTCGGTCCGTCGCCGGTACACGGCGAGCTCCGTCACCGAAACGCGGGCCAGCCCGTGTTCGAGTGCGAACTCGACCGATTCGGCCCCGCTGGCGATCGCGATGGGACGGTCACCGGAGACGATCTCGCAGAGTCCGGCGGCGTGGCGCCGGCCCGCGAGGCGGGCGAGGTCCAAAGCCGCCTCGGCGGGCCCCTGACGGTCCAGTACACCATCTGCTTCGGCCTGCACCGGGACTACGTGGCCCGGGCGCCGAAAGTGCTCCGGCCGGGAGTCGGCGGACGCCAACGCCGCGATCGTGCGGGCTCGGTCGGTCGCGGAGATCCCCGTGCCGGTACCGCCGGTGTCGACCGCCACCCGATGGCCCGCGGCGCGCGACCCCACTGAATCGCCATGGCACATCGGCGGCAAGTTCAGTCGCACACACTCCTTGGGGGGCAACGCGACTCGGATATAGCCCGAGGTGTGCCGCACGGTGAACGCGAGCAGCTCCGGAGTCGAGGCGTCGGCGGCGAACACCAGATAGCCCTCACCGTCGGGCTCTCCGTCGTCGATCAGCACGACGGGACGGCCCGTCCGCACCGCCGCGATCGCGCGTCGCACCCGCACATCGGCGGTATTCATGTTCGCTCCCTTTCCACCACCGCCAGTCGACGGAACCGGCTGGCGTGGAACACCAGCGGCGGCGTGTCCGGGTCGGCATCCAGCGCGCAGATCTCCAGTAGCACGATGGTGTGATCGCCGGCCGGTACCTCCGCGTAAACCCGGCAATCCCACCATGCGCTGGCACCGTCGACGAACACTCCCCCGTTGGGCAGATCGGCCCACGCCACCCCGTCGAACCGGTCGCCAACCTTGCGCGACAAGCTCATAGCAGCATCGGTGTGGCTTTCGGCCAGCACGCTCAGACCGAGGCGGGGCTGGTCTCGCAGTCGCGGCCAGGTCGCCGAGCTGTTCTGCACACAGATTGACACCAGCGGCGGGTCGATCGATACCGGGGTGAACGAACTCGCCGCCATCCCGACCGGCTCGCCGCCGACGAACGCACAGACGGCTGTGACCCCGGACGGAAAGCAGCCGAATGCCCGCCGCAGTTCCGTGATGTCGGCGGGGCAGTCCCGAAGTCTCATCGACACAGTCGATTCCCTAGTCCAGCCCGCGCAGAAACTCCAGCAGCAGCCGGTTGGTTTCCGCTGGGGCCTCCTGCTGGATCCAATGCCCCACATCGGGCACCAGGTGCGTCCCGCAGTAGTTCGGCATCACCTCGGCTGCGCGCTCAAGCGCCTCTGCCCCCCAGATGGTGCCGACATCGTACTGCCCACCGATGAACACCGCCGGAGGCGTCAGCGGTGTGCCGGCCTGGTCGGCAAGGTCATGCCAGTCGTTGTCGATATTGTGATAGAAGCTCAACGGACCGCCGAATCCCGAGCGCTCGAATTCACCTGTGTAGAAGTCGAGGTCGGCATCGGTGAACCAGCCCGGCATCGTCTCGGGGTAGACGAACGCATCCTTGAGCCGGGCTCCGTCGGCCATACACAACGGGCCGGCTCGGATGACGTCGATCGGGTCCATCGATTCCAGGTCGACCCCTGCAGCGACGGCGGCGTTGGTGGCCGCGACCATCCCGTCACCAGAGACCGTGTAGGTCAGGCCCCACAACCAGCCGCGCAGATCCTCCTCGATCTCGGTGACGATGCCATCCTGTGCGGAGAAGTAGTCCTGGTACCAGACCCGGCCGGGCCCGGCCAGCTCCACGTGGTAGTCATTGGGACGGTGTTCGCCGAATGGACTGCCGGGCAATCCGATCACGCCGCGACCCGCAAAGGGAACACTGATGCCGACAACCGCCCGACATCTTGCTGGATGCAGCCAGGCGAAAGTCCAGGCAACCGGAGCGCCCCAGTCGTGACCCACCACGACCGCATTCTGGGCGCCGTAGGAATCGATCACGCCGACGATATCGTCGACCAACTCTCCGATGCGATAGGCCTCCTGCACCCGGTACTTGGATGAGCGCCCGTAGCCGCGCTGGTCGATGGCCACCACGCGGTATCCCGCCTCGGCGAGTGCCGGAATCTGGTGACGCCAGGAATACCAGGACTCGGGGAAGCCGTGGACCAGTATCACGAGCGGCCCCTCTCCCTGCTCCACTGCGTGGATACGGGTGCCCCGGCAATTCAGCATCCGATGTATCTGTGACATCTCAGTCCCTTGGCTAGTGGGTACGGGATCCGACAAGACCGACCGGCAATTCCTCGCTTCGCACCAGGTGATCGACGGGCGGAATGGTGCGGTTTTCATAGTTGCGCGCGATGAGCGTCTTCTGGCCTGACAGTCGGGTGCGCGCCCATTTCCCCAGCACCTTCGCGGCGACCTTCGGTGTCAACAACGCCGCAGGAGGTTTGACGAGGTGCACAACCGCCAGGAACTGACTGTAGGTCGCGGGGTCGTCGTGCACCAACTCCATGACACGGTCCATGTACCAGGTGAGTCCACGAAAGTAGAAGGGGCGCTTCTTGTCCGCATCCTGAACCCAGTCGAAACGCAGGTTCTGCTCGCGGATCACGAACCACGCCGTGTCGGCCAGTCGGCTGATCCTGCGGTAGTAGCGTCTCGGAAGGTCCGCGTGCCCCGGTCCGTACTTCGCCAGCAGTACCTGCATTTCCCGAACCTCTTTGAGGGCCAGCGTCATTCCCAGACCGGAAACGGGATCGGCGCTGGTGTAGGAATCGCCGACCGCGAGCAATCCCCTTGGCAGATTGCGCTTCTTCTCATAGAGCAGCCGCAGCATGTTCGGATACCGGAAGTTGTAGATGGGTGATGCCGGTTCCAGTCCGTCGATGTTCTCACCAATCACCGGCGAGGGCATGAAGTCGGCGAACTGTCTGAACTCCCCCGGGGTGCGCGGTGGCGAATAGCAGTTGTAGGCAACCAACGTGGTGGACAGGATCGTGCGCGAGCTGTCCGTGTAGTACTGCGCCGCGTAGGTGTCCTCATAGGGTCGGTAGGCATAGCAGATCATCATCACCTTGTCGCTCCATTGCCGTTCCGGCGGCACCCGGTGATACATCGTGGAGTAGAAGCAGTTGATGATGTCCTGCTCGACTTCGGGGGCCCCGATGCCGATGCGGTCGAGGAAATCCGGGATGCGGGTGTTCTTGCCCGACGCGTCCACCACGAACTCCGCCGGCACCACCTCGAGATCGCCACCATCGCGGCCGACACCGACACCGATGACCGAGTTGCTGTCGCGATCGTAGACAAGGTCGGCCACCTCGGACTCGTAGCGGAAACTGATGCGGGCTTCGTCGTCCAGGCGGCGACGCACACACCACTCGAGCAGTGGTCGACCGGCACAGACGATTTGTATGTCGCCCGTTCCTGCCTTCTTCCACGTGCCACCGAGACGGATTCGATACTGGGCAGCCATGTCGACATCGAAGGCACCCTCGCGCACCATGTCGTCGATGATGCCGGGGAACAACCGTTCCAACTCGATACGACCGGCAGTGAGCAGGTGATGCAGGTGCCAACCCTGGGCGGCGCCGGGCCTGCCCTCACGGCGGCGGTGCGGATCGTCCTTCTCGAGGACGATGACCCGCTCGAAGGTCTCACTGAGAACCTTCGCGGCGGCGATGCCCGCGATGCTGCCGCCGATGACCACCGCCGTCCCGCGACCTCGTCGGCGGACATCGCCCCCATCGATTCCCGCATAGTCCAGCAGTGGCGGGGTGCGTCGACGGGCGCTGCCACTGGGCACGAACTTCTCGTAGTACACGCCGGCGCCATGGAAGCCGTTATCGTGCAGCCAGTTTCGGCAGCTCTCGATCATAGGTGCAGGTCCACACAGATACACATCGGCATCACCGCCGCCGAACATGTCCTCGCGGAGCAGGTCTGTCACACGTCCCACAGCACCTTTCCAACGCGGATCGGACTTCGAGACCGTGACATGAACGGCAAGGCCCGCGATGCGTCGCTCGAGTTCTTCGAGTTCGGCTCTCTTAAAAAGGTCCTCCACGCCGGTCACGCCGTAGAGCAGGTGCACAGGCTGCCCCGCGGTGGTCTCCAGGCTTTCCGCCATCGCCAGGATCGCCGAGAGCCCGGTACCGCCGGCGACCATGACCACCGGACGCGCGAGCGGGCGCAGATGAAAGCCGCCCTTGCTGCACCGGAGCGCGATCCGGTCGCCCGGTTTGGCCCGGTCGCGCAGATACCCGGACATCACCCCCTCCGGTAGCAGTCGGATGATGAACTCCAGTTCGGCTCGACCGTCAGCGGGGTGGGCGTAGGAGTAATTCCGCCACACCTCGGTGCCCGGGACCTGCAACTGCGCGAATTGGCCGGGCCGGTAGTCGATCACACCCATGTCCGAGACATCGATGCCCAGCAGCGCGGTCGAGGACGATACCCGGTCGACCCTGGTCACCGTGCCGAGACCGGTGGTCAGCATGGCGGCATTGTCATCGGCGGGATATTGCAACTCGATCTGGCAGTCGGTTCCCGGGAAGGTCTGGCAGGTCAGTACTTTCCGGGCGTCCCTCTCGACGTCGGAGAGTCCCTCGGTGCGACCCATCTCGTATTCGCCGGACGTGCACGTGGCCACGCAGGTGCCGCAGATCCCGCTCTGACATTCATTGACGATGGCGACGCCGTGGTCCTCGGCCGCCTCCAGGATCGTCTGCCCGGCATGCACGGGCATCGTCTTGCGTGTCCCGTCCAGATATCCGACGGTGACCTGACGAACCACCACAGCTCAGCTCCTTCGTACGGGTTGTCGGTGACTAGATGATCGCGACGCCGGGTTTCTTGGCGATGCGCGCGTTGAGTCGCGGCATCACCTCTTCGGCCAGTAGTCGCATCGATTCCTTCCATGGGCCCGGGTCATCGCGGTAGTCGAAGCCCAGGATCAACAGGTGCCCGAACCCACCAACCTGGTCGTAAGTGGCCTCCAGTTTGTCCACCACGGTCTCGACCGAACCGACGACGAACGTGTTCTCGGCCAGGTACTCCGGGGTCACGTCATCGTCGGGCACCGAGGGGTTGTGCTTGTAGAACTTGGTCATGCCGAACATGCGGAAGGTCGGGAGCACGTACTCGCGCATGTTGCGGCCCATCATGCCGTCGACGGCATACCGGAACGCCTGCTCGTCGGTTTCGGCCACGACGACCTCGCGCACGAGGCGCCAGTCGCGGCGATCCGGCGTGCGGCCACTGCGGGCTGCACCTTCCAACACGGCATCCCAGTGGCTCGCGACGTATTCGGTGTTGAGGTCGAGGCTCATCGGTAGATAGCCACGCTCGCCGGCGAGTTTGAGCGTCTCGGATCCCGCGCTGAATCCGGTGACTCCGATCGGCGGGTGCGGCGCCTGGAAGGGCTTGATGTGACGCTTCATCAGTCCGTCGAACATCGGCGCAATTCCGTTGGCGTTCCAGTATTTTCCGCGGAACTCCCAAGGCTGGTCCTCGGTCCAGACCTTGATCATGATCTCCAGCGCTTCTCGGGTCATCTCGCGATGCTCGCCGTTCTGCCCGTCCACGTCGAACAGGGCCCAGTCGCCAGGGATCCCGCTGGCGCCGACGCCCAGCATGAAGCGCCCCTGCGCGAGATGGTCGAAATACGCGACTCGGTGGGCCAGTTCTACCGGGTGGTGGTAGGGCAGCAGATGGGCGCCCGGGGCGAGCTTGATCGACGTGGTCCGAAGCAGCGCCTGCGCCAGCAACAGGTCCGGAGCGCAGATCGGCTCCCATGGAACCGTGAAGTGCTCTCCCACCCAGGCCTCAACATAGCCCAATTGGTCAGCGAGCTCGATGATTTCGAGGTCCCACTGGGTCGCGTCGTACAGGCTGCGCTCCGGCGGGTGTGCCGGCATGAGAAATAATCCGATCTCCATCTTCAACCTTCCTCAGTAGCGACTTGGAGCCGAAGCCGCGGGGCGGCGGACCTCCGCCTCCCAGCCGTTCGACTGCGACGTACACCACAGTACTAACAAGATACATCGTGGAATGCAATAGCGACTTTTCTTGGCGATTTAGCTCTTCAGAGAAAACTCGCTGCCGTATCGGCTATGGACATTTTGTGCTGAGGCGCCGTAACCTTCTCAAGGTCAGATCCACCGCGGGCAGCACGGGGTGCGCACGGCCCGCGGACTGCCCGAGGACACCGCATCCACGTCAACTCGGATGAGTGCCCATTCCCCGAAGGGAGTGCTGGAGTGCAGCACGTCGACTGCCCGTTCACGTACCTCAGCTACGAACTCGGCGACCATGGCCGGGTTGCCGTCATCACGCTGGACCGTCCGAAGCAGCGCAATGCGCAGAATCGGGGAATGCTCGTCGAGTTGGGGTCGGCCTTCGAGACCGCCGAAGCCGACGACAACGTCCGGGTGGTGATCCTGCGGGGTGCGGGCCCGTCATTCTCCGCCGGCCACGACCTCGGTTCGTCCGACGACGTCCGCGAGCGCGCACCCGGCCCAGGCCAGCATCCGACGTACCAGTGCAACGGCGGGACCAAGGGTGGCGTGGAATCACGACACCGGCAGGAATGGCACTACTTCTACGAGAACACCAAGCGATGGCGCAATCTACGCAAGATCACCATCGCCGAAGTGCATGGAGTGGTGCTATCAGCCGGTCTGATGCTGGCCTGGTGTTGCGATCTCATTGTCGCTGCCGAGGACACCGTGTTCGCGGACGTCGTCGGAACCCGATTGGGCATGTGCGGTGTGGAGTTTTTCGGCCATCCGTGGGAGTTCGGGCCACGAAAGGCCAAGGAGTTGTTGCTCACCGGGGACGCGCTCAGCGTCGACGAGGCCCATTCCCTCGGAATGGTAAGCAAGGTATTCCCCGACGAGGAGTTGTCGGACCGCACATCCGAATTCGCAGCCCGCATCGCCAAGCTGCCGACGGCGACCGCGCTGTTCATCAAGGAATCGGTGAACCAGACCGTCGACGCCATGGGGTTCACCACGGCGCTGGACGCATGCTTCACCATTCACCAGCTCAACCACGCGTACTGGTCCGAAGCGACCGGCAACCCCCTGGGCATCGGAACCGTCGAACATGGGCTCGAGGACTGGCGCACCGCTCCGGAGATACTGCCCGCCGCCAAGAGCCGGCCCTGACCCGAGGGAACAGCACATGGACATCGACTACCCGCCGCAAGCCGAGGTGTTCCGTACCCGCATCCGCGCGTTTCTCGCGCAGCACCTGCCACCGGACTGGTCCGGCGGCGGGTCGTTGCCGCCCGACGAGCGTGCGACTGCGGCCCGTCGATGGCGACGAGCGCTGGTGGACGGCGGTCTTGTCGCGGTGTCCTGGCCCAAGGAATACGGCGGCGCCGGTCTCTCTGTGATCGAGCAGGTGGTGCTTGACGAGGAATTCGCCCGTGCAGGTGCCCCCGAACGGGCCGAGAATGATCTGCTGGGGATCGAACTGCTCGGCAACACACTGATCGCGCTGGGCACCGAGGAACAGAAGAGACATTTCCTGCCGCGCATCCTGACCGCCGAAGACCGTTGGTGCCAGGGCTTCTCGGAGCCCGAAGCGGGATCTGACCTGGCGTCCGTGCGTACCGCGGCCGTGCGCGACGATGACGAGTGGGTGATCAACGGCCAGAAGATCTGGACGTCGGCGGGACCCACCGCCAATTGGATCTTCGTGCTGGTGCGCACCGATCCTGCTGCCCCCAAACACCGGGGCCTGTCGCTGCTACTGGTACCGATCGACCAACCGGGCGTCGTCGTACGGCCGATAGTCAACGCCGCCGGGCATGCATCGTTCAGCGAGGTCTTCTTCACCGACGCCCGCACGCCGGAACGCAACGTCGTCGGTGACGTCGGCGACGGGTGGTCGGCGGCGATGACGGTGCTCGGCTTCGAACGGGGGTCACAGGTCACGACGGCGGCGATCAACTTCGGGCGCGAGTTCGAGCGGCTGTGCGCGCTCGCGCGCGACCGGGGACTGCTCGCCGATGCGCGTACTCGGGACGGGTTGGCGTGGTGCTATTCCCGTGTCCAGCTCATGCGTTATCAGGGCTACCGAGGTCTGACATTGTTGCTCGCCGGGCAACGGCCGGGTCGCGAAGCAGCCATCAGCAAGGTCATCTGGAGCGAGTATTTCCGTCGCTACACCGAGTTGGCCGTGGAGATACTCGGACTCGAGGCGCTGAGCCCCGCGGGGCCGGGCAACGGCGAAGCGCTCATCGTCCCGGAGCCGGGGACACCGAACTCTCCCGCCTGCTGGATGGACGAAATGCTCTATGCGCGTGCCGCGACGATCTATGCGGGCAGCTCGCAGATCCAGCGCAACGTAATCGGTGAGCAGCTGTTGGGGCTGCCGAAGGAACCGGTCCGTGCCGATATCCGGGTACCCGCGGCAAGTCTGCGCGGGGGAAACTGAGATGGACTTTCGCTACAGCACCGAACATGACGACTTGCGTGCCTCCCTGCGGGGCCTACTGCTGGCCGCGGCGCCCGTTACGCGGGTTCGTGAAGTAGCCGCGGACGACGGTCACGACCGGGAGCTCTGGCGGCGGCTGTGTCGCGATCTGGAGCTCCCCGCGCTGCACCTGCCGCTCGACGCCGGCGGTGCCGGCGGCACCCTGGTCGAGGCTGCCATCGCGTTCGAGGAGCTCGGCCGGGCGCTGGCCCCGGTGCCCTTGGCGGCCACAGTGTTCGCGATCGAAGCCGTGCGACGGATGGGTGACGAGGAGCAGCGGGCCCGGCTGCTTCCCGGATTGCTGAGCGGAGCACAGGCCGGGACGCTCGCGGCCGCGGGACCAGATGTCACCGACCACGCGGCGGTGACCGTGCGAGTCGACCAGCTCGACGGCCGGACCGTGCTCACCGGAGACGTGTCCCCCGTGCTGCACGGGCACGTCGCCGACCTTTTCGTGGTGCCCGCGGCGATCGACGGCCGGGTGGTCCTGCATGTGGTGGCGTCCGGCGCGCCCGGGGTCGCAGTGGAACGCCTGTCCTCGTTCGACGCCACGCGGCCAGTCGCACGATTGCGGCTGGATCGGGCGCCGGCCGAGTCGCTCACCGCCGGCCCACCGGACGGAATCGAGCAGGTGCTTGATACCGCTCGGGTGCTGCTGGCCGCCGAGATGCTCGGTGGTGCAGAGCGATGTCTGGCGATGGCGGTCGAATATGCCCGCAGCCGTAGGCAGTTCGATAGAGCGATCGGGTCATTTCAGGCGGTCAAACACCTGTGTGCCGAGATGTCGATCGAGATCGACGCCACCCGTGCGGCGGTCATGTTCGCCGCCATGAGCGCGGCAGACCCCGACGAACTGCGGATCACCGGACCGCTGGCCAAGGCGCAGGCCGCCGATACCTTCACCCTGTGCGCCGGTGCCGCGTTCCAGATCCACGGCGGAATCGCGTTCACCTGGGAACACGACATGCACCTGTACTTCCGCAGGGCCAAGACCACCGAGGCCCTCTTCGGCGGCAGCGCATACCACCGCAGCGTGCTCGCCGACCGCATAGGCCTCTAGACCCTCAGCCCCAGAGGAGCCGACATGAACACCGGGATCACCCTGAGCGATGTTCTCACCCGCCATGCATTGGTCCGGCCCCACGCATGTGCTTTCGTCGACCCGAAGCGTCGGGTGACCTTCGGCGAGCTCAACCAACGTGTGACACGACTGGCGAACGCGCTGGCGACGCGCGGGATCCGACCCGGCGACCGGGTCGCCGTCATCGGCTACAACAGCATCGAACTCGTCGAATCCTGGCTTGCCGCCCTGCGTCTGGGCGCCATCGCGGTGCCGGTGAACTTTCGGCTCGTCGCCGAGGAGATCGCCTACGTGCTCGCCGACAGCGGAGCTGCCGCCGTCATCGTGGATGCCGCGCTCGAACCAACGGTGGCGCGAGTGCGTTCGCGCTTGCCGGCTCTGCTCACCGTGCTGACCATCGGCCCGGACCTGGAGCAGATCCTCAGCGGTGCAGAACCCGATGTCCCGCACATCGCCGTCGGTGACGACGCCCCAGCATTCATCATGTACACGTCAGGGACAACCGGCTTCCCGAAGGGTGCGGTGCTCACCCACCGCAACCTCTACCTGCACGCCTACAGTTCGATCGCCACAGTCGGCCATCGAAGCGACGACACCTGCTGGATGGCGGTGGCACCCCTGTTCCACACCGCCGGCGCATCGGGCATGCTGCCGATGTTCCTGACTGGCGGCACCGCCGTCATTACGCCCTCGGTCGGCTTCGACCCCGACGCCATCATGAGCACCATCGTCGACGAACACGTCACCTCCTGCTGGATGACCCCGACTCAATGGCAGAGCGTGTTCGCGTTGCCGGACCTGGCGTCACGGGATGTCTCGCGACTTCGCCGCGTCTGGTGGGGCGCCGCGCCAGCGTCCACGCCGCTGCTACGCAAAATGGTCGAGACCTTCGACAACGCCGAGATCATCGCGGCGTTCGGACAGACCGAATGCAGCCCCATCACCTGCCTGCTGCGCGGTGAGGACTCGATCCGCAAGATCGGTTCGGTGGGCATTCCGATGCTCAACGTCGAGATTCGCATCGTGGACGACGAGATGAACGACGTAGCCCGAGGTGAGGTGGGCGAGATCGTCTATCTCGGTCCGTTGGTGATGAAGGAATACTGGAACAAGGCGACCGAGACCACCGAAGCGTTTCGCGGCGGATGGTTCCACTCCGGAGACCTCGTACGACAAGACGCAGAAGGCTACGTATACGTCGTCGACCGGAAGAAGGACATGATCATCTCCGGTGGCGAGAACATCTACAGCGCCGAGGTGGAAAACGTTGTCGCGGCGCATCACAAGGTTGCCGAGGTCGCGGTAATAGGTGTACCGCACCCGAAATGGGGCGAAATCCCGATCGCGGTGGTCGTGCCGCGCGAGACTTCCGATCCACCGACCGATGCTGAGATCGAGGCACACTGCCGCGCGCATCTCGCCCACTACAAACGACCGCAGCAGCTCGTGATTGTCGAAACGTTGCCCCGGAACCCTGGCGGAAAAGTTCTCAAGGGCAAACTACGCGACGAACACGCCGCCAGAGGCTCCTAGTTCCCGACGGGCGGCGATCGAGTCGCGCCGGATACTCAGTGGGTTTCGTACCGCTCGGCCAGACCCGTCAGCGTGGACTCGATGCCCTCGGCGTTCTTCTTGTGGAACCCGAGCAGTTCCACCACGAACGGCACCTTGGCCGTCGAATAATCGAATGTCTCGGTGACCTTCGTGGTGCCGGGACTCACCTCGGTGAGTTCCCAGCGCCACCGATGGCCCAATGGGTGCTCCCATTCGACGAGGTGATTCTCCTGTACCGCGGTGGCCTTCGAGGTGATCGAGTAGGGCAGGCCGTACTGCGTCATGGCAACAGTGAACTTGTCGCCCTCGGTGAGCCGGTGCGGCCCCTTCACGTCGGCATCTCGCACGGTTCCCGAACCGTCGAGATCGTGGTGCCGGTGCGGGTCGGCGATCTGGTCGAACAGCGCCGCGACCGGGGCGGCCACCTGGACACTGCGGCTCACGGTGCGCGGCCCGGCGTCTTCTGTCTTCAGTGTTGACGTGGTCATGGGAGTCCCTATACCCGGCGGATGCCGCCGCTACACAGCGCCGGTGCGCCCGACCGGATACGCCATCGGCGCGGTACCCCGGCGAACCGGAGGACCGCGCCGAGGTCGTCAGGGGCTATTTGCGGCCGAGCTCATGGGACAGCGCCTGCAGCTCATCGCCGCCGGCCATCTGCTGGGTCAGGTGCTCCAGCGAGATCTCGTCATACGTGCAGTCCAGCTTCTGGCGTCCGCGGTTGAGCAGGACGAAGTGATCGCCGACCATGTGCGCGTGATGCGGGTTGTGGGTGATGAACACAACACCGAAGCCGGCGTCCCTGGCGGCGGTGATGTACTTCAACACCACGCCGGACTGCTTGACACCGAGAGCCGCGGTCGGCTCGTCGAGGATCAGTACCCGCGCACCGAAGAACACGGCCCGCGCGATCGCGACGCACTGACGCTGGCCACCGGACAGCGACCCGATCGGCGCGTCCACATCGGGTAACTCGATACCCATCTTCGACAGCTCGGTCAAGGTGGTGGCCCGCATCGCGTTCGCGTCCAGCGACCACGGGAACGACTTCTTGCGCACCTCCTGGCCGAGGAAGAAGTTGCGCCACACCGGCATCAGCGGAACCACGGCGAGATTCTGGTAGACCGTCGCGATGCCCTTGCCCAGCGCGTCGGCCGGCGACGAGAACTTCGTGGCCTCACCGTCGACCAGGAGCTCGCCCTCGGTCTGCTGGTGCAGGCCGGCGATGATCTTGATCAGCGTCGACTTGCCCGCGCCGTTGTCACCGAGGATGCCGGTCACCTGGCCGGCGTGCACCCGCAGACTGATGTCCTTGAGCGCGGTGATGTTCCCGTAGGACTTGCCGACATTGCGTAGCTCGACCAGCGGCACCTTGCGGTCGGCCGCGGCCTCGTTGCTGGGGGATTCGACTGTTGCGGTCATCAGATCACTTCTTCGCTGCGTAGTTACGGAAGGCGTTGTTGGCGATCACCGCGAAGAGCAGCATGCCGCCCAGGAAGAACTTGAACCAGTCGGGGTCCCAGCCCGCATAGACGATGCCCTGGTTGGTCATGCCGAAGATGAACGCGCCGATGGCCGCGCCGATCGCGGTGCCGTAGCCACCGGTCAGCAGGCAGCCGCCGATGACCGCGGCGATGATGTAGAAGAACTCGTTGCCGATGCCCTGACCGGACTGCACGGTGTTGAACGCGAACAGCAGGTGCATGCCCACGAACCAGGCGCAGAACCCGACGAACATGAACAGGCCGATCTTGACCTTGGTCACCGGAATACCAATGGCCCTGGCACTTTCGGCGTCCCCACCGACCGCGAAGATCCAGTTGCCGATCTTCGTCTTGAACAGCACCCAGGTGGCCACGACGGTGAACAGGATCCACCAGAGCACGGTGACGCGGATTCCGACGCCGGCCACGGTGAACGTCGAGGAGAACACCTTCTGCGCGGAGTCCCAGCCGTCCATATCGCTGACACTCTGGGTGGCGACCTGTCCCGCAACGAGTTTCGTCACGGCCAGGTTGATACCGGCAAGCATGAAGAACGAACTCAGCGTGATCAGGAAGCTGGGGATCTTGGTCTTCATCACCAGAAAACCGTTGAGGAAACCGACTCCGAGCGCGAGTACCAGCGCCAGTGCCGCCCCGACCCAGAGGTTGAGGTGCAGGTTGAACGCGAGCATCGAGGCCGCCAGCGAACTGAAGGTCACCGCCACGCCGGCCGACAGGTCGAACTCGCCACCGATCATCAGGACCGCCACACCGCAGGCCATGATGCCGATGGTGCTGCTGGCGTAGAGCACGGTCGCCAGCGACGACGCCTCACGGAACGGGGGCGCGACGATGAAGAACGCGATGAAGATTCCGATCGCACCGATACCTGCGCCCATCTCGGGCCGGATCAGGAACCGCTGTAGACGATTTCGTTCCTTGACCCGCTCGTCGCGCACCACGGTGTGGTTGGCGACGTCGAGCGCCTCCTGAGTAGTCATCACATTCCTTCCTGCGCGCGAGCGGTCATCAGCGCGTGCCGGCCTTGGCGTACTCGGCGACCGCGTCGATATTGGACTTGTCGATGAACGCCGGACCGGTCAAGGTCGGCTGACCGCCGCCGATCACGTTTCCGTTGCTCAGGTACAGCCACAGCGAATCGACGGCGAGGTAGCCCTGGAGAAAGGGTTGCTGGTCCACGGCCCACTGGACGTCGCCGCCCTGAATCGCCTCGACCAGAGCGGCATTGGTGTCGAAGGTGCCGATCTTGGCGGTGCTGCCCGCGTTCTTGGCCGACTGCACTGCCGTGAGCGCGAACGGGGCGCCGAGGGCCACCACGTAGTCGATGCCCGGATCCTGCTGCAGCTTGGCGGTGATGGTGGACTCCACCGACGGCATGTCCTTGCCGTTGACGTTCAGGATCTCGGTCGCGGGGAAGGTCTCCTTGACCCCGGCGCAGCGTGCTTCCAGATCGACGTGACCCTGTTCCTGGATCACGCAGATCGCCTTGGTGGCACCCTCCTGCGTGAGGCGCTCCCCGACGCCCTGACCGGCGATCCGGCCGTCCTGACCGAAGTACTCCTTGACGCCCATGGGCTTCCAGGCATCCATCCCCGCGTTGAAGGCGACCACCGGAATGTTCTTCGCCTCCGCGGCCTGCACCGCCGCTTGCATGGCGTCGGGCTTGGCCAAGGTGAGCGCGATGCCGTCGACATCGCTGTCGACCGCGCTCTGGACCAGGTTGGCCTGGTTCGGCGCCTCGGGGTCGTTGGAGTAGCGCAGTTCGATGTTGTCCTTCTTGGCCGCCGCCTCGGCGCCCTTGCGGATCAGGTCCCAGAACGAGTCACCGGGCACCTCGTGGGTGATCATCGCGATCGTCATGCGCGGGGTGTCGACGGTGCCGCCGCCGCTACCCTCGCCGGCGCCGTCCTGCTTGCCGCCGCTGGACGAACACGCCACCATGCTCAACGCCATTACGCCCGCTCCGGCCAGTACCGCGAGCCGCTTCAACGCCATTGTTTCTCCTCGTTTCAAGATCGCCGTGTCGCCCACATCGGCCCGGCGGACCGAGTGCCGGACGCTACGCCTGCACAGTTGATGTAATACGGCTCACACCGGAAAGTCAACACTTTGTCCTGACATTAGGACTGCAAGTCATTTACTCGTTCCATTTCCGCAGGCCGGTCCCCGGGAGTGCCCGTCGAACCTCGCACGACGAGCGTCGGCTCACGCACCACGTCCACCACCCCGCCGGGCCCGTCCGGACCATCGAGGCGGCCGACCAACCGCCGCACCGCCGCCGCCGCCAATCCCGTGGCGTCCTGGCGCACCGTGGTCAGATCCACGTGTGCAAGCCCGGCAAGCGGGCTGTCGTCGAAGCCGAGAACCGATATCTGTTGCGGCACCGACACTCCCGCACGAATCAGGACATCTAGCACACCAAGGGCGCAACGGTCGTTGAACGCGAAGACCGCGGTGGGCAGCTCGGATTCGGCCAGCATCGCGATCGCGGCCGCAGCGCCCTCGCGCTCGGTGAGCCCGCCGGAACGAACCTCCAACGTCACCCCGGCGGCATCGGCGGCCCGCCGGCAGCCCCGCAGCCGCTCGGCCGCGCCCGGCGCCCGGCCACCGTCGAGATAGACGATCCGGCGGTGGCCGAGCCCGATCAGGTGCTCGGCACCGAGCAGAGCGCCGGCGGCATCGTCGCTGCGCACGGCGTCGACACCGCGGATCCGGCGGGCGAGCACCACCACCGGCACCCGCATGGCCAGCTCGATCATGCGCCGCGCCGGCGCCTCCGGGCCGATCAGCACCAGGCCCTCGCACTGCTCATCGATCAGCGTGCGCAACGCACGAGTCTCGTCGCGGTGCGGGGTGATGGCACTGAGTACCACGTCATAGCCGAGCTCGTCGGCCGCGACGTAGACGCCGTCGACGAGATCGGCATGAAACTCCTGGCCGGCGGTGAAGGTGACGCCGATGAGCTTGGTGCGCAGCTGGCGCAGCCTGCGCGCCCGGTGATCGGGCCGGTACCCGAGTGCGTCGGCGGCCCGGCGCACCCGGTCACGCGTCTGCTCGCTGGCACCCGGCGCATCACGCATGACGATCGAGACCAGCGCGCGCGACACACCGGCGCGGGTGGCCACGTCCTCAAGCGTCGGGCGTCGTTGCACATGTGGATCCTAGAACGTTCTAGGAACGTTGTTGACGAAACACGCCCGATCCGCTTACCGTCCCTAGAACGTTCTAGTCGATCGGAGTCCCCATGTCCTCCCCGTTGTCCTTCGGCCTCATCGGCGCCGGCTGGATCGGCAGCTTCCATGCCGAGACCCTTGCCGCGCGCCTGCCCAACACCCGGCTCGCCGCCGTCGCCGATCCGGTACCCGGCGCGGCGGAAAGGTACTCGGGAGCACGCGCCTACCAGGACCCCTTGGAGCTCATCGCCGATCCCGATGTGCAGGCCGTGGCCATCTGCTCCCCCGCCAACAGCCATGCCGACCTGGTGGTCGCGGCGGCACACGCGGGCAAGCACGTGTTCTGCGAGAAACCGATGGCGCTGACGCTCGACGACGCCGACCGGGCCATCGCCGCGGCACACGCCGCCGGCGTGGCACTGCAGGTCGGTTTCAACCGGCGCTTCGCCGCCGATTTCGCCGCCGTGCGAGCGCGTGTCGATGCCGGCGACATCGGTACCCCGCAGCTGTTGCGTTCCCTGACCCGTGATCCCGGCATCTCCGCCGAGGTCGCCGCCCGCGTCAAGCCGTGGACGATCTTCAACGAGACGCTCATCCACGATTTCGACACGCTGTGCTGGCTCAATCCCGGCGCGCGGGTCACCGAGGTATACGCACAGGCCGATGCGCTGGTCCATCCGCAGTTCGCCGACCAGGGCTTCCTGGACACCTCCGTGGTGCAGATCCGGTTCGATAATGGCGCGTTCGCGATCGCGGAAGCCAGCTTCCAGGCCGTGTACGGCTATGACATCCGCGGCGAGGTCTTCGGCTCCGGCGGCGTACTGCAGGCCGGGCTGGCCCCCGAGCACGCCGGCCGGATCATCACCGAGTTGTTCGCCGATGCCTATACCGCGCAGTTCGCCCACTTCGCCGATAGCGTGCTGGCAGGCACCGAGCCGTCCGTGACGGGGGCCGACGCCCGCGTCGCACTCGAAATAGCATTGGCGGCCCGTGAATCCATCGAGACCAAGGCGCCTGTGATGCTGAGCGGAGTGTCGGCATGAGCGCAGCGTGCACGCGAATCAGCAGCATTGAATGCGCCGACGGAGCCTGCGAGGTCGGCGCATGAGGCTCGCGGTGTGTTCAGAGATGGTGTTCACCGAGCTGCCCATCCTGGACCGGGTGAAGCGGATCGATGAGCTCGGCTTCGATGTGGAGATCTGGAGCTGGCACGACAAGGACCTCGACGCGCTGGCCGCGACCGGAGCGCGGTTCTCGTCGATGACCGGCTACCTGCACGGCGACCTCGTCGACCCGCAGAGCGCCGATGAGGTGGTGCGCACCGCCGAGCTGAGCATCAAAGCCGCTGCGGTGCTGGGTGTTCCGCGGCTCAATCTGCACACCGCGGAACTCGTCGACGGCCAGGCAGCCCGACCGCGCCAGCGCGCCACCGGTCAGATGTGGTCGACGGCGCTGCGCACCCTGGAGCGCATCGGCGAACTGGGGGCCACGGCCGGGGTGACATTCTGTGTCGAGAACCTCAACACCATCGTCGACCATCCCGGTGTGCCACTGGCCCGCGCGAAGGACACCCTGGCGCTCATCGAGGGGGTCGGACACCCAAACGTGAAAATGATGCTCGACCTGTACCACGCCCAGATCGGCGAAGGGAACCTCGTCGAACTCGTGCGCCGCTGCGGTGATGCGATCGGCGAGATCCAGGTAGCCGATGTACCCGGCCGTTGCGAGCCCGGTACCGGTGAGATCCACTACCCGGCGGTTGCAAAAGCGCTACGCGACATCGGATACGAGGGGACAGTCGGCATGGAGGCGTACGCGTCGACCGGCGGGCTGGAGCGAAGCGACCGGGGGGATGTGGACGACAGCGTTGCGGCGCTGGAGGCGTTCCGCGCGGCCTTCTCCTGAGCTAGCGGTCGACGAGCGTGGTCTCGAAGTAGTAGCGCGAGGCGCGATAGCAATGACTACCGAACTCGACCGCACGACCGGAGTCGTCGAACGCCGTCCGGCTCATGGTCAGAAGCGGTGCACCGGCCTTCTCGCCGAGAAGCTTTGCCTCGTGACGGTTGGCCGGCTTGGCGCCGATTCGCTGCCGAGCCAGCCGAATGTGCACTCCACGCCCGCGCAGGGCCTGATACAGACCGCTGGCCTCGAGCTCCTCGGCATCCGGTGCGATCTCGACGGGCAGATGGTTCGTCATGACCGCGAGCGGCTCGCCATTGGCGCACCGAAGACGCTGGATGGTGACGATCTCATGGTCCTTGCCGAGGTTGAGTTCGGCGGCGATCTCCTCATCGGCGATACCGCAGTGGTATTCGAGCAGCTGCGTCGTCGGGTCCTGTCCGGACTTCGCGAGGTCGTCGAAGAGGCTGGTGAGCTCGACCCGGCGGTGCACAGGATTCTGCACGACCTGGGTGCCGACGCCGCGCTTACGGACCAGCAGGCCCTTGTCGACGAGTTCCTGGATGGCGCGCCTGGTCGTCGGGCGCGACAACGCGAGCCTGCTCGCCAGCGCCAGCTCGTTCTCGAAACGGTCGCCCGGGGCCAGATCGCCGTTGCGGATCGACGCTTCGATCGCTTGAGCGAGCTGATAGTAGAGGGGAACAGGGCTGGACCTGTCGAGCTCAACAGCTAAAGGCACGTCCACTCCGATCTGCGGCCGATGATCAGACAGATTAGCTGAACCATAGCAGCATGACTGAAAGTTCGAATGTCAGGACAAACTATTGACATGAGTGAGTGACGCGAGGCACAGTCTTAAGTGCAGAGCCCGCCCACCATCTTCGGGAGCCACAGTGTCTTTTGAAAGGCCGTCCAGCGCGGAACCGTTCGACGTCATCGCCATCGGGCGCAGCGGTGTGGACGTCTACCCCCTGCAGACCGGGGTCGGACTCGAGAACGTCGAATCGTTCGGCAAGTTCCTCGGCGGCAGCGCGGCAAATGTCGCGGTTGCGGCTGCCCGGCTGGGTAACCGGACCGCGCTGATCTCCGGCGCCGGCAACGATCCGTTCGGTCGGTTCGTCCGCAACGAGCTCGCCCGGCTCGGAGTGGACAACCGGTACGTGGGTACCCACGGCGAGTACCCGACCCCGGTCACCTTCTGCGAGATCTTTCCGCCCGACGATTTCCCGCTGTACTTCTACCGCAAGCCGTCGGCGCCCGACCTCCAGATCGCGGCCGCCGAGATCGACACCGACGCCGTCCGCGACGCCCGGCTGTACTGGTCGACGGTCACCGGCCTGTCCGAAGAGCCGAGCCGCAGCGCTCATTTCGCCGCCTGGGCGGCGCGCAAGCGCGCTCCGTTGACGGTGCTGGACCTCGACTACCGCCCGATGTTCTGGGAGACGCCGGCCGCGGCCTCCGAGCAGGTGCAGCGCGCGCTGGGTCACGTCACCGTGGCCGTCGGCAACCGCGAGGAGTGCGAGATCGCCGTCGGCGAGACCAGCCCACACAAGGCCGCCGACGCGCTGCTCGACCTCGGCGTCGAACTCGCCATCGTCAAGCAGGGCCCGCGCGGCGTGCTGGGAAAAACCAAGCACAGCTCGGTCACCGTCGCGCCGAACGAGGTCGACGTCATCAACGGCCTCGGTGCCGGAGACGCCTTCGGCGGCAGCCTCATCCACGGTCTGCTGCGCGGGTGGCCCCTGGAGAAGACGCTGCGCTATGCCAATGCCGCGGGTGCCATCGTCGCGTCCCGCCTCGAATGCTCGACCGCGATGCCGACCGCCGCCGAGGTGGCCGATCTTGCCGAACAGACCGCTGTGGAGGCCGTCAATGTCTAGTCCCGCCAAAACCTACGCCGAGGTCACGGACGTGCGGGCCGCCGATCCCGGCGCCGTGGCCAAGGCCTGGCAGGCCCGCACCACCCGGCCCACCGTGCGCGGCGACGGCCAGCTGATGATCGTCGCCGCCGACCACCCGGCCCGCGGCGCGCTCGCGGTCGGGTCGCGCCCGACCGCGATGAACAACCGGATCGATCTGCTGGACCGGCTGCGCGCCGCGCTCGCCGACCCGGGCGTGGACGGGGTGCTGGCCACCGCCGACATCCTCGACGATCTGCTGCTGCTCGGAGCGCTCGAGGACAAGGTGGTGTTCTCCTCCTTCAACCGCGGCGGACTGGCCGGATCCTCGTTCGAGCTGGATGACCGGATGACCGGTGCGACGGCGGCCTCCACCGCGGCGGCCAGGATGAACGGCGGAAAGATGCTGTGCCGCATCGATCTCGACGATCCCGGTACAGTGTCCACCCTCGCCGCCTGCGCCCAGGCCGTCGACGACCTGGCCGCCAACGGCCTGATCGCGATGCTGGAGCCGTTCATGTCCTCGCGGGTCGACGGCAAGGTCCGCAACGACCTCTCCCCCGATGCCGTGATCAAGTCCGTGCACATCGGTCAGGGGCTGGGTTCGACATCGGCCTACACCTGGATGAAGCTGCCGGTCGTCCCTGAAATGGACCGGGTGATGGATTCCACGACATTGCCTACACTCCTCTTGGGCGGCGATCCCACCGACCCCGACGAGGCGTTCGCCAGCTGGGAGAAGGCCTTGTCCCTGCCCGCGGTGCGCGGCCTGATCGTCGGGCGCACCCTGCTCTACCCGCCCGATGACGACGTCGCCGCAGCCGTGGCAACCGCCGTGAAGCTGGTGCGCTGACCATGAAGAGCAAGTGGTACATCCCCGCGAACACCGCGGTCACCCCCTACACCGTCGACGTCACCCCGGAGTCGGCCGGCTGGGCCGAGTCCAGCCTGCATGTCGTCGACCTCGATGATGCCGAGTCCGTCACGAGGCGCACCGGTGATGGCGAAGTCATGATCCTGCCGCTGTCGGGCGGTGGCACCGTCACCTGCGACGGTGAGACCTTCGAACTGTCGCCCCGCGCATCGGTTTTCGATGGGCCGGCCGATATGGTCTACCTGGGCATCAACCAGGCCTACTCGCTGTCCGGGCACGGCCGCGTCGCCATCTGTGGAGCGCGTGCCACCCGCCCGTTCCCGAACCGCCGGGTCGCCGCAGCCGACGTGCCCGTCGAGTTGCGCGGCGCCGGTAACTGCAGCAGGCAGGTGCACAACTTCGGCACGGCCACCACCTTCGAAGCCGACTCACTGATCGCCTGTGAGGTCATCACGCCCGGCGGCAACTGGTCGAGCTATCCCGCCCACAAGCACGACGAGAACACCGAGCTCGAAACCCAGCTGGAAGAGATCTACTACTTCGAAATCGATGACAGCCCAGCAGGGACAACGGGATTCGGCTACCACCGGGTGTTCGGCACTCCGGAGCGCCCCATCGAGGTGCTCGAAGAGGTCCGCTCCGGCGATGTCGTGCTGGTGCCGCACGGCTATCACGGGCCATCGATCGCGGCGCCCGGCCACCACATGTACTACCTCAACGTGATGGCCGGGTCCGGTCCCGACCGCGCCTGGCTGATCTGCGACAACCCCGACCACACCTGGCTACGCAGCAGCTGGGCACACCAGGAAATCGATCCGCGCCTGCCGATGCGCAAGACCCAAGGAGCCTGACCCGTGGTTTCCACCGCGCCGAAGTCAACCGAGAAGCTGGCCGACACCGAGTCCTCCGTGCGACTCACCGTCGCGCAGGCCACCATTCGGTTCCTCGCCAACCAGTACGTCGAACACGACGGCGAGCGCACCAAATTCTTCGCCGGCTGCTTCGGCATCTTCGGGCACGGCAACGTGGCCGGGCTGGGCCAGGCGCTGCTGCAGGATGAGGTCGAGTCGCGGCAGGCCGGCCGCGAACCGGGATTGAAGTACGTGCTCGGCCGCAACGAGCAGGCCATGGTGCACAGCGCCGTCGCCTACGCCCGGCAGAAGGACCGCCTGCAGACCTGGGCCGTCACCGCCAGCGTCGGCCCCGGCTCGACCAACATGCTCACCGGCGCCGCACTGGCGACGATCAACCGGCTGCCGGTGCTGCTGCTGCCCGCCGACACCTTCGCCACCCGGGTCAGCTCCCCGGTGCTGCAGGAACTCGAACTGCCGGCCTCCGGCGATGTCACCGTCAACGACGCGTTCAAGCCATTGTCGCGGTACTTCGACCGGGTATGGCGGCCCGAGCAGCTGCCCGCCGCACTGCTGGGCGCTATGCGGGTACTGACCGATCCCGTCGAGACGGGCGCCGCGACGGTGTCCATCCCGCAGGATGTGCAGGCCGAGGCGCACGACTGGCCGGAATCGCTGTTCGCCGAACGTACCTGGCATATCGCCCGGCCGTTGCCGGAGCGTTCGGTGATCGCCCGCGCCGCCGAGGTCATCGCGTCCGCCTCCAAACCGCTGATCGTGGCCGGCGGCGGGCTGCACTACGCGTTCGGCGAAGAAGCGCTGGCCACGTTCTGCGAGCAGACCGGCATCCCGGTCGCCGAGAGCCAGGCCGGCAAGGGCTCGCTGCGCTACGACCACCCGCAGAGTGTCGGCGCCATCGGTTCGACCGGCACCACCGCAGCCAACGCGCTGGCCGCCGAGGCCGACGTGGTCATCGGGATCGGGACCCGGTACAGCGATTTCACGTCCGCTTCACGCACGGCGTTCAACAACCCCGATGTGCGGTTCGTGAACATCAACGTCGCCTCGCTGGACTCGGTCAAGCAGGGCGGCATCAGCGTGGTCTCCGACGCGCGCGAGGCGCTCGAGGCACTGGCACCCGCCCTGTCCGATTACCGCGTGAGCGACGAATACCGTTCCCGGGTCAGCGAACTCGCTACCGAGTGGGAGGACACCGTGTCCTCGGTATACGCCACCGAGGACGGTGTGCCACTGAACCAGAGTCAGGTCATCGGCCTGGTCAACACCCTGTCCGACCCGCGCGATGTGGTGGTGTGTGCGGCCGGTTCGATGCCCGGTGATCTGCACAAGCTGTGGCGCACCCGGGACCGCAAGGGTTACCACGTCGAGTACGGCTTCTCCTGCATGGGCTACGAGATCGCCGGTGGCATCGGGGTCCGGATGGGCGCACCGGACCGCGATGTGTTCATCATGGTCGGCGACGGTTCCTACCTGATGATGGCCACCGAGATCGCCACGGCGGTGCAGGAAGGCATCAAGGTGATCCCGGTGCTCGTGCAGAACCACGGATTCGCTTCCATCGGCGGGCTTTCGGAGTCCCTCGGTTCGCAGCGCTTCGGCACCGCCTACCGCTACCGCGGTGCCGACGGCCGACTCGACGGCGACAAGCTGCCGGTCGATCTGGCCGCCAACGCCGCGAGCCTGGGTGCCGATGTCATCAAGGTCGCCACCGCCGCCGAATTCGCCGACGCGGTGAAGGTCGCCAAGTCCGCCGACGTCACCACGGTCATCTACGTGGAGACCGACCCGCGAATCTACGCCCCGGACAGCTTCTCCTGGTGGGACGTCCCCGTCAGTCAAGTATCGACATTGGCCTCCACACAAGATGCCTACGCGCGGTACTCGGACTGGAAGAAAGTACAACGTCCACTTCTCCGCCCGTCTGACCAATTCCCGTCCGACCGCTAAAGGAAAAGTTCGATGTCGTCAATTCTCGTGGGATCCGCCCCGGACTCCTGGGGCGTCTGGTTCCCCGACGATCCACAGCAGACCCCGTACACCCGATTCCTGGACGAGGTCGCCGAATCCGGTTACGAGTGGATCGAACTGGGGCCGTACGGCTACCTGCCCACCGATCCGGAGCAGCTCTCCGACGAGCTCGCCACACGCAACCTCAAGCTGTCGGCCGGCACGGTGTTCGAACACTTGCATCACGATGACAGCTGGGATGCCGTGTGGTCGCAGATCGAGGATGTCGCCAAGCTGACCGCGGCCGTCGGCGGCAAACACGTCGTCGTCATCCCGGAGATGTGGCGCGACCCGGCGACGGGTGCGGTGCTGGAAGACCGCAACCTCACCACCGAGCAGTGGCGCAAGAAGACCCAGGGCATGAACGAACTGGGCAAGGCCATGTTCGAGAAGTACGGTGTGCGTGCGCAATACCACCCGCATGCCGACAGCCACGTCGACACCGAGGAGAACGTGTACCGCTTCCTCGACGGCACCGACGGCGAGTTCGTCAACTTGTGTCTGGACACCGGGCACATCAGCTACTGCGGCGGCGACAACATCGCGATCATCCGCCGCGCCCCGGAGCGCATCGGCTACCTGCATCTCAAGCAGGTCGACCCCGAGGTACGCGCCAAGGTCGAGGCCGAGGACCTGCCGTTCGGTGAGGCCGTCAAGCTCGGCGCGATGATCGAACCGCCCCTTGGTATTCCGGAGATGCCGCCGCTGCTCGCCGAGATCGAGAAGCTCGGTATCGACGTGTTCGCGATCGTCGAGCAGGACATGTACCCCTGCGAGGTCGACGCACCCCTGCCCATCGCCCAGCGCACCCGGAAATATCTGGGCTCGTGTGGCGTGCCCTCCGTTCGTTTCGACTAGATCTGTAGGAGTTCAGGACATGTCCGACCTTCGCGTCGCCGTGCTCGGCGTCGGCATCATGGGCGCCGATCACGTCGCCCGCTTGACCAGCCGCATCTCCGGGGCTCGGGTCGTGGTCGTCAATGACTTCGTCGCCGAGAAGGCCGAGCAGATCGCGGCAGGCATCGAGGGATGTCGCGCCATCGCCGATCCGCTCGACGCCATTGCCGCCCCCGAGGTCGATGCCGTGGTGCTGGCCACCCCCGGCCCCACGCACGAGAAGCAGTTGCTCTCCTGCCTCGACCACGGCAAGCCCGTGCTGTGCGAGAAGCCGCTGACCACAGATGCGGCCACGTCTTTGGAGATCGTCAGACGCGAGGCCGAACTGGGCAAGCGCCTCATCCAGGTGGGCTTCATGCGCCGCTTCGACCACGAGTACGCGCAGTTGAAGGCACTGCTGGACTCGGGCGACCTGGGCCGCGCGCTGGTAATGCACTGCGCACACCGCAACCCCGCCGTCCCGAACGGTTTCGACAGCGCCATGGTCGTCCGCGATTCGCTGGTGCACGAGGTGGACGTGACGCGCTTCCTGTTCGACGAAGAGATCGTCTCGATCCAGATCATCACGCCGTCGGCCAATCCCGGTGCGCCGGAGGGTCTTGCGGACCCGCAGATCGCGATCCTGCGCACGGCATCGGGCCGGCACGTGGACGTCGAGCTGTTCGTCACCACCGGGGTGGCCTACGAGGTACGCACCGAGGTCGTCGCCGAGAAGGGCAGCGCGATGATCGGACTCGACGTCAACCTGGTCCGGTCGCGCAGCGACGGCTCGCGCGGTGGCCAGATCACCCCCGGTTTCCGTGAGCGCTTCGGACAGGCCTACGACACCGAGTTCCAGCGTTGGGTGGACGCGGTATCGACCGGTGTAACGGGCGGTGACTCCGCCACCAATTATGTCGATGGTCCGTCGGCGTGGGACGGCTACGCCGCGGCCGCGGTCTGCGAAGCCGGCGTGGAATCGCTGAACAGCGGTCTGCCCGTCGAGGTCGCGATGGTCGATCGCGTATCCATCACCGGGGCGTGACGTGAAGATCGCGCTGGATCCCACACCGTTCCATCACGATTACGACCTGCTCGACTTCCCGAAGCTGGTCGCCGAGCTGGGCTACGAGTACCTACAGCTGACCCCACACCGGGATTTCATCCCGTTCTTCAACCACCCGCGCGCCAATGACGATCTGGTGGCCAAGTTCCGCAAGGCGTGCGCCGACGCGGGCGTCGGAATCGCCTCGGTGTTGCCGGTGCTGCGCTGGGCCAGCCCCGATCCGGACGCCCGTGAGGCCGCGGTGCGCAACTGGAAGCGCGTCCTGCAGATCACCGTGGACCTGGGGGTCAACGTGATCAACACCGAGTTCTCCGGCCGTCCGGAGAAGGCCGAGGAATCGGAGCGGGCGTTCTTCCGGTCCATGGAGGAACTGCTGCCCATCATCGAGCGTGAGGGCATCGACGTCCGGATCGACCCGCACCCCGACGATTTCGTCGAGGACGGCATGGAGGCGCTGCGCATCATCCGCGGCGTCAACTCACCGAACATCGGCATGGTCTACGTCGCCTGCCACAGCTTCCACATGGGCGGCAACATGGCCGAGATCATCCGGGCGGCCGGCGACACACTGCGTCTGGTGCACGTCGCCGACACCATGGACCACCACCGCAGCCACGGCCTGCGTTACATCACCAACCCGCCGGGCAATCCGGTGCGAGTCCACCAACACCTCAAGATCGGCGATGGCGATGTCGACTGGAACGAATTCTTCTCCAGCCTGGCCGAAATCGGCTTCTACGACCGCGATGACACGGTGATGGTGTCATCCGTATTCGCCGAGGACGAGACGGCGCACGAAATATCGCGCTACCAACTGAAGACCATGACCGAATACGTCGCAAAGTACGGAAAGTAGCCATGACACACACGATTTCCCATTGGATGAACAACACGTCCTTCGCGGGCGCCAGTAGCGCCAATGCGCCGGTGACCAATCCGGCGACCGGGCAGGTCACCGGCCAGGTGGCCCTGGGCAGCGTCGAGGATGCCCGCGTGGTCATCGATGCCGCCGCAGCCGCCTTCCCGGCCTGGCGCGACACCTCACTGGCCAAACGCACCCAGGTGCTCTTCGCCTTCCGCGAACTGCTCAACGAACGCAAGGGCGAGCTGGCAGAGATCATCACCAGCGAGCACGGCAAGGTCGTCTCCGACGCCCTCGGCGAAGTGGCCCGCGGCCAGGAAGTCGTCGAGTTCGCCTGCGGAATACCGCATCTGCTCAAGGGCGGATTCACCGAGAACGCCTCCACCAAGGTCGACGTCTACTCCATCCGCCAAGCCCTGGGCCCCGTCGGGATCATCTCCCCGTTCAACTTCCCCGCCATGGTGCCCATGTGGTTCTTCCCCGTCGCCATCGCCTGCGGCAACACCGTCATCCTCAAACCCTCCGAAAAAGACCCCTCCGCCTCGCTGTGGCTGGCCGCACTGTGGAAAGAAGCCGGCCTGCCCGACGGCGTGTTCAACGTCCTGCAAGGCGACAAAACCGTCGTCGACGAACTACTCACCAACCCCAAGATCAAATCGGTGTCCTTCGTCGGCTCCACCCCCATCGCCCAGTACGTGTACGCCACCGGCACCGCCGCGGGCAAACGCGTCCAAGCCCTGGGCGGAGCCAAAAACCACGCCGTCATCCTGCCCGACGCCGACCTCGACCTGGCCGCCGACGCCATGGTCAACGCCGGCTTCGGCTCCGCGGGCGAACGCTGCATGGCCATCTCGGCGTGCGTGGCCGTCGGCCCCGTCGCCGACGACCTCATCGCCAAAATCACCGAACGCACCGTCGGCCTCAAGATCGGCGACGGCACCAAAGACTCCGATATGGGCCCCCTGGTCACCAAAGCCCACCGCGACAAAGTCGCCTCCTACATCGACGCCGGTGAAGCCGACGGCGCCAAGGTCGTCGTCGACGGCCGCAACGTCACCGCGGACGGCGGAGCCGAGGGCTTCTGGCTCGGACCCACCCTGCTCGACAACGTCACCCCCGAGATGAGCGTCTACACCGACGAAATCTTCGGCCCCGTCCTGTCCGTCCTGCGCGTCGACACCTACGACCAAGCACTCGAACTCATCAACACCAACCCCTACGGCAACGGCACCGCCATCTTCACCAACGACGGCGGCGCCGCCCGACGCTTCCAAAACGAAGTCGAGGTCGGCATGGTCGGCATCAACGTCCCCATCCCGGTTCCCATGGCCTACTACAGCTTCGGCGGCTGGAAAGCCTCCCTGTTCGGCGACAGCCACGCCCACGGCATGGACGGCGTCCACTTCTTCACCCGCCAAAAAGCCATCACCAGCCGCTGGCTGGACCCCAGCCACGGCGGCATCAACCTCGGCTTCCCCACCAATTAATCTCCCGCGAGCGTGCGTGTCCGAAGCCGACACGCCGCTCGCGGGGAGGACAGTGCGCACGCTCGCGATCGAGGAGGATCCATGTCCACACCCCAACTCGTCGCCACCGCGTGGACCAGCGCCGGCGATGTGTCGCCGATGCTCAACCCGGCGACGAGTCCGGTACCGATCGCGGATCGGCTGGCCGCGATAGCCGAGGCGGGCTTTGTCGGCTTCGGGCTGATCGCCGATGACCTCATTGCGGTCCGCGAGGGGATCGGATTCGCGGCGCTGCGGGACATGGCCGCCGAGGCCGCGCTCACCCATATCGAGATCGAGTTGATCGAGAGGTGGTGGATTCCGCGCGGGCGACTCGGTCACTCCTACGATGTGCGGGACCTGCTGTTCGAGGCGGCGGATACTCTCTGCCCGGCCTTCATCAAGATCGGCTCCGAACAGGCGGCCCGCACCGGAGATCTCCTCGACGTGGTCGCTCCCCTGCGTGAGCTCGGGGCGCAGGCCGAGGCGCACGGCACCAGGATCGCGATCGAACCCATGCCGTTCTCGATCATCGACACCGTACCGGCGGGCGCCGCGCTCGCACGCGCGGCCGCGCACCCGGCGGTCGGGCTGCTCATCGACGCGTGGCACGTGTTCCGGGCCGGCACCACGATCGGTGATCTCGCCCGGTCACTGACCCCGGAGATCATCTTCGGCGTCGAACTCGATGACGCCGCCGACGATATCGTCGGCACCCTGTTCGAGGACACCGTGCACAACCGGCTGCTCTGCGGCGATGGGTCCTTCGACCTGGTCGGGCTGATCGAGCTGTTGCGCTACTTCGGGTTTCGTGGACCGTGGGGCGTGGAGATCCTGTCCTCCGAGTTCCGGAGGCTCCCGGTGGCGCACGCGTTGAAGCTCGCCGCAGAGTCCGCGGCCGCGGTGCTCGTCTAGACAACGACTTCGAGCCACGCGCGAGAACGTCCGAGCGACATCCGTGCCTCATTTCCTCCTCGTCGACGCCCCTACTTCGCGACTTGCTATTAGAATTCGGCTAGCTGGCCTACGCCTATCCCCCGGACCTCGGGATGTGCGCCCTGATCCGGAGGATTGTCGTGAGCCGCTTTACGGACAACATGTTTGCGAACGCTCAATGGAGCGTCAACGGGATGGTGACGGGTGAACCCGACCACCCGGTCCGCCACACCTGGCGTGAAATCCATGACCTCGCGCGCCGGGTCGCCGGCGGCCTCGCCGCCGCGGGCGTCGGGCACGGCGACGCTGTCGGCGTGCTGGCGGGCGCGCCCGTGGAGATTGCCCCCACCGCACAGGGACTGTGGATGCGCGGTGCCAGCATCACGATGTTGCACCAGCCGACGCCCCGGACCGATCTGGTGTCGTGGGCCCTGGACACCATCAGCGTCATCGACATGATCGCAGCCAAGACCGTGATCGTCTCCGATCCCTTCATGGCCGCCGTTCCCATCTTGGAAGAGCACGGCGTCACGGTCCTGACGGTGGCCGAGTTACTGACCGCAGACGGCATCGGACCGGTCCGCACCACTGGCAACGACATTGCATTGCTGCAGCTGACGTCCGGCTCGACCGGGTCACCCAAGGCCGTCCAGATCACCCACGACAACCTTGTCGCCAATGCCGATGCGATGTTCGTCGGGGCCGAGGTCGATACCGACACCGACGTGATCGTGAGCTGGCTGCCGCTGTTCCACGATATGGGCATGACCGGATTCCTCACGGTGCCGATGTATTTCGGCGCCGAACTGGTCAAGATCACACCGATGGACTTCCTCACCGACATCCTGCTGTGGCCGAGGCTGATCGACAAGTACGCGGGCACGATGACCGCGGCGCCCAACTTTGCGTACGCCCTGCTCGCCAAACGGCTCCGCAGACAGGCGAGAGTCGGGGACTTCGACCTCTCCACCCTGCGCTGGGCACTGTCCGGGTCCGAACACGTGGAACCGGCAGACGTCGAGGAACTCATCGAGGTGGGTAGACCGTTCGGGCTACGGCCGGAAGCCGTACTGCCCGCCTACGGAATGGCCGAAACCACTGTCGCGGTGTCTTTTTCCGAATGTGGCGGCGGTCTCGTGGTCGACGAGGTCGACACCGATCTGCTGGCCGTGCTGGGCCAGGCCGTTCCGGCGAACAACCGCAGCAGAACCACCAGGCTGGCCTGCCTCGGCCCTTTGCTGGACGGACTCGAGGCCCGCATCATCGGCGAGGCCGGCGACCTGATGGCGGCGCGCAGTGTCGGCGTGATCGAACTGCGCGGCGGGCCCGTGACGCGCGGCTACCTCACCAAGGGTGGATTCGTCGGGGCCCGGAATACCCAAGGATGGTATGACACCGGCGATCTCGGGTACCTCACCGAGACCGGCAATCTGGTGGTCTGCGGCCGCGTCAAGGACGTGATCATCATGGCGGGACGCAACATCTACCCCACCGACATCGAGCGGGCCGCGAGCCGAGTCCGGGGTGTGCGTGCGGGGTGCGCGGTCGCGGTACGACTGGATGCCGGCGATGCCCGTGAATCATTCGCCGTCGTCGTCGAATCCAACGATTTCGACGATGCCGCCGAGGTCCGCCGGATCAAACATGACATCGCACACGAGGTCGTCACCGAGGTCGACATGCGGCCACGCAACGTGGCGGTGCTGGGACCGGGTTCGATCCCGAAGACGCCGTCGGGCAAGCTGCGCCGGGCATCGTCCGCCGCACTCGTCGGCTGACGTTTGCGCTCAGGTCACCGCAGGGTGGTCACCGGCGCCACCAGGACCTCGCCGCACGGGGACGGGGTTGCGGTGCGGGATCGGGCCCGCAGGTGCATCGCTGCGCTGCGGGCACCGAACGCATCACATCGTCGACGTGCTGGCCACACCCGGCCCAGCCGGTCTTGCCACACTTCGGGCATTTCTCTGGGTAGCACATGGGTTCTCCTTGGCTGATCTGAGATTCGGCTAGGGTGTCGAAGCGGCGATCTTGGCGCGGACGTCCTCCATGTCGAGAGCCTTGACCCTGGTGATCAGATCCTCCAGAGCTGGGGCCGGCATGGCGCCGGGTTGGCGATAGACGAGTATTCCGTCACGGAACGCCATGATCGTGGGGATCGCCTGGATCTCCAGAGCAGCGGCAAGTTGCTGCTGCGCCTCGGTATCGACCTTGGCGTGCACCACCTCCGGATGCGACTGCGACGAGCGTTCGAAGACCGGGGCGAAGGCGCGGCACGGGCCACACCACGATGCCCAGAAGTCGACGAGCACGATCGGATTCTCGGCGATGGTGGTCTCGAAGTCGGCGGTGGTCATGGTCGTGGTTGACATCGCGGTTTCCCTTCTCGGTACATCTGGTGGCGAGTCGACGTGTGGGTTCACGCCGACTCTATCTATACCCCTACGGGTATATTAACCGCACCGGGATCGACAAATATTCCGCCCTTGCCTGTACCCCCAGGGGTATATGTACGATGGAGGCGGATATACCCCCTACCGTATATCTGGGCTTCCTAGCGATGGCTCGTCACCCGCGGACCGTCAATGAAAGTGGACTGAATTCCCATGACCAGCAACGAGATTGTCTCTCCCACCACACCTGCCGCGTCGGGCATGCCGCGAATCGGTGACCCGGCTCCGGCGTTCACCGCCGTGACGACCCAGGGCGACATCACCTTCCCCGCCGACTACGCGGGCAAATGGGTCATCTTCTTCTCCCATCCCGCCGACTTCACCCCGGTCTGTACCAGCGAGTTCATGACGTTCGCATCGATGCAGCAGGAGTTCGCGGCCTACAACACCGAACTGGTTGGACTGTCGGTGGACGGGCTCTACAGTCACATCGCCTGGCTGCGCACGATCAAGGAGAAGATCACCTTCCGCGACATGAAGAACGTCGAGGTTACGTTCCCGCTGATCGAAGACACATCGATGAAGATCGCCGAACTGTACGGAATGATCATGCCCGGAGAGGATTCGACCAAGGCGGTACGGGCCGTCTTCGTCATCGACCCCGAGGGCAAGATCCGGACCGTCATCTACTACCCACTGAGCCTCGGCCGCAACTTCGACGAGTTGCTTCGCGTCATCAAGGCCCTGCAGACCGCCGACCACTTCTCGGTCGCCACACCCGCCGACTGGCGACCCGGCGAGCCCGTCATCGTTCCCCTGCCGGCTCCTGCGGCACCGCCAAGGAACGCATGGACGGCCACGACGAGGGCGTCACGTGTGAGGACTGGTTCTTCTGCACCAGGGAAATCCCCGCCGATGAGGTCGAGGCCGCGATCCGGGTGAAAGGCGAAGCGTGATGGAGGTATTACAGGTCGATCCGATCGCAGCGATGGGGCTTGTCGACGAATCCGGCGCCATCCTGCTCGACGTTCGGGAAAACGACGAGTGGACAGCCGGACATGCCCCCGGCGCAGTTCATGTGCGACTAGGTCAACTCGATCCGCGCACCTTCGCTGCCGTGGCGCCGGTGGTCGCGGTATGCCGGTCGGGCAACAGGTCTGGTTCAGCGGCAAAGAGACTCGCGGCCGCCGGGTTCACCGTCTACAACATGGTCGGCGGCATGAAGGCCTGGCGGGAGGCCGGGCTACCGGTACGTCGCGACGACGGTACGGCCGGGACCGTTCTCTGATCACGAGCGATCGGGTGTCATCGAGCCGATCAGATCGCCACGTCGTCGAACTCGCAGAAGGCCGCGTAGGCGCGCGCGCCGTAGATCGTGGCCGGTCCGCCATGCATCATGATGCTCACACCAATGGCCTCGGCCGCCTCCTGCTTGGTGGCACCCGCGCGGACAGCTCCCTGTGCGTGCGAGGCGATGCAGCCGTCGCAACCCTGCACGACGCCGATCACCATCGCGATCAGTTCCTTGGTCTTGGCATCGATCGCGCCGGCGCCCAGCGCCGCTCGACTCAACGCGCCGAAACCGTCGTAGACCTCTGGAATCATCTGACACAACGCGCGATGCTGCGGCTTCAAGTCGGCAAGAACAGCGGCGTGATGATCGTGATCTCCCATGCGCCCAACGTAGGCCGCGTGGGGCACGCAGCAGCAGAGACTTAAGTCCCTGATATCGCCGCGGTACAGGCGACGCCGGAATGCACGTCGCGAGGGTGATCGCCGGGCACGGGGGCTGAGGTCACCAGAGGCCCCGGACGGGCCTGACCCCCGCACCCGGCGATGTCCGATGTCGCCGCCGGGGCGGCTCCAGGTCCGCGTCAGAGGATGTAGAGCATCTCCTGATAGGTGGGCAGCGGCCAGAGATCGTCGGCCACCATGCTCTCCAGGGTGTCTGCCGCAGCACGCACGGCGTCCATCGCGGGCAGCAGCGCCGACTGGGCGTGCTTGGCTTCCTCGGTGGCACTGTCCGCGTGATGCGACAGCCCCTCCTTGAGGGTGGCCAAGGCTGCGGTGAGGGCACCGATGGGTTCGGAGACCATCTGCAGCAGTGTGAGATCCGGTTCGACGCCGGCTGCCTTGAGAGACGCGACGTTCTGTGCCAGTTCGGTCTGGTACCGCACCGCGGCAGGCAGGATCACGGTCGAACCGATCTCCAGTGCCAGCTTGGCCTCGACTGCGACCGTCAGCGCGTACATCTCGTACCGGACCTCGACGCGGCTCTCCAGCTCGCGCTCGCTGAACACGCCGTACTTCTCGAAGACCTCGATCGCCTCCGGCTTGATGAGCTCCGGGATCGCGTCCAGGGTGGTCTTGAGGTTCGGCAGACCACGCTCGGCGGCTTCGATCTGCCAGTTCTCCGAGTAGCCGTCGCCGTTGAACACGACCGCGCCGTGCTCGGTGATGATGTCGGTCAGCAGCGTCTGCACGGCGGCGTCGAACTCGGTGCCACTCTCGACGGCCTTCTCCAACTCGGTGGCCATGTAGTCCAGCGAGTCGGCCATGATCGTGTTCAGGATGATCATCGGCACGTTGATCGTCTGGCCCGAACCCGGCGCCCGGAACTCGAATCGGTTGCCGGTGAACGCGAACGGGCTGGTGCGGTTGCGGTCGCCCGGATCGGTCGGCAGCACCGGGAGGGTGTCGCAACCGATGATCATGCTGCCCTTGCCCTTCGACGACGTCGCGGCGCCCTTGGCGATCTGCTCGAACACGTCGGCCAGCTGGTCGCCGAGGAAGATCGAGATGATCGCCGGCGGGGCTTCGTTGGCGCCGAGGCGGTGATCGTTGGTGGCCGATGCCACCGAGACCCGCAGCAGCCCGGAGAACTTGTGCACCGCGCGGATCACGGCTGCACAGAAGACCAGGAACTGCGCGTTCTCATGCGGGGTGTCACCGGGCACCAGCAGGCTGCCGAATTGCGAGTTACCGAGCGAGAAGTTGACGTGCTTGCCCGAGCCGTTGACGCCTGCGAACGGCTTCTCGTGGAACAGACACTCCATGCCGTGCTTCTTGGCGATCGTCTTGAACGTCGTCATCAGTAGCTGCTGATGGTCGGCGGCGATATTGGCCCGCTCGAACATCGGCGCGATCTCGAACTGCCCGGGGGCGACCTCGTTGTGCCGGGTCTTGGCCGGGATGCCGAGCTTGAACAGCTCACGCTCGGTGTCCATCATGAAGGCCAGCACACGGTCCGGGATGGCACCGAAGTAATGGTCGTCGAATTCCTGACCCTTGGGCGGCTTCGCACCGAAGAGTGTGCGGCCGGCGTTGATGAGGTCAGGCCGTGACAGGAAGAAGTGCCGATCGACCAGGAAGTACTCCTGCTCGGGGCCGCAGAACGACACGATGTTGTCAAAGTTCGTGTGGCCGAACAGCTTCAGGATGCGCTCGGCCTGGGCGCCCATGGCCTGCTGGCTACGCAGCAGCGGCGTCTTGTAGTCCAGCGCCTCGCCGGTCATCGAGACGAACACCGTCGGGATGCACAGGGTATTGCCGTTCGGGTTCTCCAGGATGTAGGCCGGGCTGGTGATATCCCATCCGGTGTACCCGCGGGCCTCGAAGGTGCTGCGCAGACCGCCCGACGGGAAGCTCGACGCGTCGGGTTCACCCTGGAGCAGGGTCTTGCCGGCGAACTCGGCCAACGTGGTTCCGTCGCCCACCGGGTCGAGGAAGCTGTCGTGCTTTTCGGCGGTCAGCCCTGTCATCGGGTAGAAGACGTGCGCGTAGTGGGTGGCACCCCTGGACAGCGCCCAGTCCTTCATCACCGAAGCGACCGAGTCGGCGATCGCCGGATCCAGCTTGGCGCCCTTCTCCATCGTCGCGACCATGGACTTGTAGACCGCCTTGGGCAGGCGCAGCCGCATCTCGGCCAGCGTGAAGACGTTGGTACCGAAGATCTCCCCGGGGGCCTCGCCTGGATCAAAACTGATCGGAGGAGGCACGTAGGCCTCGACGCTGTTGATCGCCTGGAGGCGTACCGAATTTCCGCTCAATGGAATTCCTTTGCACTGCGGTCCGCCAGCTACTCGACGGACGTTGACCGGCCAACGATAGGAACAATGGATGCCGAACTTGTTACGCCGGCGTCAACAGCGGAATGCGGGTGAATTCCTCCGTCGCGGCGGCCGAACGGTGGGTCGAAGTCGGTCAGATGGGTAGTCCCTGCCCATCCGAGACCGTCTTTTCGCCGTGGTACTGGTGCTGACCGTCGCGGGCTGCGCGCCACCGGCAGAAAAGCCTGGTCCGACCGCTGCCGCTCCACCCGTAAGCCCCACCACCACCGGCCTGCTGCCGACCGGCGTTCCGACCGAGGGCACCCGCCCGCCGGACGACGGCCTGCCGCCGCCCGCCGAACCCCAGCGGGCGCCGGCCCCGGCACCGGGGCTGCCCGGCCGCCAGCTCCGCGTCGGTGATGCGCCCGCGGGCGTCGTCGTCGACGCAAAGACACGCACCGTCGCCGTGGCCACGCGCAACCCCCACGAACTCGTCCTCATCGACCACTGCGATCGCAGTACCGGCATCCGCGGACCGTGATCTACCCGAGCCGAGCGGCGTCCCACGCGCTGTCGATGTGGGCCCCTAGGTCCACCGCCGCGGCGACCTCGACCAGGGCGGCAGCGACGATCGACGCCGGTGCCCGATCGAGCACGACGAGTCCGATCGCCGGGCGGGGCCCGTGCTGGACCATCGGCCGCGCGGCGAACCCCGTCGGAACACCGAGTCGCGGCAACCACGCCGTGGACGCAATGGTCGCTCGTCGCGAATGGGCGATGTGGGCATAGAGCGCGTCGACCGACGACGCCTCCACGACGGGGCGGTACTGAACGCCCTCGGTGGCCATGTTGGCGTCCAGGATGCGCCGGTTGCGCATCGTGGTGGTCAGGACACACAATTCCAGCGCCGCCGCATCCGACCAGGCCACTTCCGGTTCACCCATCAATGAGCTGTCGGCGGGGGCGACCAGGACGTACTGCTCCCGGTACAGCTCGACCGCACGCGTCCCCGGCGGCGCCTCGTCGTCGAGATAGGTCAACCCGGCATCGATCTCGAAATCGGCCAGCTGCCGGGCGATCTCGCGTGATGACAGCGCCTCGATCCGCACCGAGGCGGCCGGGTTGCGGTGCAGGAACTCGGTGGTGATGAACGGGCTCGCGGGGACCGCGGTGGGAATGGCGCCCAGCCGGGCGGTCACCGTCAGCCTGCCCCGCATGCGTTCCAGATCGGCGAGCATCTCGTCGCGTTCGGCGATGATCCGCTGGGCCCACGTCACGACGCGGCGCCCTTCCTCGGTGAAACCCTCGAAGCGGTGGCCGCGCTGCACGATGACGATGCCCAGATCTTTCTCCAGGCGGCGGATCGCCACCGACAGCGTCGGTTGGCTGACATGACAGCGCGCGGCGGCCCGCCCGAAGTGGCGTTCGGCCGCGAGTGCCAGCAGGTAGTCCAGGTGTTGGAGCAGGACATCGTTTGCCATCGATAGATACCGTCTATCACTGCATGTGAAATGGCAAATATGCACCGCGCCCGATCGGTGTGCCCGCCCGCCGACGAGGGTTAGCCTGGAGAATATGGCCAAGGATGTCGATGCGAGCTATGACGAGCGAGACGTCACCGTCAGCGGCCCGAAACACGAGGCGGCCGGCGTCAAGGCGGTCATGGTCAGCATGCGGCGCGGCCTCGCCGAGATGGGTCCGCTGCGCACCGCGGCCACACTCGCCCGCCTCAACCAGCGGCACGGTTTCGACTGCCCCGGCTGCGCCTGGCCCGAGGAGCACGGCGGCCGCAAGCTCGCCGAGTTCTGCGAGAACGGCGCCAAGGCGGTCGCCGAGGAAGCCACCAAGCGCACCGTCACCACCGATTTCTTCGCCCGCCACTCGGTGGCGGAGCTGTCCGAGAAGCCCGAATACTGGCTCTCCCAGCAGGGCCGGCTCACCCATCCGATGGTGTTGCGTCCCGGTGCCACCCACTACGAACCCATCGAGTGGGACGACGCCTACCGGCTGATCGCCGATCACCTCGATGATCTGGCCTCCCCGACGAGGCGCTGTTCTACACCTCCGGGCGCACCAGCAACGAGGCCGCGTTCCTGTACCAGCTGCTGGTCCGCAGCTTCGGCACCAACAACCTGCCGGACTGCTCGAACATGTGCCACGAATCCTCGGGCACCGCGCTCATCGACTCCATCGGTATCGGCAAGGGCTCGGTGACCGTCGACGATGTGGTGCACGCCGACGCGATCCTGATCGCCGGACAGAACCCTGGCACCAACCATCCGCGAATGCTGTCGACGTTGGAGAAGGCAAAGGCCAACGGCGCCAAAGTCATCGCTGTCAACCCGTTGCCCGAGGCCGGACTGATCCGGTTCAAGGATCCGCAGAAGGTGCACGGCGTGATCGGCGACGGCATCCCGATCGCCGATGAGTTCGTGCAGATCCGGATCGGCGGCGACATGGCGCTGTTCGCCGGGCTGGGCCGGCTGCTGTTCGAAGCCGAGGACCGCGCGCCCGGAACGGTGGTCGACCGGTTGTTCGTCGACACACACTGCGCGGGGTTCGACGACTACGAACGCCAAACCCGGGCAGTCGATCTGGACACGGTGCTGGAAGCGACCGGGATTGACGAGGCTCAGCTGCGCCGGGTCGCCGACATCCTCATCCGCTCCGAGCGGACGGTGATCTGCTGGGCGATGGGCCTGACCCAGCATCGGCACGCGGTCGCCACCATCGGCGAGGCCACCAATCTGCTGTTGCTGCGCGGCATGATCGGCAAACCGGGCGCCGGCGTGTGCCCGGTGCGCGGGCATTCGAACGTGCAGGGCGATCGCACCATGGGCATCTGGGAGAAGATGCCTGAATCGTTTCTCGCGGCGCTCGATTCACGATTCGGCATCACCAGCCCCCGCAAGCACGGCTACGACACGGTCGACGCCATCCGCGCGATGCGTGACGGACACGCCAAGACCTTCATTGGGATGGGCGGAAACTTCGTCTCGGCCACCCCCGACACCGAGGTCACCGAGGCTGCACTACGCAGTTGCGCTCTCACGGTGCAGATCTCGACGAAGCTCAACCGCAGCCATCTGGTGCACGGCCGGACCGCGTTGATCCTGCCGACCCTGGGCCGCACCGACCGCGACGTCCAGGAGTCGGGCAAGCAGCTGGTCTCCGTGGAGGATTCGATGTCCATGGTGCATCTGTCCCGCGGCAGCCTAACCCCGGCCAGTGACCAGTTGCGCAGCGAGGTGGCCATCGTCTGCCAACTGGCCCGCACCCTGCTGGGCCCCGATCACCCGGTCGATTGGGAAGCGTTCAACGCCGACTACGACCGCATCCGCGACGCCATCGCCGACGTGGTGCCGGGCTGCACCGACTACAACATCCGGGTGCGCCAACCCGATGGTTTCCAGCTACCCCACCCGCCGCGGGACTCCCGCGAATTCCACACCGCCACCGGCAAAGCCAACTTCTCGGTGTGCCCGCTGGAATGGGTTCCGGTACCGCCCGGTCGGCTGATCCTGCAGACCCTGCGCAGCCACGACCAGTACAACACCACCATCTACGGACTCGATGACCGCTACCGCGGGGTCAAGGGCGGACGCCGGGTGGTGTTCGTGAACCCCGACGATATCGCCGCCCTCGGCCTGCACGACGGTGACCGCGTCGACCTGGTCTCGGAGTTCGGCGGCCAGGAGCGCCGGGCGACGGACTTCCGGGTGGTGGCCTATGCCACCCCGGCCGGTAACGCCGCAGCGTACTACCCGGAAACCAATCCGCTGGTCCCGTTGGATCACGTTGCCGCACGGTCGAACACACCGGTGTCCAAGGCCGTGGTGATCCGGCTGGAAGCGGCCGCCCTGTCGAGCGCAGCGACGGGAGACAAAGATGGGTAGGGTCACCGCACGCCGCCGCGCGCAGCATGTGACCGCCGCGGACGCCGTCGCCCGGCCCGAGACGCTGGCCGTCGAGGAACCGCTGGAGATTCGCGTCAACGGCACGCCTCTGACGGTGACGATGCGCACCCCCGGCTCCGATGTCGAACTGGCCCAGGGGTTTCTGCTCACCGAGGGACTCGTGTCCCGGCGCGAGGACATCGCCGCGGTGCAGTACTGCAGCGGCGCGGGTCCGGATGGTCTCAACACCTACAACGTGCTGGACGTGACATTGGCGCAAGGTGTCCCGATGCCGGACGTGGATGTCACCCGCAATTTCTACACGACGTCCTCATGCGGGGTGTGCGGTAAGGCCTCCCTGGACGCGGTGCGGCTGAGCAGCAAGCACGCCCCCGGCGACGATCCGCTGGTCGTCGACGCCGCCATGCTGGCCGCACTGCCCGACAAGCTGCGCGACCGGCAGAAGGTGTTCGCGGCCACCGGCGGACTGCACGGCGCCGCACTGTTCGACGCGCACGGCACCGCACTGGTGGTACGTGAGGACATCGGTAGACACAACGCCGTGGACAAGGTGATCGGCTGGGCGCTGGAGTCCGGCCGGGTGCCGCTCACCGGCACGGTGCTGCTGGTCAGTGGGCGGGCCTCCTTCGAGCTGACGCAGAAGGCGGTGATGGCCGGAATACCGCTGCTGGCAGCGGTATCCGCACCGTCGTCCCTGGCAGTGGATCTGGCCGCGCAGTCCGGTCTGACGCTGGTGGCGTTCCTGCGCGGCGACTCGATGAACGTCTACACCCGGCCCGACCGGGTCCGCCACCAACTCGGAATCTCCACGCTTTCTCCATAGAACCTCCAAGTGCGGGCACCCGCCGATCAGCCAGCATCGTCGGCATGCCGAAGATCCTGATCGCCTCCTGCCCGCCCGTCGGACACATCGCTCCCCTGTTGCGCGTCGCCCGTGGCCTGGTCGCCCGCGGTGACAGCGTCACCGTCCTCACCAGCGCACGTCACGCAGACAAAGTTCGCGCCACCGGCGCCGAACCGCGTCCGCTCCCGCTGGGCGCCGACTACGACGATTCGGCCTTCGACGCGGAACTACCGGGCCGTGCCGAGACCTCAGGTATCGCACGGATCAACTTCGACGTCGAGCACGTCTTCGTGCGCCCGCTTCCCCACCAGTTCAATGCACTGCGGGAACTGCTGGTGGACAATGACTATGACGCGATCCTCACCGATGCCTTCTTCCTCGGCACCTTGCCGCTGCTGCTCGACGACACGGCGGCCCGCCCGCCCATCCTCAGCTACACCACCACCCCCTTGTTCCTGACGAGCAGGGATACCGCACCAGGCGGCCCCGGCATCACCCCCATGCGCGGGATGGTGGGACGGATACGCAACCGTGTGCTCACCTCGGCCGTCCAGAACGTGTTGCTGCGGCCCTCGCACCGGGCCGCCAACCGCATGCTCGCCGCGCTGGGACTTCCGCCGCTGCCGGTGTTCGTCCTGGACTGCGGGGTGCTCGCCGACCGGCTGATCGTGCCGACCATCCCCGAGTTTGAATACCACCGCAGCGATCTGCCCGCTCATGTGCGATTCGTGGGCGCGATCAACCCGCTGCCGAGCGACGATTTCACGGCGCCGCCCTGGTGGGATGTGCTGCACAGCGGACGACCCGTCGTGCACGTCACGCAGGGCACCGTCGACAACGCCGATCTGAGCCGGCTGATCGAGCCCACGATCGAGGCCCTGGCCGGCGAGGATGTCACCGTGATCGTCACCACCGGCGGGCGCCCGCTCTCGCAGATTCGGATACCGCTGCCGGCCAACACCTTTGCCGCCAAGTACCTGCCCCATGACGTGCTGCTGCCTGCAGTGGATGTCATGGTGACCAACGGCGGCTACGGCGCAGTGCAGCGCGCGCTGTCCGACGGGGTGCCGTTGGTGGTCGCGGGCCAGACCGAGGACAAGCCGGAGGTGGCCGCACGCGTCGAATACTTCGGTGCCGGAATCAATCTGCGCACTGGCACCCCGACCCCCACCGAGGTGCGTCGCGCGGTCCTCGACATCCTGGGCAACGGCTCCTTCCGCGACACCGCCCGCCGCATGCAGGGCGCATACGCCGAGCGCGACGGTGTCACCGAAATCGCCGGTGTGCTCGACGAGGTGATCGCCGCACGGACCGCCGAGTTGGGGCGGGTCTGATGGCCGCAATTCTCATCGCCGCACTGTCACCGGTCGGTCACATCGAACCGCTTCTGGCCGTCGCGGCCGATCAGGTCGAACGCGGCAACACCGTGACCGTGCTGACCGGTGCCTCCCACAGCGAGGCGATCCGCTCCGTGGGCGCGACTCCCCATCCGTTGCCCCCGATCGCCGACTTCGACGACCAACAGTTCGATGCGGCGATGCGCGGGCGTGCCTCCCCGCTGAAAGCCATGAACGAGGCCATCGTCCGGCTGTTCCTGCGACCCATGCCGCATCAGGCCGCCGAGCTGTCGAGGGTGCTGGCCGAGCACCGGTGCGACGCGATCATCGCCGACTACGGCTTCTTCGGGGTGCTGCCGATGCTGCTCGGCGATCCGGCCGAGCGTCCGCCGGTGCTGTACTACACACCGACCCCGCTGATGCTCTCCAGCCGCGACACCGCACCGAATGGGCTCGGACTGGCACCGGGGAGCCCGCTGCGCAATCGTGCGCTGACCGTGCTGTCGCAGCGAATTCTGCTGCGCCGGGCACAAAACGCGGCCAACGCCACGCTGAAGACACTCGGTCGACCGCCTCTTCCGGTCTTCCTGCTGGACTGCGGCCGGCTCGCCGACCGGATGATCGTGCCGACAGTGCCCGACTTCGAGTACCCACGCAGCGATCTGCCCGCCCATGTCCGGTTCGTCGGCGCGGTGCACCCCCGCAAGTCCATCGGCTTCCGGCTGCCGCCCTGGTGGCACGAGCTCGACGGCGACCGGCCCGTCGTGCACGTCACGCAGGGCACCGTCGACAACGCCGACCTGAGCCGGTTGATCGAGCCGACCATCGCGGCACTGGCAGCCGAGCCGGTGACGGTCGTGGTGACCACGTGCGGCGGTACCTTGTCTGGTCCGGTGCCGGCGAACACCCACGTCGCCGACTTCCTGCCGCATGACGTGCTGCTGCCCCGGGTGGACGTGATCGTGACCAACGGCGGCTACGGCGCGGTGCAACGTGCCGTGGCGTGCGGGGTGCCGATGGTGGTGGCGGGCAGTACCGAGGACAAGCCGGAGGTCGCCGCCCGGGTCGCCTGGTCCGGGGCGGGCCTCAACCTCAGGACGGGCACACCCGACCCGGCGATGGTGCGCGCCGCGGTACGCGAGGTCCTCGATGATGACCGCTACCTGCGCCGGGCGCGCGAGCTGGAGACGGCCTTCGCTCGGCGCGACGGTCTCGCCGAGATCGCCGTCATGCTCGACGAGGTGATCGCCGAACGGCACCTGAGCTCGTCGAGATAGCCGAAATGGCTGTTCTCCCCGGGGGAAGAACAGCCATTTCGTCTAGGTGCAGCTGGAGCTATGCGGTCTTGTCGCGGCGCTCGTTGCGCGGGGGCTTACGCGGCACGATCGTCGGGAGCACGTTGTCCTGCACGGTCTCCCTGGTGACGACGACCTTGGCGACGTCATCGCGGCTGGGGATGTCGTACATCGCCGGCTGCAGGACCTCTTCCATGATGGCGCGCAGGCCACGGGCACCGGTGCCGCGGTGGATGGCCTGATCGGCGATCGCGTCCAGGGCCTCCGGTGTCATCTCCAGTTCGACGCCATCCATCTCGAACAACCTGGTGTACTGCTTGACCAGTGCGTTCTTCGGCTTCGACAGGATCTGAACCAGCGATTCCTTGTCCAGGTTGGTCACCGAGGCGACCACCGGCAGACGGCCGATGAATTCGGGGATCAGACCGAACTTGATCAGATCCTCGGGCATGACCTCGGCGAAATGGTCCTGGGTGTCGATCTCGGCCTTCGACTTCACCTCGGCACCGAAGCCCAGGCCACGCTTGCCGACGCGATCCGACACGATCCGTTCCAGGCCGGCGAACGCACCCGCCACGATGAACAGCACGTTCGTGGTGTCGATCTGGATGAACTCCTGGTGCGGATGCTTGCGCCCGCCCTGCGGGGGCACCGACGCCTGGGTACCTTCCAGGATCTTGAGCAGCGCCTGCTGCACGCCCTCACCGGAGACGTCACGGGTGATCGAGGGGTTCTCGCTCTTGCGGGCGATCTTGTCGACCTCGTCGATGTAGATGATGCCGGTCTCGGCGCGCTTCACGTCGTAATCGGCGGCCTGAATCAGCTTGAGCAGGATGTTCTCGACGTCCTCACCCACGTAGCCGGCCTCGGTGAGTGCGGTGGCATCGGCAATGGCGAAGGGGACGTTGAGCATCTTGGCCAGCGTCTGCGCCAGGTAGGTCTTGCCACAGCCGGTCGGGCCCAGCATCAGAATGTTGGACTTGGCCAGCTCGACGGGCTCGACACGCGAGTCGCGGCTCTTCTCCTGAGCCTGGATGCGCTTGTAGTGGTTGTAGACGGCGACCGCGAGCGTCTTCTTCGCGGTGTCCTGTCCGATCACGTACCCCTCGAGGAACTCGCGGATCTCGGCGGGCTTGGGGAGTTCGTCCAGCTTGACGTCGTCGGCGTCAGCCAGCTCCTCCTCGATGATCTCGTTGCACAAATCGATGCACTCGTCGCAGATGTAGACGCCCGGCCCCGCGATGAGCTTCTTCACCTGCTTTTGGCTCTTCCCACAGAACGAGCACTTCAGCAGGTCACCGCCGTCTCCGATGCGAGCCATGTGGGGGGGTCCTACTTCCTGTTTGGCTGTCACTCAAAAAATGTGGGTTGCCCCGGGTGTGAACCCGACGCTACCCGTTCGTTCCGTCACGGTGCGACCGAAGGGCCGAATCGCGTCGGTGGTATTTGTTCGCGTGCAGGAGAACATATCTCTCCTGGTGGTCTGCCACCCGTCGGCACGCGGTCCGTGTCCCTGGCGTGTCGTCGTCGTGACGGGATTGGGGTCTTGACCACCTGGTCGGGTCCGATGTGCACCGGCTTCCACAGTACCTGCCGGTCCCAGCCGGCGGCGGCGGCATTTTGAGGCAGACGCCTCATGTACCGGGCGTTGCCGGCGGGCAGCGTGGGCACCATGTCAATCACCCCACTCGCGGCCGCGACCGCGGTACTCGCTCACCCCGTCCTGCCCGACGGTGACGACGAACGGTTCGTCGGTTTCGGCGTCATGGGCTTTCCGTTCGCCAGCGGCCACTATCTGGCGCTGCGCCACTTCCCCGCGACCACGTTCGCCCCGGGCTATCGGTCCGTCTGGCACCGCGACCCCGCGGGGACGTGGACCTTCTATGCCACGACTCCCGGCCAGCAGAGCTGCTCACGCTATTTCAGCGCAGCGACCGAGGAAGCGGTTCAGTGCGATATCGACGTCGCCTGGGTCAGCCCGTGGACCGTGTTCGTCAAGATCGACGGACTGTTGGAGTGGACGGTCGATATCCGCGCCACGCCGATGACCCGTGTCGTCAGTGCGATCGGCCGGGCACTGCCCGAACGGGCCTGGACCAGTCCGACGGCGCTGAGCCTCATCGGCTCGACAGCGGGCACCTTGCTGCGCGCCGGGACCGTCCAGTTGTCCGGTACCGCCCCCAATGGACAACAGTTCATGATCGCTCCGCGCCAGGTGTGGCTGGCGTCTGGGCGCGCGGCATTGCACGGCGAGGATCTCGGGGCGCCGGGGCCGCTACGCCGGCAGGCCGAACTCGCCGATTTCCGGCCGCCGCAACGCGGCATTTTCGTGGTCGGCTCAGGACACTTCGAGACGTATGACCCCGCGGTGCACCGCAGCGCATAATCAGCCGATGGTCTCCCCGTCGGCCGAAACACCCACTCGCGCCGAATTGCTGGCCGCGTTGTCGGTGGCCGTCGATCTCGGTCTGGGGCAGCCCGGCGAACACATGCTGCGGTCTGCGCTCATCGCCACCAGACTGGCCGATCGGCTCGGGCTGACCGGGCCGCAGCGTGACGCCGTGTACTACACGACGCTCATCATGTGGATCGGGTGTCACGCCGATTCCCACGAATACGCACGGTGGTTCGGTGACGATATCGCCGTCCGCCACGACACCTACCAGGTCGAGGCGAAGGGACTTCCTTTTCTACGGTTCCTGCTGCACAGCATCGCCAGGGGCGAGCCGTTGGGGCGGCGACTGAACGTGATGGCCACGTTGTTCGTCGATGCCCGCGGCCAGCTGTCGCAGATGATTCACTCGCACTGCACTTCTGCTGCGTTACTGGCCGACCGGATGGGCCTGGGGCCCGAAGTTCAGGCCGCGTTGGCCTTCGCCTTCGAGCGGTACGACGGCGGCGGCATGCCGGCCGGTGTGGGCGGGGACGCGATTCCTATCCAGATGCGGATCGCCCAGCTCGCCGACCTGGCCGAGGTGCACCACCGCACCGGTGGCGTCACGCGCGCGGTGGCGCTGGCAACTGCCCGTCGCGGCGGGCAGTTCGACCCGCGGGTCGTCGATGTGTTCGTGCGGCATGCGGACGCGATCCTGGCCGGTCCCACGACCGGAGACGTGTGGGCCGCCGCGCTGCACGAGGCGCCCGATCGTCACGAGTGCCTCGATGACGACGGGCTGGACGCCATGTTGATCGCACTCGGCGACTTCGTCGACCTGAAATGTCCCTTCACGCTCGGTCATTCGCGGGCAGTGGCACAACTAGCCGGTGATGCAGCCGCGGTCGCGGGCCTGGACGCGGACACGATCGCGCTGACCCGTCGCGCCGGCCATGTGCACGACCTGGGCCGGATCGGGGTGTCGAACCAGATCTGGTCGAAACCCGGCCCACTGAGCGCGGGCGAGTTCGAGCGGGTACGACTGCATCCCTACCTGACGGTGCGGATTCTCAGTCAGGTGCCCGGCCTGCACGCGGTCGCCCAGATCGCCGGCAACCATCACGAATGCGTGGATGGCTCCGGGTATCCGCGCGGGTTGCCCGGCTCGGCGCTCAGCCTTCCGGATCGGATCCTGGCCGCGGCGGTCAGCTTCCAGTCAGCGTGCGAGCCAAGACCGTACCGCCCTGAGCACAGGCCACAGGACGCCGTGCGCCGACTGCACCGCAGGGTGGCGGCCGGCGAGCTCGACGCGACTGCGGTCGAGGCGGTGCTACAGGCTGCGGGGCAGCGGCCGCGGCGCGCGACGTTACGACCGGACGGACTGACCCCCCGCGAGGTGGATGTGCTGCGGCTGGTGGCCCGCGGGGCGTCGAACAAGGAGATCGCCGCGGTCCTGGTGATCAGTGAGAAGACCGCGCGCAATCACGTCGAACGCACGTACGCCAAGATCGGTGCCTCCAATCGCATCGGGGCCAGCATGTACGCCGTGCGCCACGGACTTGTCGACGCGTGACGCTGCTTCGCCGCGCGAACTGGGGCAAACGCCCCACGCGGAACGGCTCGGCGGTCTGGACGATCAGGTGATGAGCAACTCGACGAACAAAGCAGCGATCAGCCTGACCACCGGCCTGGAGGACGCCGAACGCGTCACCATCGCCTTCCTGATGGCGGTCGGCGCGGCCGAATCCGGCCGCCCGACAATGATGTTCCTGACCAAGGAGGCCGTTCGGCTGGTCGTCCCCGGCGTTGCGGTGGGCACCGCGTGCGACGGTTGCCCGCCGCTGACCGGTCTGATCGAACGCTACGAGAAGGCCGGCGGACGGTATCTGGTCTGCCCGATCTGTATCGACTCCAAGAAGCTGGACTCGAAGAACTTCATCGCCGGCGCAGAACCTGGTGGCACCGTGCAGCTGTGGGAGTGGATCGGCGACGGGGCCACCACCTTCAGCTACTGATCGGTCAGCGCGGTCCCAGTCCCCCGGGGCCGACCGGCCCCGGGCCGATCGGGCCGGGTCCCACCGGCCCTGGGCCCACGGGCCCGACACCGACCGGTCCGACGACGCCACCGACACCGATCGGGCCCGCCGGACCGACGACGGGGTTCACGCCGATCGGTAGGCATTGCACCACCACCGGGTTCCAGTACATCCCGTACGGGCACACCGGATCCTCGGCCAGGCTGATGGCGGGTGCGGCGATCTGAGTGCACAGCCCGGCAGAGAACAAAAACGCGCCGAGCATCGCCCGGCGTCTGTGCGTGGTCATAGTCGTCTCCCTCGGAGTTTCCCGACGCAACAAGAATCGCACGCCTACCGGCCCGGCGTCGCATTTTTGACGTCAACGACAAAAACTCGACCCCGGCTCGCGAAGGCGAACCGGGGTCGAGTGTGTGCGCTGGTGACTATGCGTTCTGCGCCGAGAGCTTCCGGTAGGCCAGAACCGTGTCGATGATCCCGTAATCCATGGCCTCGGCCGCGGTGAGGATCTTGTCGCGGTCGGTGTCCTTGCGGATCTGCGCGGGTTCCTTGTTGGTGTGCCGCGCGAGCGTGGCGTCCATCAGGGTGCGCATGCGCTCGATCTCGGCGGCCTGGATCTCCAGATCCGAGACCTGCCCCTGGATGGCGCCGCCCACGGCGGGCTGATGGATCAGCACCCGCGCGTTCGGCAGAGCCATGCGCTTGCCCGGGGTGCCGGCGGCCAGCAGCACGGCGGCGGCCGACGCGGCCTGCCCGAGGCAGACGGTCTGGATGTCGGCACGCACGTACTGCATGGTGTCGTAGATCGCCATCAGCGAGGTGAACGAACCACCGGGCGAGTTGATGTACATGGTGATGTCGCGGTCGGGATCCAGCGACTCAAGGACCAGCAGCTGGGCCATGATGTCGTTGGCCGAGGCATCGTCGACCTGCACACCGAGGAAGATGATGCGTTCCTCGAACAGCTTGTTGTACGGGTTCGATTCCTTGACGCCGAAGCTGGAGTGCTCGATGAACGACGGCAAGATGTAGCGCGATTGCATCGGGTTCATTTGATTCCTGCTCCTGGTCCCTCACCGTTGACGCTGACGCTCGTGATGATGTGGTCGACAAAGCCGTACTCCAGCGCCTCGGGGGCGGTGAACCAACGGTCACGATCGGCGTCGGCTTCCACCCGCTCCAGGGTCTGACCGGTGAACTCGGCGTTGAGCCGGTTCATCTCCTTCTTGGTCAGGGCGAACTGCTCGGCCTGGATGGCGATATCGGCGGCGCTACCGCCGATACCCGCCGACGGCTGGTGCATCATGATCCGCGCGTGCGGCAGGGCGTAACGCTTGCCCTTGGTGCCGGCGGCCAGCAGGAACTCGCCCATCGACGCGGCCAGGCCCATCGCGTAGGTGGCCACATCACACGGCGCCAACACCATGGTGTCGTAAATGGCCATGCCCGCGGTCACCGACCCGCCCGGCGAGTTGATGTACAGGTGGATGTCCTTGGTGGGATCCTCCGCGGCCAGCAGCAGAATCTGCGCGCACAGCCGGTTGGCGATGTCGTCATCGACCTGGGTTCCCAGGAAGATGATGCGCTCGGCGAGCAACCGCTCATACACCGAGTCGATGAGGTTGAGCCCCGACGCGCCCGATCGCATATCAGTCACGACTGAATACCTGCTTTCTCGTCTACGTACACACGAACACTAACCAACCGGCGCGATCGTGCACTCCCTGAAACGCGCGCTTTCGCTCACAGCGTCACGCGCGCGGCGTCACTCCGCGCTGTCGGCTTCCTCTGCGTCGGCCTTCTTCTCGGCCTTCTTCTTCGCCTTCTTCTCGGCCTTCTTGGCCTTCTTCTCGGCCTCGTCGTCGGCGTCGGCATCATCGGCTTCGACCTCGGCCGGGGCCTCGGCAGCCGCGTCGGCCTCGGCGCCACCGGCCGGTCCGAAGAACTCGGCGGTGTCGATGACATTGCCGTCGGTGTCGGTGACGGTCGCGCTGTGCACCACCGCGGCGATGGTCAGGCCGCGGCGCACATCGGCGAACATCGCCGGCAGCTGGTTGTTCTGCTGCAGCACCTGCAGCAGCTGCTGCGGCTCGATGCCGTACTGACGCGACATCAGCACCAGACGCTCGGTCAGGTCGCCCTGGCCGACCTGGATGTCCAGCTTGTCGGCGACGGCGTCCATCAACAGCTGGGTCTTGACGGCCTTCTCGGCATTGCTCTGGTTGTCGGCGTCGAACTCTTCACGGCTGCTGCCCTGCTCGGTCAGCTGCTCGTTGAACTTGTCCTCGTCGTGGTCGAGGCCGTGGATCGCGTTGTGCAGGGCGTCGTCGACCTGAGCCTTGACGATCGCCTCGGGCAACGGCACCTCGACGTCGTCGAGGAGCACCTCGAGCGCCTTGTCGCGGATCTGCTCGGCCTGCTGGATGCGCTTGACCCGGCTGACCTGCTCGACGAGGCTTTCCTTGAGCTCAGCGATGGTGTCGAATTCGCTTGCCAGCTGTGCGAACTCGTCGTCGGCTTCGGGCAGCTCGCGCTCCTTGACCGACTTCACGGTGACGGTGACCTCGGCCTCCTTGCCGGCATGCTCGCCGGCGGCCAGGGTGGTGGTGAAGGTCTTGCTCTCGTCGACCTTCAGGCCGACGATCGCCTCATCGAGGCCCTCGATGAGCTGGCCGGAGCCGATCTCATGGGACAGGCCCTCGGTGGCGGCCTCGGGCACGTCCTCGCCGTCGACGGTGGCCGACAGGTCGATGGAGACGAAGTCGCCCTCGGCGGCGGGGCGCTCGACACCGGTCAGGGTGCCGAAGCGGGCGCGCAGGTTCTGCAGCTCGGTGTCGACCTCGTCGTCGCCGACCTCGATCGGATCGACGGTGATCTTCAGCGCGCTCAGATCGGGCAGTTCGATCTCGGGACGGATGTCCACCTCGGCGGTGAAGACCAGTTCCTCGTTGTCCTCGAGCTTGGTGACCTCGATCTCGGGCTGGCCGAGGGGCTGCAGTTCGGCGGCGCTGACGGCCTCGCTGTAGCGGCTGGGCAGCGCGTCGTTGACGACCTGCTCCAGCACGGCGCCGCGGCCGATGCGGGCTTCGAGCAGCTTGCGCGGGGCCTTGCCGGGACGGAAGCCGGGCAGCCGGACCTGGGTGGCCATCTGCTTGAACGCGCGGTCGAAGTCGGGCTCCAACTCGGTGAAGGGCACCTCCACGTTGATCCGAACCCTGGTCGGGCTCAACTTCTCGACGGTGCTCTTCACTGCGTTACTCCTTGTATGTGTGGTTCTAGATAGTCGTGCGGTCGGGGTGACAGGATTTGAACCTGCGGCCTTCCGCTCCCAAAGCGGATGCGCTACCAAGCTGCGCTACACCCCGTGCCTAATCCGTGCCTGCCTGATCGGCACGCACGCACGCCGACCACGCGAGATACTACGGGCACGTGTCGTGGAGCAATCAATTGGATTTGATTGCGCCTTCGCCGGTACAGTCTCCGATGCACCGCAAGCGGGCGTAGCTCAATGGTAGAGCCCTAGTCTTCCAAACTAGCTACGCGGGTTCGATTCCCGTCGCCCGCTCCACGTGATAACGGTCCTACCGGCGGAAACGCTGGTAGGGCCGTTTTTTGTGACCCGTGACATTCGCTTCGCATGACCTCTAGGCGGGCGCCTTCGCCGGGGACGCGTGCGAGCGTGGCGCCGACCGCATGGTCACCCCTGGGCGGGACCCCGGCCTGTCAGCTGCCGGGGGTTCGCTCTCGGCTGCGGAATCCTGCGCATCCGCCTCAGCTTCGAGACCCTTCTCGTCGTTCCGACCCTCCGAGGGCGTCTCGGCGGAAAGTCGGTCGGGTTCATCGCTCACGCCCTCAACATCCGAGTCTGCCGTCTCGGCGACCTCCGTCGGCCTCTGTTCGCCCATCCCCTCCTCGGCGCCATCGAACGACACGTCGTCGCGATCACCGCCGCGGGCTTGTGTCTGCTCGGGGTCCGGCCGCTCTTCGGGCCGCTGCGCTCCTGGCACCTCGAACGGCCGCACGCGCTCCGCAGCGTCAGCGGGCGGGTCCGTGTTCGCGACGGACCCCGACCGGCCCTCATCCATCTGCGAAACACGTTCCATCACCGACGTTTTGATCTCAGATGTCGCACTCCGGGTGACAGCGGCCGAGCTCGCGCTCTTACCGGCGCCGACACCCAGTACCGACCCGACGAAGTTCGCCACCGCCTTGATGACCTGCGTGATCAGCTTCGGAACGAAGGCGACCGCCTGGCCGACCGCCCGGACGATCTGCTGGATGAAGGCCGCCAGCGGGTTCACCGGCTGCGCCGTCGTCGGGCGCAGCTCTTTGATCAGGTCGGCGAGGACATCGGCGGCGAGCTTGGGCTGCCAGTCGTGGTCGAAGAGGCCGAGGTTCTTGTCGGGATCCATGCTGCCGGCTTCGGTGTCCCGCGTCTGGTAGATGAACACCGGCCCTGCGCCGTCGATGTTCTGCCAGGTGCGCAGAAGATCCTCGATGAACGCCGCCTGCTGCTCCTGGGTGAGGACCACGTTGCCGTCCAAAGTGGTTGTCGGTTGCCCATATTCGGTGATCCACACCTTGAGATCGCCGTCGCCTTTTTCGATCATCAGCGCACGCAGTTGATCGAGTTGTTCGATCGGGTAATCGAAATGGGGCTGTCCCTGCCCACCGGAGAACGGCATGGAATACAGATACGGGTGGTACGAGAACGCGTCGAAGTAACCCTGGGCGCCCGCGTCGTACATTCCCGCCAAGAAGTCCACCGGGCTCATGGTCGAACCGTCGGGGCGGGTGGGGCCCGCCACCACCGACCCGGCGATCACCACCGCGGACGGGTCGGCCAGCTTGATCGCCTCGTATCCCTCTTTCAGCATTCGGGTGTAGGCAGCGGGGTCGACCGGATCCCAGAACAGGTTGGCGGTCGGTTCGTTCCAGATTTCGTAGGCCGAGATCCTGCCTGAGTATTTCTCGGCGACCTCGCTGACGAAGTTCCCGAACTTCACCGGGTCAGGGTGGCTGATCCACGCCGTCTCCTCCGGCGGCTGAGCCGCACCCGCCCACGGCGGTGTGTACAGGACGGTGCCCAGGATGCCCATGCCCCGCCGGTCGGCCGCATCGACCATCCGGTCGACATTCTCCCAGTTGAAGACGCCTTCTTCGGCTTCGACGTCGGCCCAGAAGATCCCGATCCGGACGTTCTTGACCCCGAGGCTCTGCATCGCGTCCAGAGTCCGTTCGATATCGGTCTCCGACATCAGGTAGAAGTCATGCCCCTCCGCGACGCCGATGGTGCTCGGCGATTCCACGATGGCCGCCACCGGCAGCACCGCGTGTCTCGCCGCGCTCGCAGACCACTCGGTGCCGGGACCTCCGATACCACCGACAAGCGCCATCGACATCCCCGCACTCACGGCGATCAATGCGAGCCGTTGTGCCACACGTACCCGGCTTTGCATTGGGCGCCCCTCTCGCGGGGTCGAAATCGATTGGGTGCCAAACCTAACAGCGCGTCGGAACCGGTTTGCGTGATTTTGCTGTTTCCCGCGAGCACCGACCGCATCCCGCAACAGACCGCCCGTCCGATTCCTGTCGGTACGCTGGGACCATGAACGGCGTCTTGCTCATCCTCATCGTCCTCGTCATCGCGGCGATCGCATTCGTCGTCTACAGCTCCTCTCAGGCCAACGGCCGTAAGTCGGCCGAGTCGCTGGCCGACGCACAGGCCGATGCCCGCCGCGTGATCGAGCGGCTCGGCGGCCAGGTGCTGAACCTCAACGGCAACGACGACGCCTCCAAGCAGGCGATGGCCGATGCCTCCGAGCGCTACACCGCGGCCTCCTCGCAGATCGATCAGGCCACCACGGCCAAGCAGGCGCTGCTGGCCAAGGAGAGCGCCATCGAGGGCCTCTACTACGTGCGCGCCGCCCGCGTCGCGATGGGCATGGATCCCGGACCGGAGCTGGAATCCCTTGCGGGCCAACGCACCGCGGGCACTGTCACCGAGGACCGGCGGGTGGATTTCGAGGGTCGCCAGATCGAGGCGTCCCCGACACCCTCGGAGCGCACCCCGAACTACTACCCCGGTGGGCGTGTCGCGGGGCGTCCGGTGCCCGCGGGCTGGTACTCCGAACCGTGGTGGAAGCCTGCGCTCGTCGCGGGCGCCTGGGGCATCGGATCGGCGCTGCTGTTCAGCACGATGTTCAGCGGCATGGCCGGCGTCGGCTATGACGCCCAGGCATTCGAAAACGGCGACGGGTTCCAGGACGGGATGGACCAGGGCCAGCTCGGCGATGGCGGCGGTGCCGACCAGGCCGGCTGGGACGGCGGCGGCGACCAAGGTGGCTGGGATTCCGGGGGTTGGGACGGCGGCGGCGATTTCGGTGGCGGCGACTTCGGCGGGTTCTGACCCTTCCCGATCAGAGCCGGCTCTCCAGCCGGGCACTGACGCCGGCCTCCTGCAGATCGAGGCGCTCCAGCATGGCGCGCACCGCCTCATCCTCGATGCGGCCCTCATCGCGTTCGGCGATGAGCGCGGCACGCTGTGCGGCCAGCACCGAGCGGTAGACGGTGGAGAAGATCTCGGCGCGTTTGGTGTGTGCCTCCGGATCGGGCATCTCATCGGCATCCTGGGAGTGCCGGGCGATGGTGGCCCGGATCTCGGCGACCAGCGCGGGATTGATCCCGGCCGGTGGATTGGCCCGGAACTCCGCGAGCACCTCATCGGCGGCGTCGTGTACCACCGTTTCGGCCTTGAGTTCCTCGGCCCGGTCGGCCTCGTGATCATCGTTGAACCGGGACAACTGCAGACGTTTGATCAGCAGCGGCAGCGTCCAGCCCTGGATTAGCAGGGTGCCGATGGCCACCACGAACGCCATCGCCTGGATGGTGGCCCGCTCCGGGAACGGCTCCCCGCTCGCCGTCGTCACCGGGATGGCGGCCGCGGCGGCCAACGTCACCACCCCGCGCATGCCGGTCCACGAGACCACCACGTTCTCCTGCCAGGTCAGTGAGCGGCGGTCGATCTTGGACCGCCACTTCCCCGGTTCCCTGCGCGGTGCCGCCCGCCCCCGGCCGTCGCGCGCGTCGCCATCGGGAGCCGGCACGCTCCAGCGGGCCTCGACATGGCGGGCCAGCTTGCCGCGTCCGAACATCAGCAGCACCGACAGCGGCCGGATCACCAACACGATCAGCAGCACGAGCGCCGAGGCCACCAGGACCTCGACCACCGATTCGTGGGCGGCGTGCAGATCGTCGAGCACGAAGCGCAGGTGCAGCCCGATGTAGGCGAATACGAACGCCTCCAGCAGCACGTCCACCGAGTTCCAGACGTAACGCTCCTGCAGCCGGGTCTGGTATCCCGCCGACAGGGTGCCGTTGCCGACGACGAATCCGGCGACCACCACCGCCAGCACACCCGAGGCGTGCATCTCCTCGGCCAGGATGAACGCCGCGAACGGCACCACGAGGCCCTGCACCGTCTCCAGACCCGGATTCGCCAGCCGCTTGCGGATCCACAGCGTGATGTAGCCGAGCACGCCGCCGACCACCGGCCCGAGCAGTGCGCTGTAGGTGAACAGCAGGAAGGGGTTGTCGATGAAGGTGTGACTGCCGGCCACCTGTGCCACCGCGATGGAGAACAGCGTCAGCGCGGCCGCATCGTTGATCAGGCTCTCCCCCGTCAGGATTGCCATCACCTTCTTGGGCAGCCCCAGTTTGCGACCGACGGCCACGGCGGTGACCGCATCCGGCGGGGCCACGATGGCGCCGAGCACCAGTGCGGTCGCAAACGTCAGCGGCACCACCACCAGCCAGGACGACACCAGCGCCACGGTGAAGGCGCTGACCACGACCAGTCCGACCCCCAGGCCGAGGATGGGTCGGATATTGCGCAGGAACGTCGGGAACGAGAAGTTCAGTGCCGCCGAGTACAGCAGTGGTGGAAGCACCACCGTCAGCAGGATGTGCGAGTCCAGTTCCGGCGGTTCGAAATCCGGCATGAACGAGACCGCGATGCCCACCACCACGATGATCAGCGCGGGTTCGAGCCCCCGCCGATGCGCGATGGCGGTGACCACGATGGCTCCGACGACCACGAGAATGAGTTCCACTTCGAGAATTCTCCCTGGTCGTCGGTATTGGCGCTGACCTCGCGTCAGCTCTGGCAGGTGGGGCACCAGAACACGTTGCGCGCCTCCAGTTCTGCGGTGCGCACGGTCGTGCCGCATACCCGGCAGGCGTCGCCGGCCCGGCGGTAGACGTAGGTCCGCGGCCGGCCGGGCCGGTAGGACGGCGCGCCGCGGTCGTGCTCGGGGCGCACCACCACGATCTTGCCGCGGCGCACACCGACCTTCATCAGCGCCACCAGATCGGTCCACATGGCGTCGAACTCGTCGGCAGAGATGTCGGTGCCGGGCCGGAACGGGTCGATGTGGTGGCGGTAGAGCAACTCACTGCGGTACACGTTGCCGACTCCGGCGATCACCTTCTGGTCCATCAGCAGCCCACCGATGGTCCTGCGGGACTTGGTGATTCGTGCCCATGCCGGCACCGGGTCGGCATCCGGGCGCAGCGGGTCGGGGCCCAACCGTGCCACCACGTCGTCGACGGCGCCGGCGTCGATCACCTCGCACACCGTCGGCCCACGCAGGTCGGTGCCGTATTCGGTGCCGATCATCCGCATCCGGACCTGCCCGACGGGCTCGTCGAGCGGCAGCGGCGCCTCGGTGAAGGTGCCGTAGAGGCCGAGATGCACGTGCACGACATGGCCGCCGTCGTAGTGGTGGAACAGGTGCTTGCCCCAGGCATCGGCGCCGCGCAGCACCCGACCGCTCACGGCGTCCGCGCCCTCGGCGAAACGTTGCTGCGGGCTGGTCACGATGACCGGTTTACGGCCGAACCTCTTCTGATGCAGCCGGGCGAGCCGGTGCAGGGTATGCCCTTCGGGCACGTCTAGGCGGGCGCGCCGGGCACCGGGGGTGCGATGTGGTCGACCTCGTAGGCCGCCAGGATGTCGATGCGACGCTGGTGGCGTTCGGCCTCCGACCACGGGGTGGACAGGAAGGCGTCGACGATGGCGAGCGCCTCCTCCTCGGTGTGCATGCGACCGCCGAGGCCCATCAGCTGCGCCTTGTTGTGCTGGCGGGCCAGCTGCGCGGTCTCCACACTCCAGGCCAGCGCACATCGGGCGCCGGGCACCTTGTTCGCGGCGATCTGCTCGCCGTTGCCGGATCCGCCGAGCACGATGCCCAGGCTGTCCGGATCGGCGACGGTCTTGATCGCGGCGTCGATGCAGAACGCCGGGTAGTCGTCCTCGGCGTCGTAGGTGTAGGCACCGCAGTCGATCGGTTCGTGGCCGTTGCTCTTGAGGTGCTCGATGATGGTCTTCTTGAACTCGAATCCGGCGTGGTCGGCACCGATGTAGACGCGCATGGCGGTCATTCTGGCAGACGCTCCTCCGAGCAGTCAGCGAGCCGTCAGCCCGTCGAGCATCACGTCGAGCAGTCGCGGGGTCCGCTCGGCCCATTCGTCGTCCTCGACGTGGGCCAAGAACCAGGACAGCAGGATCACATCGCGCGAGTCGATATCACCGCGCAGCACACCGGCCTCACGACCGGCCGCCAACAACGCGTCGAGCGCGTGACCCAGCTTGCCCAGCGTCTGCGCCCCGATGTCCTGCCACACCGAGGCCTCGACCGCGGCCATCACCCCGAACTTCACCCGCGCGTAGGACGCGAGCTGGGTGAACCACAGCTTGAGCGCCTCGCGCGGCGGGTGCTCATCGAGCAGCGCATGGGCGAGGGCGACAAGTTCATCGATTTCTCCGTCGTAGAGCGCGCGCACGAGCTCGTCACGGGTGGCGAAGTGGCGGTAGAGCGTGGCCTGCCCGACGCCGGCCCGCCGCGCAACCGCGCTGAGCTTGAGCTCTCCCGGCTCGGTGACGAGTTGGCGTGCGGCTTCGATGATCGCCGCCCGGCTCCGTGCCGCATCGGTGCGCTCGGCCATGGACCTCACCCCCGCCTTGAAAACGGACAAGTTGTCCGATTAGATGGAAGCGGACAGTTTGTCCACATGAGCCCAGGAGGCTAGCGATGGATTCGTTCACGGGCAAGGTGGTGGCGATCACCGGCGCCAGCAGCGGCATCGGGGCGGCCACGGCACGCCGGCTCGCGAACCGCGGAGCCGCCGTCGTGCTCGGAGCCCGCCGCGCCGACCGCCTCGACACGCTGGCCGCACAGATTCGCGCGGCGGGTGGACGGGCCAGTGCGGTCACCGTGGATGTCACACGCGCCGGGGATCTGCAACTGCTCGTCGACACCGCGGTATCCGAGTACGGGCGGCTGGACGTATTGGTCAGCAATGCCGGGATCGGTCCGATCTCGCCGATGACCGCCCGCCGCCGCGCAGATTGGGACGCGATGATCGACGTCAATCTGCGCGGCGTCCTGCACGGTATCGACGCCGCCCTGCCCGTCTTCGAAGAACAGGGGCGCGGACACTTCGTCACCATCGTCTCGACCGCCGGCATCAAGATCGTGCCGACCATGGCGGTGTACGCGGCCACCAAGAATGCCGTGCGCACCGTGCTGGAGGGCCTCCGCCAGGAGTCCACCGACGGGACACTGAAGACCACCGCGATCTCGCCGGGCTACGTGCGCACCGAGTTCGGTGATTCCATCACCGACCCGGCCATCCGCGCCGAGATCGGCGCTGGCATGCAGGCGTTCGCGCTCGACCCGGACGCGATAGCCAGGGCGGTCGAGTTCGTGATCGACCAGCCCTGGGAGGTCGAGATCGGCGAACTGTCGATCCGGCCGACGGTCCAGGGCTAACCCACGGTGATGGCGTCCAGGCGTTCCTTGATGAAATCGGCCGAGGTCACCGGAGCCAACCCGGACACGCGGCCGATCGGCGGCTCCAGCGGAGTGACGATCGCGTCGTGGTTGGCCTCGTAGAAGTAGATCAGCGACACCAGATCCTCTTCGGGGGCGTGCGGCTGTGGTGGCAACACCCGGTGCCGCCCCGACGGCCAGCGCCGCCCACTCCAGTACTCCAGCAGGTCACCGATGTTGACCGTCAGTGCACCGGGCTCCCAGGGTGCGTCCTCCCAGCCTTCGGCCTCCGAATACACCTGCAGGCCACCGGCTCCCGGCTCACGATCCAGCACGGTGACGGTACCGAAGTCGGTGTGCGGGCCGATCCGGAACTGTCCCGGCTCGGGTTCACCGACCACGCTCACCGGCGGGTAGTGGTTGATGTTCATCGTCCAGGTGGGCCTGCTCTCCAACGCCGCGAACGGGTTGTCCGACAGCCCCAGCGCCCGGGCGAACAGCGCGAGCAGGTCATCGGAGAGTCGGCGCATGGCCGTGGTGTACTCGTCGATCAGGCCCTGCAGGTGCGCCACCTCGGCAGGCCAGACGTTGGGCGCGAACCAGATTCGGTCCACCTCCGGGTCACCGGTGCGGGTCTCGGCACCCAGGCTGAAGCTCTCCTTCAGATCGGGCGGGGTTTCGGTGCCCTCGGCGTAGGCGTTGGCTTCCGCGCCGGGGCCGATCCAGCCGTGTCCGCCGACCGGCACCGAATAACGGTGCTTGACCTCGTCGGGCAGCGCGAAGAACTCCCGACTCGCCGCGCGTACCCGCGCGGCCAGCCCGGCGTCGACCCCGTGGCCGGTGACCACGATGAACCCGGCACGCTGCAAACCCTCGTCGACCTCGGCCGCCAGCGCGTCGGCGTCATCGCCGCCGGCGTACCAGCGTGAGATGTCCACGGTGGCAATGGCACTCATTCGGCCACCCCGATATCCTCGTTCCACAGTTCCGGGTGCTCGGCGATGAACTCCTCCATCATCGTCACGCAGCGCTGATCCTCGAGCAGGGTGACCTGCACCCCGTTCTCGGCCAGCCAGTCATGACCGCCGGAGAACGTCTTGGCCTCCCCGATGACGACGGCGCCGATGTTGAACTGGCGCACCAGCCCGCTGCAGTACCAGCACGGCGACAGGGTCGTCACCATCACCGTCGACCGGTAGTCGCGCTGACGCCCGGCGTTGCGGAAGGCATCGGTCTCGCCGTGCACGGACGGGTCGTCATTCTGCACGCGCCGGTTGTGTCCGCTGCCCAGTAGCACACCGTCGGCGGTGAACAGTGCCGCGCCGATCGGAATCCCACCTTCGGCCAACCCTTTTCGAGCCTCCCCGACGGCGACGTCGAGCATGTCCTCAGGACTCACAAAGCCACCTGTTCCGCTTGGATTTTGGACCGGCACAACACCAGATAGCTGCCCGCCGCGAGGACGAACCCGACGAAGAAGCCGATATCGCCCAGCTCGGGCACCGCGCGGACCACGAATCCCACGAACAACTCCTGGTTGCAGAACAGCAGCACCGACACCACCAGACCGATCAGGAACGACAGTAACCCCGGCCAGTTGGAGTAGTTGCGGTCATAGAGAAATCCGTCGACCCGCTGCCCGCGGCGCAGGTACTGATCGGCGAACACGACACCCAGCCACGGGCCGACCCAGTAGGCGATCACGAACAGGAAACTCTTGTAGCTGGTCGCGGCATCGGCCAGCGCCCACCAGGCGACGAGGAACCCGGCCACACCGAAGAACACGGTGGCCAGCGCCCGCGCGATGTGCGCGGGCAGCGTGATCCCGGTGGTGACGAAGGCCATCCCGGCCGAGTACACATTGATCGCGTTGGCGGCGATGGCGCCGACGGTGATGGCCAGCAGAGTGGCCGCGGCCAGCCAGGCCGGCAGTGAGCTGGTGAACGCGTCCGTCGGATTGTCGGTGGCCGCGGTGACGATGGTCACCGAGGCAGCGCCCACGACCGCCAGGATGGTGCACGCCGAGAACAGGCCCGCCGCGGCGAACAAGCCGGTGCGCACCGGGGAGACCGTGGCCGGCAGGTAGCGACTGAAGTCGGCGGCGTACGGCGCCCAGCCTGCGACGTAGCCGAAGGTGGTGCCCACCGTCAGCAGGAAGCCGCCCAGCCCGCCGACACCGCCGTCGACGGCGGGTGCACCCAGATCGGCCTGGGTCAGGATGACCACCGAGGTGATCGCGAAGATCACCGCCAGCACCGGGAACGCCCAGCGCTCGAAAGCCTGCACCAGGTTGTGCCCGAAGAAGGCCAGCGCGGTCTGCACCACTACCACCAGGACAAGGGCCAGCAGCGGGCCGATACCGAACAACGTCGATAGCGCGAACGCGCCGCTGACACTGTTGGTGGCGAACCAGCCGACACCGGCGGTCACGGCCATCAGCACCGAAGGCACCGCGTTGCCCTTGAAACCGAACGGCAACCGGCCGATCACCATCTGCGGGACACCGAGTTGCGGTCCGCGCGCGGACAGGAAGTAATGCGCCACAGCGCCCAGGCCCGCGCCGACGATGATGCCGGCCGCGGCCTGCCAGAAATTCATGCCGAAGTACGAGACGGCGAGCACGCCCAGGAAGATGGTGGCGAACTCCAGGTTGGGCGACGCCCAGGTCCACAACAGTTGGCTCGGGCGACCGTGGCGGTCGGCCTCGGCGATGAACTCGTTGCCACCCGGTTCTACCGCGACGAGGCGGTCCCGGTAGGTGCCGTCGGTGCTGGGTTCAGCCGCTGTCATTCTGAGCACTTTGACGCGCGCGGCACATGCTTGCAACCGGAACGACCGAATGTCACACCTTCGGATTCAGTCGTCGTACTCCCCCGCCACACCCGTGCGACCACCGTTGTTCACCTGTTAATGCTTTGCCCGACAGGCTATTCCGCAGGTCAGCAGGCGCGCTAGGGTGTCCTTCGCAATCGGCAGACGGCACCGGCCTGATCATCTAGTTCATGATCGCCCACGCCACGCTGTCGCAGCTACAGGGGCTGTGACTAGTCGAATTCCGGCCCCTCGTGCCGGGTGCGCTTGAGCTCGAAGAAGTGCGGGTAGGACGCGAAGATCACCGAGGCGTCCCACAACTTGCCGGCTTCCTCACCGCGCGGGATCCGCGAGAGCACCGGGCCGAAGAACGCGACGCCGTTGACGTGGATGGTCGGGGTGCCGACGTCATCGCCGACGGCGTCCATGCCCTCGTGATGGCTCTTGCGCAGCGCGTCGTCGTAGGCGTCGCTGCTCGCGGCCTGGGCCAGGTCGGCGGGCAGGCCGGCCTGCTCCAGCGACTTGGCGATCACGTCGTCGAAGTCCTTGTTGCCCTCGTTGTGGATCAACGTGCCCATGGCGGTGTACAGCGGTGACAGCACCTCCGAACCGTGGGCCTGCTCGGCGGCGATCGCCACCCGCACCGGGCCCCAGGCCTTCTGCATCATCTCCTGGTAGTTCTCCGGCAGGTCGCGGCCCTCATTGAGCACCGCCAGGCTCATCACGTGGAAGTTCACCTCGATATCGCGGACCTTCTCCACCTCGAGGATCCAGCGCGAGGTGATCCAGCACCACGGGCACAGCGGGTCGAACCAGAATCCTGCGGTGTCCTTGCCTGCGGAGTTGCCTGCCATGGGGATCCTCTCGATATCAGATTTTCGTTCAGCACAACCGTGCGTACCCGCGACGTGTTCCCGCCTGCGATGGATCACAAGCAGCTCACCACAGGCGCACATGAAACGCATAGGGTGCAAACCTTGATCGAACCGTGTTAGCGACGTTACCCAAGTGCACCACCGTTACCTGAGTTGCCAGAGTGCCGACGGCGCTCGCTACAGAGCTCAGGAGCACCATGATGTCTCGCACTTCTACCGTTCTCGCCTACTCCACCGCATTGGCGGCCACCGCAGTCCTCGCCGCCAGTCCGGCGCAGGCCGACACCAACACAGACTTCCTCGGTCTGCTGAGCAATGCCGGCATCGGGTACTCGAACTCCTCCGACACCAGCGCGCTCGGTCGGTCGGTGTGCGACATGATGGTCGAGCCGGGCAAGTCGTTCGCCTCGACCGTCACCTCGGTGCAGAACAACGGGGTTTCCCCGCAGATGGCGTCGTTGTTCGCAGGCATTGCCATTCAGGCGTACTGCCCGCAGATGCTGTCATCGATCGCCGACGGCACGGTCCTGGACCAGCTCGGTGGGCTGGATGGCCTCACCGGGCTCGGCAGTCTCGCCGGACTCACCGGAAACAGCTGGTGGTCGGGCCTGGGCGGGTTCTAGATCCGGGGCCCAGCGCGCGCTGGGCCCCGACGATTAGTGTTGTCGGCGTGGCTCTCCCCAATCTGACTCGCGACCAGGCGGCCGAACGCGCAACGCTGGTGACCGTCGACAACTACCGCATCGATCTGGACCTCACCGCCGGCGAGCGGACGTTCCGGTCGGTCACGACCGTGACGTTCAGCGCCCTGGCCGGCGCGGACACCTATATCGACCTCGCCGCCGACACCGTGCGCAGCGCCACCCTCAACGGCCGCGCGCTGGATGTCTCCGGGTACGACGAGTCCACCGGCATCGCGCTGAGCGGGCTCGCAGAGCACAACGAACTCGTCGTCGACGCCGACTGCCTGTACTCGAACACCGGCGAGGGGCTGCACCGCTTCGTCGACCCCGTCGACCACGAGGTCTATCTCTACTCGCAGTTCGAAACCGCGGACGCCAAGCGGATGTTCGCGTGCTTCGATCAGCCCGATCTGAAGGCCACCTTCGACGTCACCGTCAAGGCGCCCGAGCACTGGCAGGTGATCTCCAACGGGGCCACCGAGTCCGTGCAGGACGGCCTGCACACGTTCGTCACCACCCCGAAGATGAGCACCTACCTCGTCGCGCTCATCGCCGGGCCGTACGCCCGCTGGGACGACGTCTACTCCGACGACCACGGCGACATCCCGCTGGGCATCTTCTGCCGGGCGTCGCTGGCGGAGTTCATGGACGCCGAGCGGCTGTTCACCGAGACCAAGCAGGGTTTCGGCTTCTACCACCGCAACTTCGGTGAACCGTACGCGTTCGGCAAGTACGACCAGCTGTTCGTGCCGGAGTTCAACGCCGGCGCCATGGAGAACGCCGGCGCGGTGACCTTCCTGGAGGACTACGTCTTCCGGTCCAAGGTCACCCGGTACAGCTACGAACGCCGCGCCGAGACCGTGCTGCACGAGATGGCGCACATGTGGTTCGGCGACCTGGTCACCATGCAGTGGTGGGATGACCTGTGGCTCAACGAATCCTTCGCCACCTTCGCCTCGGTGCTGTGCCAGGCCGAAGCCACCGAGTACACCCAGGCCTGGACGACGTTCGCCAACGTGGAGAAGTCCTGGGCCTACCGCCAGGACCAGCTGCCCTCCACCCACCCGGTGGCCGCCGACATCCCGGACCTGCACGCGGTCGAGGTGAACTTCGACGGCATCACCTACGCCAAGGGCGCCAGCGTGCTCAAGCAACTGGTGGCCTACGTCGGCCTGGAAGCATTCCTGGCCGGCCTGCGCGACTACTTCCGCGACCACGCCTTCGACAACGCGACCTTCGGCGATCTGCTTGGCGCACTGGAAAAGTCCTCCGGGCGCGACCTGTCCGGCTGGGGGCAGCAGTGGCTCAAGACCACCGGCCTGAACACGCTGCGCGCCGACTTCGACGTCGACGCCGACGGCGCGTTCAGCCGTTTCGCGCTGGTGCAGTCCGGTGCGGCACCGGGCGCCGGCGAAACCCGGGTGCACCGCCTTGCCGTCGGCGTCTACGACGAAGATGCCTCCGGAAAACTGGTGCGGGTGCACCGCGAGGAACTCGACGTCGAGGGTGCACGCACGGATGTGCCTGCGCTGGTGGGTGTTCCGCGTGGCCAGTTCGTCCTGATCAACGATGACGACCTCACCTACTGCTCGTCACGGCTGGACCCGCAGTCCCTGCAGACGGTGCTGACCCGCATCGCCGATATCGCCGAACCGCTCCCCCGCACGCTGGCCTGGTCGGCGGCCTGGGAGATGACCCGCGAGGCCGAGATGAAGGCCCGCGACTTCGTGACGCTGGTCATCGGCGGCATTCACGGCGAGACCGAAGTCGGTGTGGCACAGCGGCTGCTGCTGCAGGCCCAGACCGCGCTGAACTCCTATGCCGATCCGGAGTGGGCCGCGGAGAACGGTTGGCCGGCCTTCGGTGACGCCCTGCTGGACCGGGCCCGCGAGTCGGCGCCCGGCTCGGATCACCAGCTGGCGTTCGTGAACGCGCTGTGCACCTCGGTGCTGTCGCCCAACCACATCGCCGTGCTGTCGACCCTGCTGGACAACGAGCCCGCTGCGGTCAACCTGGCCGGCCTGGTCATCGACACCGACCTGCGCTGGCGCATCGTGACCGCGCTGGCGGCCGCCGGTGTGATCGACGCCGACGGTACCGAGAGCCCGTTCATCGACGCCGAGGCCGAGCGCGACCCGACGGCAGCCGGTAAGCGCAACGCCGCCGCCGCGGCCGCGGCCCGCCCGCAGGTGACGGTGAAGAACGCCGCCTGGCAGCGGGTGATCGAGGACGACACCCTGGCCAACATCACCACCCGCGCGATCGTCGGCGGGTTCGCGCAGCCCGGGCAGGGCAGTCTGCTCGCGCGCTTCCGTGACCTGTACTTCGCGTCCATCGCGGGCGTGTGGGAACGCCGGTCCAGCGAGGTCGCCCAGACCGTGGTGATCGGGCTGTACCCCTCGTGGGATATCAGCCAGGGCGGCCTGGACGCCGCGGATGCCTTCCTGTCCGGACCGGATGTGCCGCCCGCGCTGCACCGCCTGGTGCTGGAGGGACGAGCGGGTGTGGAGCGCTCGTTGCGGGCCCGCGCCTTCGATATGAGCTGATCTCTGCTCGAGCGGCCGCGTCTGTGCGCCGACACGCCGCACGGTGCGCACAAACGCGGTCGCTCGCCGGCAATACGCTGTCGGGATGGCGGCCAGCAACAGTCGTAGGGCCAGGGCGGCGCGCAAGCGCATCCGCCGGGTCAAGGCCGTCGTCAACGACCTGACCCCCGAACAGTGGTCGGCCATCCGGGATGCCTGGGGTGGCTGCGCCTACTGCGGGGTGACCGACAAGCCGATGCAGCGCGACTGCGTCATGGCGATCTCACGCGGCGGCAGGTACACGGTCGAGAACGTGGTGCCCGCGTGCGCGGCCTGCAATGCCAGCAAGTGCAATGAGGAAGTCACGCACTGGATGCGGCGCAAGCGCCTCGACGAGCGCACCTTCCTGACGCGCTACATCGAGATCCGCACGTCGATGACGCAGGCCGTCCTGTAGCGCAATCGGCCCCGGTACCGAGTTTCGATACCGGGGCCGATTGCACAGCGGTCAGCGCGGCGAGACCGCCGCGGAGGTGACGTTGATGGCGCTCACGAGAGCGTCGATGAGGTTGCCGTCGCGCAGCGAGCCGAGCGCGGCCGAGATGCCCAGCGGTGCGGCGGTCTCGATGCCGCGCCCCTTCACATCGGCGCCGTAGACGACCTCGATGGCCTTCTGATTGGGCGACACCGCGAACAGCACGGCGTTGTCCGGAGTCGGCACCTTGGCCAGGATCTCGCGCGCCGTGGCGGCGGTATCGGCACCGAGATCGCCGATGAACACCGCGAAACGGGCCTTGGCGTAGCGCGAGCCGTACTTGAGCGCCACGTCGAGGGCGACCAGGTCCTTGGTCGAGAACGGGTAGTGCACCGACAGCTCACCGGGCTCGGTGACTCCCGAGATGCGGCCACTGGACGTCAGCGCGTAGCCGTAGGGCAGGTCCAGGTCGGTGCGGGTGGTTGCGAGTTCGTGACTACCACTTGCCACTTGCGCCACCTCCCACCGTCACGTGCGACCCGTGGCCACCGTGGCCGTGATCGGCCGGCTCATCGGCCGCCCACAGGATCGGGTCGTGGGTCCACTCGTCGCCGAGTTTGTATGACTCAGGGTGCGGACCCTTGTGGCGGTAGGCCAGCGCAGCCAAAACCAGAAACACCACGATCGGGATCCCACCCATCAGGGCATGGGCTAAGCCTGTACTCACGATGCAAACCGTATCGCAGCGCGCATCACGCCGCGCCCTCGCCCAGATATCTGACCCAAGCCGGGTCCAATTCCTTCACCGAGGACAGCAGTCGCCAGTGCTGTCCCTTGGGCGGCATGGGCGCCGCGTGCAGCGACCAGCCCAGTTCGGCCAGCGTCCGGTCGGCCTTGCGGTGGTTGCACGACGAGCAGGCCGCGACGCAGTTCTCCCAGGAGTGCTCGCCGCCGCGACTGCGTGGCACCACATGGTCGACGGTGTCGGCCTTCTGGCCGCAGTACGCGCAGCGGAACCGGTCGCGGTGCATGAGCGCGGCGCGCGTCATCGGGATGCGGGCGCGGTAGGGCACCCGCACGAAGGTGCGCAGCCGGATCACCGACGGCACCACGATGGTGCGGGTCGCCGAATGGATCACCGGCCCGGAGGGGTCGTCGTGGACGACGTCGGCCTTACCGCACATCAGCATGATGACGGCCCGCCGCATGGGCAACGCGGTGAGTGGTTCGTAGGTGGAATTCAGCAGCAGCACCCTGCGCCGCCCCCAGACAGAACCCTGGTGGGCGGCAGGCGGAACGTCGGCGACTTGTACGGAGTGCGCGCCGGCAGAATCGGCCACGGCCGTGGGGAATCGGTAGCCCTGTCGTCGAGCAGGGCTTCTCTTGCGCTGCGACATTCGTCCTCCGGAAAGACAGTTCATCACGATTTGAAGCCGATCGCACGGCAATTTTGTCGGTGTTCGCTGGTCAGTCCGGTGAACTTCCGGTGAAAATTCCGTTAGATGCGCTAATCGCCGTCGCTTCCAGGCCCCTCCCACCGCCACGGCGCCGCGGCTGATCGGGAACAATGGGTGCGGTGACTCAGCCGCAACGCTCGTTCTACGACGAAGTCGGAGGCCACGCCACGTTCGCCGCGATCGTGGCGCGGTTCTACGAGCAGGTGCGCGACGACGAGATCCTGCTGCCGCTGTACCCCGAGGACGACATGGACGGCGCCGAGGAGCGGCTGCGGCTGTTCCTGGAGCAGTACTGGGGCGGCCCTCGTACCTATTCCGATCAGCGCGGACACCCCCGGTTGCGGATGCGCCACGCACCGTTTCGGATCGGCTACCTCGAACGTGACGCCTGGCTGCGGTGCATGCACACCGCCGTGGCGTCGATCGACTCGGCAACCCTGGACGATGCGCACCGGCGAGCCCTGTTGGACTACCTGCAGATGGCCGCCGATTCGATGGTCAACTCGGCGTTCTGATGCCACCGCCTATCCCCCGTCGCTTCGCTCGCCCGGAGTGGTGGGCGAAGGCCGTGTTCTACCAGGTCTATCCGCGCTCGTTTTCCGATAGCAACGGTGATGGCGTCGGCGATCTCGACGGCATCACCGAGCGCCTGGACTACCTCGCCGAACTGGGCGTGCAGGCCCTGTGGCTCAACCCCGTGATGGTGTCCCCGATGGCCGACCACGGCTACGACGTCTCGGACCCCCGCGATATCGATCCGCTCTTCGGTGACCTGAACGCGCTGGACCGCCTGCTCGAAGCGGCGCATGCCCGCGGCATCCGGGTCACCATGGACCTGGTACCCAATCACGTCAGCTCGGCGCATCCGTGGTTCGTCGAGGCGCTGGCCGATCCGGCGCGGCGCGACCGCTTCATCTTCCGCGACGGGGTCGGCGACCAACCGCCCAACAACTGGGTGTCGATCTTCGGTGGCCCGGCCTGGACCCGGGTGCACGACGGGCAGTGGTACCTGCACCTGTTCGACGCCGCTCAGCCCGATCTGAACTGGGAGCACGCCGAGGTCTTCGAGGACATCGAGAAGACGCTGCGGTTCTGGCTGGACCGCGGCGTGGACGGGTTCCGCATCGATGTCGCGCACGGGATGGCCAAGCCGCCGACGCTGCCGGATATGGATCTGACCGACAACGAGCTGCTGCGCAACAAGGCCGACGACCCACGCTTCGACAACGACGCCGTGCACGACATCCACCGGTTCATCCGCACCGTGCTCGACGACTATCCCGACGCTGTCACCGTCGGCGAGATCTGGGTGCACGGCAACGAACAGTTCGCCAAGTACCTGCGCCCCGACGAACTGCACCTGGGCTTCAACTTCCAACTGGTGCAGACCGATTACGACGCCGCAGGCATCCGGGCGGCCATCGACAACTCGCTGGACGCCGCCGCGCTGGCCGGGGCGGCACCGACCTGGACGCTGTCCAATCACGATGTGCCGCGCGAGGTCAGCCGCTACGGCGAGGGCACCGCCGGGCTGCGCCGCGCCCGCGCGATGGCACTGGTGAAGCTGGCCCTGCCGGGCACCGTATTCGTCTACAACGGTGCGGAACTGGGACTGCCCAATGTCGAACTCCCCGACGAAGTGCTGCAGGATCCGGTGTGGGAACGCTCCGGGCGGATGGAGCGCGGCCGCGACGGCTGCCGGGTGCCGATGCCGTGGAGCGGGTCCACTCCGCCGTACGGGTTCTCTGCGTCGACCCAGACCTGGCTGCCGATGCCCGCCGACTGGGGCTCGCTGACGGTCGAGGCCCAGCTGGCCGACCCCGATTCGACCCTGGCGCTCTACCGACAGGCCATCGGGTTACGCACCGGGCGTGCGGAATTCGCCGGCGACACCGTGGAATGGCGTGGCGATTCGACGTTCCGGCGACCCGGCGGACTGGTGTGCACGTTCAACGCGGGCCGTGCGCCCATCGAGCTCCCGGACGGTGAGGTGCTGCTGTCCAGCGGGCCGCTGGAAGACGGGCTGTTGCCGCCGGATACCGCCGCCTGGTTGGTGTAGCTCAGCGCAGCACCATCGCCGGGTCGCCCAGGCGCCGGTACACCGTGCCGAACCGCGCATCGACCCGCAACCACGCCGGATGCACGCGGACCCGCACGATTTCATCGGTGGACAGCACATCGGCGCTCTGCGGCAGAAACCCCATGGCGGTCAACGCGAAGACACAGCGCATCGGGATCCCCACGGTGGTCTCGCCGGCGCTGACCGCCAGGACCTCCTGATCCAGCAGCGACGCCGGCGGCCCGTGCGCACTGCTGTGTTCCTTGGCCAGTGCGGTGCCCCGCTCCACCAACTCCAGGATCGCCCAGGCCGGTACGTCGTCCAGGTGCACGAATCCGGTATCGGGTGGCAGCACCCCACGCCATGCCGAATCCATCGCGAAACCCGGCTCGACATAGCCGGAGGCATCCACCGCCGACAGCGACCGCACCAGGGTGTCGGCTCCCACCGACAGGTCCGCGGGGCGCACCCGCCCGGCCACCACCCGGCTGGCCAACACATCGAAGCCGGTGGACACCCAGGCCACCACCTGGCCGGTGCCCGGGCGTTCGCGGAACCGGATCACCGCGGCGTCATCGAGCCGCAGCGCCCGATCGACGAACGTGGACAGGTCTTTTCGGTGCGCGGTGTCCAGCCACACGCCGCGTTCGGGACTACTCATCTCAGCGCTGCCGTCTGCTCTTCGCGCAAGCGCTCATCGCTGAAAACGCTGGAGATACTCGCGGTGATGCGGAAGCAGCCGCACCAGCTTCTGCTCCTCGATATTGAAGGCCGCCAGCTGGGTCTCGCCGATCACCGCGGGCTTGGACTCCGGATCGGCATGCACCGAGCGCACCTCATAGCCGAGGTTGAAGTCCACCGCCCGCAGCCTGCTGACCCAGATGGTCACCTGCAAGGGCGAATCCATCAGGCGCAGTTGCCCCTTGTACGTGACCTTCACCTCGGCGATCAGCAATCCGATGGTGTCGATGTCGTTCACGAACGGCTCGTGCAGGAACGGCACGCGCGCCTCTTCGAGGATCGTCACCATGGTGGCGTGGTTGACGTGCTGGTACATGTCGATATCCGACCAGCGCACCGGCACCGGTGTGGTGAAACGCTCAGCCACTTGTTCCCGTTCCTGTTGTTCGCGTCATGCTGCGGATCTGGCGGGCGGCCACCGACAGGGTCGCCAGGTCGAGCTGTCCGTCGGCGTGAATCTCGTCGAGGGTCCGTTGCGCTCGATCGACGCGGGAACTGTTCGTCAGCTCCCACTCCTCGATTTTCTGCTCCCCGGTCTCATCCGGCTCGCCGACGGCCAGCACATCGAAGCACAGTGCCCGCAGCGACCCATAGATGTCGTCGCGGATGGCCAAGCGCGCCAACGAATGCCACCGATCGTCGCGCTCGAGCTGCGAGATCGCGGTGAGCAGGCCGTCGATACCGAGATGGTCCATCAGCGCGAAGTACGCGTCGGCCACCTCGGCGGCATCACGGTCGGCGATATCGGCGATATCGATCACGTCGAGCAGGCTGTAGCGGTACAGCCCGGTGGCGACGGTGTAGGCCAGTTCCTTGGGCACACCCTGGGCCTCGAACTCGCCGGACTCCTTGGCCACGATCGCCTTGTCGTCACCGCGCAGCCACTTCGACATCTGCGGCGACAGCAGCGCCACCTTCTCTGCGAACCGGTTGATCTCGGCACCGACCGCCAGCGGCTGCGGCCGGTAGTTGATCAGCCAGCGTCCGGCCCGGTCGATGACCCGGCGTAGGTCCAGCGTCATGCGGTCGGTCACCGCACACGGAATACCGGTGTTCCCGGCGTCCTTGATGCCCTGCCAGATCTCGCTGATCCCGAAGATCGCATCGGTGGCCACAAAACTGCGCACCGCGTCGACCGGACCGACACCGGTGTCCTCGGTCATCCGGTAGGCGTAGGTGATCCCGCTGGTGTCGACGAGATCGTTGACCAGCATCGTGGTGACGATTTCGCGACGCAGTTGATGCGATCGGATCTCGCTGGTGAACCGGTCGCGCAGCTCCACCGGGAAGTACTGCGGCAGGCGTGCGGCGAACACTTCCTGGTCGGGCAGGTCGGTGCGCAGCAGTTCGTCCTTGAGGGAGAGCTTGACGTGCGCCATCAGGGTGGCCAGTTCCGGTGAGGTCAGGCCGATCCCGAGCTCGTGGCGGCGCAGGATCTCCTTCTCCGACGGCAACGCCTCCAGCTCGCGGTTGAGTCCCCGCTCGGTGACGAACTCCTTGATCAGTCGGGCGTGCACCTGCAGCAGGCTGGCCGAGTTCGCGCGGCTGGTGCCCATCAGGTCGTTCTGATCGATGTTGTCGGCCAACACGAGCCGGCCCACCTCGTCGGTCATCGACATGAGCAGCGGGGTGCGCTCATCGGCGCTCACCTTGCCCGCCGTCACCAGCGAGTCGATCAAGATCTTGATGTTGACCTCATGGTCGGAGCAGTCCACACCCGCGGAGTTGTCCAGCGCGTCCGTGTTGATCCGGCCCCCGGCGAGGTCGAACTCGATACGACCGCGCTGGGTGACGCCGAGGTTTCCGCCCTCACCGACCACCTTGACCCGCAACTGGTTTCCGTTGACACGGATGGCGTCGTTGGCACGGTCGCCGACGTCGGCATCGGATTCGGTCTCGGACTTGACGTAGGTGCCGATGCCGCCGTTCCAGAACAGGTCCACCGGCGCCAGCAGCACCGCCTTCATCAGGGCCGGCGGGGTCATCTCCTCGACGCCGTCGGGCAGGCCTAGCGCGTGGCGCACCTGCGGGCTGATCGGGATCGACTTCTGTTGCCGGCTGAACACGCCGCCGCCCTCGCTGATCAGCGTGCGGTCGTAATCCGCCCAGCTGGATCGCGGCAGGGCGAACATCCGCTCCCGTTCGGCAAAGGAGGTGGCGGCGTCCGGGTTGGGATCCAGGAAGATGTCGCGGTGATCGAAGGCCGCGATCAGCCGGATGTGCGGGGACAGCAGCATGCCGTTGCCGAACACGTCACCGCTCATATCGCCGACGCCGGCCACGGTGAAGTCCTGGGACTGGGTGTCGACGCCGATCTCGCGGAAGTGCCGCTTCACCGATTCCCAGGCGCCCTTGGCGGTGATGCCCATCGCCTTGTGGTCGTAGCCCACCGATCCGCCGGAGGCAAAGGCATCCCCGAGCCAGAAACCGTAGGACTTCGCAACGTCGTTGGCGATATCGGAGAAGGTGGCCGTGCCCTTGTCGGCGGCGACCACCAGGTAGGCGTCATCCCCGTCGCGTCGCACGACCCCGGCCGGGGTGACCACGGCGCCGCTGGACTTGTCGACATTGTCGGTCAGGTCCAGCAGGCCCGAGATGAACAGCCGGTAGCAGGCCACCCCCTCGGCACGGGTGGCATCACGGTCCACCGCGGCGTCCCCGCTGGGCTGCGGCGGCGATTTGACGACGAAACCGCCCTTGGCGCCGACCGGGACGATGACGGCATTCTTGACCGCCTGCGCCTTGACCAGGCCCAGGACCTCGGTGCGGAAATCCTCGCGGCGATCCGACCAGCGCAGGCCCCCGCGGGCCACGAAACCGAAACGCAGGTGTACGCCCTCGACACGGGGTGAGTAGACGAAGATCTCGAATCGCGGCTTGGGCAGCGGCAATTCGTCGATCAGCCCCGGATTGAGCTTGTAGGACAGCACATTCTGGGCGCGCGCCGAATCCGGGCTGTCGACGAAATAGTTGGTGCGCAACGTCGCCTGGATCAAGCCGGCGAAGGCCCGCAGCACACGATCGGTGTCCAGGCTGACCAGGGCATCGATATCGGCGGCAACCGCGGCCGCCGCGGCCTGTGCGTCCAGTTTCCGGCCGGCGTCCGCGACATCGGCCTCCGGGGTGAACAGAGCCTCGAACAACTCGACCAGTGACCGCGCCGTGCGGGGATTTCCGTTGAGCACGCCCTCGACGTGGGACTGGCTGTACGGGAATCCGGCCTGGCGCAGGTACTTCGCGTAGCCCCGCAGGATGGTGACCTGCTGCCAGGTCAGTCCGGCCCGCAACACCAGTTCGTTGAAATGGTCGATCTCGGCGCGGCCGTGCCAGATCGCGGTCACCGTATCGGCGAAACGCTGTGCCACATCCTCGATCTCGGCCTCGGGCGTGGTGGGGATGGACTGGTGCGGGGACACCACGAACTGGTAGATCCAGACCACCAGTCCGTCGGGCCGGGTGACGGTGAACGGCCGCTCTTCGAGCACCACGACACCCATGCACTGCAACATCGGCAGCAGTTCGGACAGCGAGGCCGACCGGCCACCCAGGTACCAGGTGAGCAGGTCCACCCGCTCCGCACCGCCGTCCCGGAACACCAGCTTGACCGAGTTATCCTGCAGGTCTTCGATGATCCCGATGTCTTCGATGGCCGCCTGCGGGGTGAAGGCCTGCTTGTAAATCTCGGGGAAGGCCCCGGCGTAGTACTCGGCGTCGGCCAGACTGATCGATTCGGTCTTCACCGAACCGATCAGGCGGTCCGCCCAGGTACGGGCAGCTTCGGTCAGCAGATGCTGGATCCGGACCTCGTTGTCGGCCGAGGTGTCGATATCGGCGCGCTGGCTGCCGTCGGGCATCTTCACGGTGAAATGCACCACCGCCCAGGGTGATTCACTGACCCTGGCGGCGTATTCGATACTGACCCCGCCGAGCTCGCGGACCAGGATATCCTGGATCGCCAGCCGCACCGCGGTGGTGTAGCGGTCGCGCGGCAGGTACACCAGCGCCGAGACGAAGTGACCAAGCTGATCGGCGCGCAGGAACAGCAAAGTGCGCCGCAAGGACCCGAGATCGACTACCGCCCTTGCCATTTCCAGCAAGTCCGGGGTGTGCAGCGCGAACAGCTCGGACCGCGGAATGGTCTGGATGACGTCGAGCATCAGCTGGCCCGGATGGCTCGGATCGGAATGCGACTGCGCGAGCGCCTCGTCGACGCGGCGCGAGATCAACGGGATCTCCAGCACGTTGGCGTTGAGCGCGGCGACCGTGAACAGCCCGACGAATCGGTGTTCGACGGCCTGGTTGGACGCCGGCCCGGCCGGGTTCTCGCGGACCACGACAATGTAGGGATAGGCGCCGTACCGCAGGAAGCTGGGCATGGTGGCCTGGGCCAGCACCAGCAGATCCTCGGCCTCGGTCAGCTGCGGCAGCACATCGGTGCGCAATTTGAGGATGCCCAGCCGGCTGGCCGGGTCGACGGTGGCCTGCCCGTTGTGCACCGCACACCGCTGGTAGCCGAGCAGCACGTAGTGGCCGTCACCGAGCCAGTGCAGCAGGGCCGCGACATCGCGGCGGTCCGGGCCCGGAAAGTGCCCGGCATGATCGGAATCCAGTGCGTTGGCCAACCCGATCAGTGTCGCGTTGAGCGCCGCCGAGTCGGCCGCGACCTGCCGGGCGTCGGCGAGCACCGAGGGCAGCAGGCCCGCCACCTCGTTGACCGCCGCGGGATCTGCGGTCGAGGCCAGCCGGACGTGGATCCACATCTCGTCGGCCCCGTCCGGGGCATCCGGATCGGAGGCCGGCGCCAGCTCCAGCAGCTCACCGTCGGGGCCTCTGCGGGCCCGCAGCACCGGGTTCATCACCCACGCATAGGCGACCCCGAGCCGGTGCAGCAGCACCGTCACCGAATCCATCAGCATCGCGCTGTAGTCGGTGACGACCTGGATGGCCGGACCGAAGCCTCCCGGGTCATCGGCCGGGTACACCGCCACCAGGGTCTCCCCGGTGCGCGGCGGCGGCCCACTGTGGTGTGGGCCGACAGCAGCTGCGGTGTCACCTTCGTCGCGCCGCGGTCGATCGGAGCGGTGACCGCGGTATCGGCCGCGGGCGCGTCACCGTGTGGGCCGTGATGGGTTTCGACATAGGCGTGAGTCAGCTGTGCAATCGCGTCCTGACTCAGGTGCAACTGCTCGGTGGTTCCGGACACGCCTGCAACCTTAGTGAAACACCGCCGTCACGCGCGGCGTCCCGAAGGTTTCAGTCCCGCGTCAGTTTGCGGTGGGTGACCCGGTGCGGGCGTGCCGCGTCGGCACCCAGTCGCTGGACCTTGTTCTCCTCGTAGGCACCGAAGTTGCCCTCGAACCAGAACCATTTGGCCTCGTTGTCGTCGTCACCCTCCCAGGCCAGGATGTGCGTGCAGGTGCGGTCCAGGAACCAGCGATCGTGGGAGATCACCACGGCACAACCGGGGAACTGCTCCAGCGCGTTCTCCAGCGAGGACAGGGTCTCGACGTCGAGGTCGTTGGTCGGCTCGTCGAGCAGGATCAGGTTGCCGCCCTCCTTGAGGGTCAGCGCCAGGTTGAGGCGGTTGCGCTCACCGCCGGAGAGCACGCCAGCGGGCTTCTGCTGATCGGGGCCCTTGAAACCGAACGCCGACACGTACGCGCGGGACGGGATCTCGTTCTGCCCGACCTCGATGTAGTCCGCGCCATCGGAAACCACCTGCCAGACGTTCTTCTTCGGGTCGATGCCGCCGCGATTCTGGTCGACGTAGCTCAGCTTGACCGTCTCGCCGACCTTGACCTCGCCGCTGTCGGCCTCCTCCAGACCGACAATGGTCTTGAACAGCGTGGTCTTACCGACGCCGTTGGGACCGATCACGCCGACGATGCCGTTGCGCGGCAACGTGAAGGACAGGTCCTTGATCAGGATGCGGCCGTCGAAGCCCTTGTCGAGATGGCTCACCTCGACCACCAGGTTGCCCAGCCGCGGCGGTGCCGGGATCTGGATCTCCTCGAAGTCGAGCTTGCGGGTCTTCTCGGCCTCGGCGACCATCTCGTCGTAGCGATCCAGGCGGGCCTTGCTCTTGGCCTGCCGGGCCTTCGCGCCGGAACGCACCCAGGCCAGTTCGTCCTTCAGCCGCTTCTGCAGCTTCTGGTCCTTTTTGCCCTGAACTTCCAGGCGCTCGGCCTTCTTCTCCAGATAGGTGGAGTAGTTGCCCTCATACGGGTAGGCGCGGCCGCGGTCGAGTTCCAGGATCCACTCGGCGACGTTGTCCAGGAAATACCGATCGTGGGTGACCGCCAGAATTGCGCCCTTGTAGTCGGCGAGGTGATGCTCCAGCCACAGCACGCTCTCGGCGTCGAGGTGGTTGGTGGGCTCGTCGAGCAGCAGCAGGTCCGGCTTGGACAGCAGCAGTTTGCACAGCGCGACGCGACGCTTCTCGCCACCGGACAGGTGGGTGACCGGCTCGTCGGGCGGCGGGCAGCGCAGCGCATCCATCGCCTGCTCCAGCTGGGAATCGATATCCCAGGCGTCGGCGGCGTCGAGCTCCTCCTGCAGCTGGCCCATCTCTTCCATGAGCTCATCGGTGTAGTCGGTGGCCATCAGCTCGGCGACCTCGTTGTACCGGTTGAGCTTGCCCTTGATGGCGACGCCGGCCTCCACGTTCTCGCGAACGGTCTTGGTGTCGTCGAGCTCCGGCTCCTGCATGAGGATGCCGACCGTCGCGCCCGGTTGGAGGAAGGCGTCGCCGTTGTTGGGCTGGTCGATGCCGGCCATGATCTTCAGGACGCTCGACTTACCGGCCCCGTTGGGACCGACGACGCCGATCTTGGCTCCCGGAAGGAAGTTCAGGAAAACGTCGTCAAGGATGACCTTGTCGCCGTGCGCCTTGCGCACCTTCCGCATCGTGTAGATGAATTCGGCCATGCCGTCGTCTTGCCTTTCGTTCGCCAAAGTCTCGCGGCACCATCCTAGGCACGACCGGGCGGCCCGGTTACGCCGAGATCGGCAGCTCCCCCGGCTCGTCGGTGTGTTCGGTGTCCTCACCACCGTCGGGTGCGGAGGCGGACACCGGGTCGGCCGCAGGCCGGGCCCTGTCCAGCTTGGCGCGGCATCGGGTCAGATCCGGCCCCACCGACACCGCGCGCACCTCGACGGCGGACCGGCGGTTGCCCTCCTTGTCCTCGTACTCGTCGGTGTAGATCTGGCCCACCACGACCACCGGGTCACCCTTGAACAGCACCCCGGCCACCCCTTGGGCGACCTTTCCCCAGCAGTTGACGGTCACATAGAGGGAGTTGGCGGTTTCCCAGCTGCCCTCGGGATTGCGCCGGCGCGAGTTGCTGGCCAACCGGAACTTGAGGAATTCCTGTTCGCCGATCCGGCGCAGGATGGGGTCGTTGACCACGGTGCCGACGACGGAGAACGGGGTCTCGAACATGGCATTGCCTTTCGCTCATTTCTGGATGCCGGCGATGTCGCCGGCCTGTGCATCCATTGACCCGACGGACACCGACAGGCCCGCCGGTAGCAGCCGCACCGCACCGCCGGCTGTGGATGGATCGGGCATTGTGCACAACCGGTACTTACCGGGGTCTCGCAACCCGCCGCGTCGGCACTGAGAGAAGATCAACGAGTGGGATGTACAGGCATCGAAGTGATCGGTAGCGCGCCATGACCGTGCCGCAGCAGCTGACCGACCGCTACGAGCTGGGCGAAATCCTGGGTTTCGGCGGCATGTCGGAGGTGCACAAGGCGCGCGATGTGCGGTTGCACCGCGATGTGGCGATCAAGATCCTGCGCGCCGACCTGGCCCGCGACCCGAACTTCTATCAGCGGTTCCGCCGGGAGGCCAAGCACACCGCAGCGCTGAACCACCCGTCCATCGTGGCGGTGTACGACACCGGTGAGGCGCAGACCCCGAACGGCAACCTGCCGTTCCTGGTGATGGAGTACGTCGACGGTCACACCGTCGGAAAGCTGATCCAGCACCACGGAGCGATGCCCCCGCGCCGGGCGATCTCCATCATCGCCGATGTCTGCACGGCGCTGGAGTTCAGCCACAGCCGTGGCATCGTGCACCGCGACATCAAACCGGCCAACATCATGATCACCCCGACCGGCGCGGTGAAGGTGATGGATTTCGGCATCGCGCGCGCCATGAACGCGACCACCGGGGACCGGCTCACCGCGACCTCCGCGGTGGTCGGCACCGCACAGTACTTCTCCCCCGAGCAGGCCCGTGGCCAGCAGGTCGACGCCCGCACCGATGTGTACTCGCTGGGCTGCGTGCTGTACGAAATGCTGACCGGCCAAGCGCTTTTCACCGGCGATACGCCGCTGTCGGTGGCCTATCAGCATGTCCGGGAGCGGCCGGTCCCACCGTCACAGCGGAACGGCGGCATCTCCCCGGACCTCGAAGCCGTGGTGCTCAAGGCGCTGGCCAAGAAGCCCGAGAATCGCTACCAGAGCGCGGCCGAGATGCACGCCGATCTGCGGCGGGTCGGCAGCGGCAACACCCCCGAGGCGAAGTCGCCACAGGCCCCCGAAGCCCACGACACCGACGACACCCCGGCGGACCGGGGCCCGAACACCCTGCAGTTCCCCGTGCAAGAGCAGCCCAGGAGATCGCGGCGCTGGGTGATGGCCGGCGCGCTGGTGGCCGTCACGCTGCTGGTGATCGCCGGCGTCTACATCGTGGGCGCCATGAACCGCGTGCGCGTGCCCGATGTGGCGGGGCTGTCCCAGCAGGAGGCACTGAGCCAACTGCAGGACAGCGGCCTGAGCCCGGTGGTGGACGCCACACCCGACGGATCGGTCGAAGCGGGACTGGTGATCGGCACCGACCCGGCCGCCGGCGGCTCCGTCTCCTCAGGTGGTGACATCACCGTCAACGTGTCGACCGGGCCCGAGCAGCGCCGCATCCCGGATGTCTCCCGGCTGTCCTACGACGAGGCGGTGAAAACCCTCGCCGACGCCGGTTTCGACGATGTGCGCCGGATGCCGCAGGCGTCGACCAGCGAGGAACTCGACCGGGTCATCGGGACGGTTCCGGCGGCTCAGCAGGATTCGGCCACCAGCAACGAGATCGTCATCCTCGTCGGTTCGGGACCGTCGGCGCGGACGGTGCCTGATGTGGTCGGCCAGACGGTGGAGCAGGCCCTCCGCAACCTCGACACCGCCGGTTTCACCACCATCCTGCAGGCCGACGCCGACGGCACACTGCCGCCCGGCCAGGTGGCCGCCACCGACCCGCCGGCCGGTGCGTCGGTGGCCTCGGACGCCCCGATCACCCTGAAGGTCTCCCGGGGCAACCAGTTCGCCATGCCCGACCTGCGGGGGCTGCTCTACGGCGATGCGAAGGCGCAACTGGATGCGCTGGGCTTCACCGGGCTTTTCCTGAAGGGGCCCGATATGGACGCCGGCGGCGACCGGCGCGCCAGGGTGGTGCAGCAGGTCCCGGCACCCGGTACCGGCGTGAACCGGGACGGCACCATCACGGTGAACTACGGCAGTTAGCGGTCCTCGATCTTGGACAGTTTCGCCAGCATGTTGTTGTAGGCGGTCAGTTCGGCGTCCTCGTCGCGGTCGGCGGCCCGGTCCAGCCGTTTGGCGGTGCGGTTGTCGCTGCGGCGCCACTGGATGAGCAGCGCCAGCATCACCAGCACCAGCGGGACCTCCCCCGTCGACCAGGCGATGCCGCCGCCGAGACGCTGATCGGCGAGCAGATCGGTGTGCCACGGCAAGTCGAGGGACCGGTAGAAATCGCCGGCGAGCACCTTCTGCGTCCCCATCAGAACCACACCGAAGAACGCGTGCAAGGGCAGCGAGCCGAACACCATCGCGAGCTTGGCCAGGGGTGGGATGGGCCGCGGCGTCGGGTCCACCCCGATGACCACCCAGTAGAACAGGTAGCCGCTGAGCAGGAAGTGCGCATTCATCGCCAGGTGCGCGCCGTGGCTGTCGGCGGCCGCATCGAAGATGCCGCCGAAGTACAGCCCGTAGAAACCGGCCACGAAGATCGCGGTCGCCACCAAGGGGTTGGTGAAGAACGTCGACACCCGGCTGTGCAGCGCGGCCAGCAGCCACTCCCGCATTCCCGGCGGGCGGTCCTTGCCCGCCGTCGGCAGCGCGCGCAGCGCCAGGGTCACCGGTGCGCCCAGCACCAGCAGCACCGGCACCAGCATCGACAACATCATGTGGGCCGTCATGTGCATGCTGAACATCGCGGGCATGTAGCGCCCGACCCCGGACGACGTCGCGAACAACAGCGTCGCGCAGCCGCACAACCAGGCGATGGTCCGGCCCACCGGCCAGGCGTCGCCGCGGCGGCGCAGCCGCACCACGCCGGCGATGTAGATCGCGGCCGCCAGGATGGCGGCGGTGCCGAAGATGAGGTCGAAACGCCAGTCGAACAGCACCCGGGCCAACGTGGGCGGGCCGGCCAGGTCATAGCCGATCTCTACCGCGGTGATCGACGGCAGTTCGGCAAGCGGCGGTGGCGGGGTGCGCCCGAGGGCCACGGCGAGACCGAAGGTCACCCCGAACACCATCGATTCGACGAGCGCCAGCTGGATCAGCGGACGGCGGGCGGCGGGATCGTCGGCCAGCGCGCGGACGCTGCGGCGGCGGTGCAACAGCCCGAGCACACCGAGCACCAGCAGCGCCGCGGCCTTGCCGAGCAGCAGCCAGCCGTAGGTGGTGCTGAACAGTTCGCCGGGACGCACCCGCACCAGGGCATTGACGATGCCGGACAGGGCCATCGCCGCGAAGCACCACAGCGCGATCGCCGAGAACCGCCGTGCCGCCACGTCCAGATGCTCGCCGCCACGCACCGCGAGTGCCCACAGCGCCATCAGGCCGCCGGCCCACACCACCCCGGCGACCAGGTGGATGAGCAGGCTGTTGGTCGCCACGTCGTGGGCCCCACCGGAGGACGAATGCCCGCTGAGCGCAAGCGGCAGCAGCGTGACCAGCGATCCGGCCAGCAGCACCGGGGTCCAGGTCCAGCGCAGCACCGGGATGCTGACCAGAGTGACGATCCCGGCCAGCAGGGCCGTCCAGCGCCAGGTACCCGCGGTCTCCACCATGCTGGCGACCGTCCAGACGTCGATGGGGCCGAGCCTGCTGGCCAACGGTGCACCGGTGATATCGGAGACCGTCAGCGGCACCAGCAGCACCGCACACACGGTCCACACCCCGGCGGCGATGGTGCCGGTGCGCAGCGCGCGGTAGCCGCCGGCGTCGAGCACGCCGCTGCGCTGAGGTGGCACCAGGAAGGCGGCCATCAGGAACGAGCCGACGGCGATGGCCGCGGCGATCTCGCCCACCGCACGCACGAACGGCAGCCCGTAGGTGGTGGCCGGACCCGGGTCGGGCAGCCCCGTCGCGGCCAGCGCATCCACGATGGACAGCCCGCCGATACCGGCGGCCACCGCGCCGGCCAGCAGGGCGACGCCCCACAGGGTCGGCCACACGGCGCTGGTGCGCACGGGTGGCGCGACGATCGTCATGCCGTCAAGGGTAAGTGGCGCGCTCAGCGACCCGCGGACTGGCGTGAGGCCCGCTCACGCGCAAGGAACTGCTCGCGGGAGGCGACTTCGACCGTATCCATGTCGGCAAGGATGCCGCGCATCTCGGTCAGAAACGCCGTCCGCCGCTCCGACAGATCATCGGCGCGGCGTAGCAGCCCCTGATCGGCGGCCACCTGGCGTGCGGTGGTGAACAGCAGCGCCGATACCGACTCGGCGCTGCGCACCTTCGCCTGGGCCACATACTGGCGGCCCACCCCGAGCGCCAGCTTGGTCAGCTCCGCCTCCGGGATCTCCGCCGCGGCATCACGCAGCACATCGGCCACGATTCTGTAGGCCTCGAAGAACGGCCGCAGCATCGCCGAACCGAGCAGTGGCCGCTTGGTCTGCAGGACAGCGTCGATGCCGTCCGGGCCCGAGGCGATTTTCTCCTCCCAGTCCGGCACCCAGGACATCTCCGTGGTGATGTTCTCCCGAAAGGTGGCCGAGTCGGCGAAATAGAACTCGAACTTCAGCAGATCGCGCAGCCGGATCACCTGGGTCCAGAACACCTCGAGCCAGTCCGACTCGGCGCGCGCGGCATGCGCGAGCGCCAGTTCGATGAGGGAGGTCTCCAGGAACGCGTAGATGACCGAGTTCCGGTAGAACGCGGCCTCATGTTCGTCGTCCCTGGCGATCCGCCATACCGGCTCGCGGCCGCCGTCCACCCGGGTCACCGGGTGACCGCCCGAGAGTGCATCCACCGCAGCGCGCACCCCTTCGGGCGTACGCAGCCGCAGCGCACTGTTGGTCATCGGAATCTCTTTGCGCTCAAGATAATCCAGTGCGTCCTGGAAGGTGTGGTGCAGCTGCCCGACGGTGAGCGCCATGCCCCGTGCGGTCAGCAACAACGCCGACACCAGTCCCGTCGCATTGACCGGGGTGACCCGCACGATGCGCCAGGCCACCTCGAAGGCCATCTTCTGCATGGCCAGCCGTTTGGTGTCCTCGTCCTGGGCGATGGGACCGTTGGGTTCGCCCAGGTACTGGCGCATGGACACCGCTTCGGGGAAGCGGACGTAGATCTTGCCGTAGTTACGTTCGCCCTGCGCCTTGATGAAGCTGTAGAGCCAGGCCAGGCTTTCCGGGGTCTTCTCCCCGCCGCGGGCGTACTCGGCGTACTCGGCGGTCTCGTGCAGCTGGTCGAAGCTGATCGACACCGGCTGCAACAGGATGTCCTCGCTGCGCCCGTCGAGGTAGGCGTCGGCGACATAGGACAACAGTCCGAGCTTGGGCGGCAACATCTTTCCGGTGCGGGACCGGGTGCCCTCGATGGACCAGTTCAGGTTGAAGCGCTTCTCCACGATGTACCCGACGTACTGACGCAGCACATACTTGTAGAGCGGATCGTCGAGCTTGCGACGCAGGAAGATCACGCCGGAATGTCGCATGATCGGACCCATGAAGCCGAAGGACAGGTTGATCCCGGCGAAGGTGTGCACCGGCGGAAGCCTGTTCTCCTGCATGGCCACCGGGACGATGACGCCGTCGAGGTAGGACCGGTGGGAGAACAGCAGCACCGCCGGGTGGGTTTCGAGGCTGTGCCGCATCGATTCGATCTCGGTGCTGTCATAGTCGATCCTGGGATCGAAGCCACGGCTGAAGATGGCCCGGCCCAAGGTCGGGATGAGGTCGACGGAGAAGCGACTCCACCCGGTGGACAGCTCATCGAGCATCTCGCCGGCCTTGTCGACCGTGGCACCCGGGATCTTCTCCAGGCCCTCACGGAACCGCGCCGAGGCCAGCATCTCGGGCTTGACCAGACGCGGTGACTTGTATTCGGGCCCCAGCAGCCGCAGCTCCACCCGTTCGATCGCCAGGATCGCCCGGCGGATCACGAAACGGGCGAACTCCCTGGGGTTTTCGGCAATGGTCGTGTCGCTCCACTGCTGGCGCAGCTCGGACACCTTCGCGGGTTCACCGGCCACCACCCGGGCGCGCGCGGGATCCTTGCGCAGGATGCGCCGCTGCAGCAGCTCGGGCGGCCGGTAGGTGTCGCGGCCGGAGATCAGCGCGACCACCTTGGACCTGGTGGGCAGACCGCCGGGCACCCAGAAAACCCGGACCGGCACCACCGATCGACCGGGGTCGGCCGAGAGCAGTTCCACCAGCCTGGCCATCACGGTGGCCGGCGGATCATCGGAATGCGTCGGAAGCAGCAGCACCTCGACGCGGGCCTCGGGCCGGTCCCGGCGCTGCTGACGCAGCCAGTCGTCGAGCAATTCCTGTTCGGCCGGCGAGGCCACCGCGGCCAGCACGAGGGTGTCGCCGGTCGGGCTGAAGCTCGCGAAATCCTCGACGACCTGCTTCACGCTTTTTCTCCCCGCATACGTTGATAGACAGCGGCATCGGGCAGCGACTCACGCGGCCAGTCCAGCAGGGTGTCCAGATAGAGCCGGCGCACCTCGGCGATGCGGTCGGCCAGGTTGTCGTGGGTCCAGTCGTCGGTCGGGATCGGCGGGTACACCGCGACATCGACCTTGCCCGCGTTGAAGGTGCTGGAATCGCGGGCCGCGATGACCTCGGCGTTGCGGATCACGATCGGCACGATGGGGATGCCCGCCGCCATCGCGATGCGGAACGGACCCTTCTTGAACGGGCCGACCTCGGTGGTGTCCAGCCGGGTGCCCTCGGGAGCGATCAGGATGGAAAGTCCCTTGCGGGCAAGCTCTTCCACCTTGTGCAGTCCTTCGACGGCGGACTGGGTGTCGTCGCGGTCGATGAAGGCCGCGTCCATCACCTTGCCGAGCGGACCCATCAAGGGGTTGCGTTCCAGCTCCTTCTTGCCCACCCCGGTGAAGTCGACGTTGACCAGCCGGCCGGCGATCATCGGGTCGGCCTGGTTGCGGTGGTTGAAGATGAACACGGCCGGGCGCTGCGCGGTCAGGTTCTCCTCACCCAGCACGTTGAGCTCGATGCCGGTGGTCAGCATCAGCAGCCTGCTCCAGTTGGAGGTGAAGAAGTTGACGCCCACCCGTTTGTTGCGGGTGAGCAACCCCAGCCCGATGGCGCCCGCCGCGACCGTCGGGATGGTCGCCAGGCTGGCCAGGGTGCGCAGCTGGGACACCGGGCTGCTGCCGGCACGGCTGCTGAACTTCAGGATCGGCCAGCCCCGCTTCTGCGCCACCGATGCCAGCTTCCCGGCCGGGTTGGTGGGCCGCGGGTTGCCGACCAGATACATCAACGCGACGTCCTCGTCGCCGTCGGCGTAGAAGTAGCTCCTGGTCAGATCAACACCGTTGGCCGCCGAGAACTTCTGTACGGCATGAGCTTTGCCCGGACCCCAGATGACCGGCTCCTCAACCTCGCCGGTGATCAGTCCGTGCTCGTCGACCTTGAACTTGTTGCTCAGCACCTTGTCGATGCCCAGGAACCGGGCGACGGGTTCCACCTGCACCGTCAGCGCCGAGGAGCTCAGCACGACGGTGTGACCGCGGGCCTGGTGCGCGCGCACCATGGCCCGCATCTCCGGGTAGATGCGGTCACGGACGTGCTGGATGAACAGCCGCTCGCCGAGTTCGTCGAGATCACTGATCGAGTTCCCGTGCAGCATGCGTGCACCCTTGCCGATGAGATCCTCGAACTCCGAGCGGCCCAGCTGATGGTTGATGCCGGCCTGCACCATGCCGATGAACTCGCCGACGCTCATCTGGCCGCGCCGCAACTGATCTCGTGTCATGAGCACGCCGGTGAATCCGGCGACCAGGGTGCCGTCCAGATCGAAGAAGGCACCCACCTGCGGCCCCTCGGGGCTAGCCTCGATCTCGGCCACCGTGCCGGGCAGCCGCATGATCTTCGAGCCGCCCGATTGTCCGTCCGCCGAACTCATTGCGCAGCACTCCCATTCGATGAAGTGGTTTCGGGGTCGGCGAAGGAGGCCGGCACGGTCCGGCCTTCCCCGCCGAGTGCCAGGATCTCGTCGAAGCCCCGCAACAGGCAGCCCGCCCACAGTGCGTCGTCGACGAAAGCGGCCCGGTCGTAGCGGGTGGTGACGGTGACGTAACCGCCGCGCGATACCAGCACCGTCATCATCGCCACCCCCGGCAGCGGGCCGAGTCCGTAGTGCCGCAGCACCTTTGCCCCGGCGATGAAGGTGTCCCCGGGGTAGACCGGAACATTGCTGGCCTGCACATCGGAGTTCACCACCGAACTGGCCGCCGATTCCAGAACGGCGTCGGGCAGGAAGCTCGCGATCGGCGCGATCGTGCCGACCATGTCGATGGCGCGTTCCTCGCGCTTGCTGGTCATCTGCGAGCGGATCGCCTTGATCCGGCGTTCCGGATCGGCGATGCCGATGGGCGCGGCGAGATTGATGCCGGCGAAACGGTTTCCGCCGGCCGGGTCGTCATCGGAGCGCAGATTCACCGGGACGGCCATCGGCAAGGTGTCAATGGGCATCCCGAGGGCCTCGTGGTAGTACCGCAGCGCGCCGCACAGCCCGGCCAGGTAGACGTCGTTGATGGATCCGCCCGCGGCCTTGGCGGCCTTGTGCAGGTCGGCGAACACGATGTCGATGGCCTCGCTGCGCGAGGTGAGGCTGCGGCGGCGCAGCAGCGGCGAGTGATCGGCGACCGGCCGGGACACCCGGGTGGTCGACAACGCATAGTCCACGACGCCGCTGACCGCGGCGGCCGGGTCACGCACCACGTTGGTGACCGCGTGCACCGCACCGCCGAGCAGGCCGAGCATGCTGTTGGTGATCTTCATGGGCAGCCGGTTGATGCCCATGCGCATCAGTTCATTTGCCGACAGATCCTGCGGAATCGGCAGGGGCGCAAGCTCACCGACCTCGACATCGCGTTCCAGGTTGTAGATGTGGGCGAACATCTCGACCGTGCCGACCCCGTCGGCGACGGCATGGCTCAGGTGCAGGATGGTGGCGGCCCGGCCGTCGGCCAGTCCTTCGACGAGGGTGGCACTCCACAGCGGCCGGGTGATGTCCATCGGGGACTGCAGTGCGATCTCGGCCAGATCGAGCACCTGGCGCAGGGTGCCCGGTTCGGGGACCCGGGCCCGTCGCACGTGGAAGTCGAGGTTGAAGTCGGGGTCGACCACCCAGCGCGGCGACGCCGTCGGCAGCGTCGGCATCACGACCTTCTGGCGCAGCCGCAGCACCTTGCGCGACGCCTGCTCGAACACGGCGCGGAACCGCTCCCAATCGGGGGTGGTGTCAAGCAGTTCGACGCCCATGATGCCCGACCGGGTGCGGGGATTGGCCTCCCCGCGGTGCAGCAATGTGTCGACGCCGTTCAGTTTCTGGGGCAGCCCCGCCGCATCCAACGGCACCTTGCTCATCGCGCGAACTCTCCTCCTGCACGGCGCTCCACCAGCGGTCACCGTGCAGCGTCCACGCTAGTCGGCGGCGCCGCGGTGCGACGCAGCTTTCGTGGCTGTCATCCGGCGGCGGCGTCGGAATTCATCGCGGCTTCACGCCGAGGTGCGGATGTCGTCTGCAGGATTCGGGAGTCTGTCCGGCAGGTCACGGAATGATGCGGCCGGCAGGATTCGTTTCTGCTGACCGTTCTTGGTCGGCGTGATCCGTAGATTGACAGAAGCGCCATGGTCCATCGGCCGGATGTAATAACACTCATCGGTCTCCGGGCAGTAGATGCACACCAGGTCGATGGCTTCTTTGTCGATGGGCGTCGAATGAACTCCGTGGCGGTCTGACCATGTGGACCGGAGGTTCAGGTGGATAGCGCCTCCACGCGCCGACCGATATTTCACCTGGACCCGGTGAAACGTACCGTCCGCGTACGCAACGAGGTCGAACGGCGCGTGCTCGGTAGTCGGGAAAAGCACGTAGAACCCCTTGGTCACCAGGTCGGCGTGCGCTTTGGCGACACCGAGGTCGCCCTTGTCTTTGGTGTGATGTCGAACCACTGATCGCCCATTTCGTCGAATGCGGTGCGAGCAGCCCACGTCGTGCACATCCGTTTCTTCAAAGACATCGCCGCGGTGTAAATTACGGTGGTCCGACTTGCCCCCGTGGCGCAACGGATAGCGCATCCGGTTTCTACCCGGTCGGTTGCAGGTTCGAATCCTGTCGGGGGTACTACATTTCGATCAATTGCCGTGTGCTTCTCGTTCTTGAGTGCACCGTAGCGCGTCGGTCCGACAATCCCCGATGGCCTCGCTGGGCGCGCAATCCCTCAGGAAACAGCTGATCAGCCGCGCCGGCCGGCGTGTTCGTCGAGGGCGACACGCACTTCCGGAGAACGCCACACCCGGTTCCGAGGTCCGTTCGTTGCCTCGACGAGCACCGACGGCGGCAGCTAAGTGAAGTTAATAGGCAGAGTGGACTTCAGTTGTGGCAATCCCCTGCACCGCGAGATTGCTGTTTCTGCGCGAGCCACTCGCACTTTCACGCGATATCTGCAATCTCGCGAACAGTGGGGGCAACTACCACTCGCTGGGCGCGTAGTCCTTCAAGAAACAGCCGTGCAGATCCTCGCCGGCCTCACCGCGCACGATCGGGTCATAGACCCGGGCGGCGCCGTCGACCAGGTCGAGCGGGGCATGGAAGCCCTCCTCGGCCAGCCGCAGCTTGGTCGGGTGCGGACGCTCATCGGTGATCCAGCCGGTGTCCACGGCGGTCATCAGGATGCCGTCCTGCTCCAGCATCTCCGCGGCGCTGGTGCGGGTCAGCATGTTCAGCGCGGCCTTGGCCATGTTGGTGTGCGGATGCCCGGGGCCCTTGTAGCGACGGCCGAACTGACCCTCCATCGCCGAGACGTTGACAACGTACTTGCGCCGGGCCGGTGAGGCGGCCATCGCCGGGCGCAGGCGGCTCACCAGGATGAACGGCGCGGTCTGGTTGCACAGCTGCACCTCCAGCAGCTCCATCGCGTCGACCTCGTGCACGCGCTGGGTCCAGCTGTTGACCGGCGCCGTGTCGGGCAGCAGCCCGCCGGCATCGATGGCGGTGCCCGCGGCGATCCGTTCCGGTGAGGCGCTGCGAGCCGTCAAGGCCAGTTCTGCGAGCGCATGCGGGGTCTGGTGGTCGGCGAGGCTGCCCGCCAGAGCGGCCGGGTGCGCATCGCTGACCCGGTCGAAGCTGACCACATCGACCTTCGCCAGCTCCGGCGGCGCGCTGCGTTCGGCCTCGACGAGTGCCGAGTAGGAGCCGGGTGCCCGGCGCACCGTCTGGGCGGCGTTGTTGATCAGGATGTCCAGCGGGCCGTGGGCGGCCACCGTGTCGGCCAGCGCCACCACCTGGGCGGGGTCTCGCAGATCGATGCCGATGATGCGCAGCCGGTGCAGCCAGTCGGCGCTGTCTTCCATGGCGGCGAAGCGGCGCACCGCGTCGTTCGGGAAGCGGGTGGTGATGGTGGTGTGCGCACCGTCGCGCAGCAGGCGCAACGCGATGTACATGCCGATCTTGGCGCGCCCGCCGGTCAGCAGCGCGGTGCGGCCGGTGAGATCGGTGCGGGCATCGCGCTTGGCATGGCTGAACGCCGCGCATTCCGGACACAGCTGGTGGTAGAAGGCGTCGACGACCGTGTGCTGCTTCTTGCAGATGTAGCAGGCCCGCGACCGCAGCAGGGTTCCCGCGGAGGCACCGGTCACCGACGACACCAGCGGCAGGCCGGCGGTCTCGTCGTCGATACGCCCGGGCGCCCCGGTGGCCGTCGCGGCGATGACGGCCTTGTCGGCCTCGGCCACCGCGTCGCGTTTGGCGTGCCTGCGCGCCTTGCGCACCGACTTGAAGATGCCGGCGGTGGCGCGTCGGACGGCGACCGCGTCGGGGTGCTCCGGCGGCAGCGATTCGACATCGGCCAGCACCTGAAGGCAGGCGCGCAGCTTGTCCGGATCGATCGCAGTCACCGCGCAAGGGTACGGCGACCAGACCCCGAGTTCCTATTCGCCGAGCGTCAGAGGGCGGCCCAGAAGCGGGTGAGCACCTCGGCGCCGCGGGCCGGATCCTCGATCATCCACCAATGCCCCAAGCCATCCAGGACCTCGGTGCGGGCGCCGGCACGGCCTGCCGCCCGGCGCCTGATCTCCTCGGAACCCACGAAGTGGTCTTCGGTGGCCAGGATGGCCAGGCCAGGACGTGCTGCGGCGTTTTCGAGTGCGCCTCCCGCCTCGGCGAGCACGGGCTGGGCCGCCGAGCGATACAGCCGCAGGATCGCCGCGCCCATGTCCGCGTTCTGCGCCGCAACCAGGGCCGGAGCGATCTCGGGTCCGACGCCCATGGCGGACACCGCCGCGATCCGCTCCTCGGCGCTGCCCGCCATCATCGCCGCGACATGCTGCTCGCCGGCCCCCGGCGTCTGCCAGATCTGCGCCAGGTCGTGCCAGACGTATTCGGCATCGAAGACCCCGACGATGTCGCTGACCCAGCTCCGGACCAGTTCAGGCTGGTGCATGACGACGTTGACGACATGCCCGCCGCCCCAGTCGTGACCGACCAGGTCGATGGGCCCCTCGATCCGTTCGAGTTCCTGTTCCAGCCAGTCCCGGTAGACCAGGTAGGTGGGGTCGAACCCGTCTGGCAGCGGGGCGCCGAACCCGGGCGGGGACAGCGTGACGACATCGTCACGCCCGAGGGCGTCGATCAACGGCCCCCAGATGGCATTCGTCTCCGGGTTCCCATGCACGAATACGACAGTCATGGGGCCATCGTGCACGATGCGCGTGCGGGTGTCTCAGCCCTCGACGACCGACACTTCTCCGAGCGCTTCAGCCAGTGTGGAGCGCAGGGTGAGGAACGCCGACAGCCCGACCAGTTCCAGCGGACGCCGGGTGATGGGCCCGTCGGCGACGACGATCAGCGACGCGCCCTCGGACAGCTTTTCCTGCGTCTCGACCAGCAGCGACATACCGCAGGACGCGAACATGGTGGTCTCGGTCAGGTCGATGATCACCACCGAGGGCCGCTTGTCCAGGGCCGACGCGATGAGCTGACCCATGTGCGGCGCGGTGAGCATGTCGACCACACCGGAGCAGCTGACCACCACGGTCGTGGCGTGCCACGTCTCGGTGCATACCAACGACGATGGACCGGATACGAATTGCTGAGTCATCGAATACCTCGCGGAAGCGTAGATTCGTCGCGCAATGTCTCGCGGGCTGTGGCTCAACCGGGCAAGTTAGAACGCTTGCTGATGGCGAGCCTACGGCAACCGCCACGCCGGTGCGACCAGACAAGCGCTGACCTGGCACTCTCGAGACGGGAAGACAGCATCGCACCTGGGGGTTGGACCAATTTCGCGTGACAATACTGACGGCGCCGACGCCGGAGATCTGCTGCCCGCCGGCACACCCATCGATCTGGACAACTGTGCGCGCGAGCCGATCCACATCCCGGGCAGCGTCCAGCCGCGGGGGGTGCTCGCGGTGGTCCGGGAGCCCGACTTCGAGATCCGCCAGATCAGCGCGAACGTCGCCGATCTGCTCGGCGTGTCCGTCGACGAGGTCCTGGGCAAGCACCTGTCAGCGCTGATCGGTACCGCGCAGGCCGCCCGGGTCCAGCAGTCTGCGGCGGCGTTCGGCGATCTGCGACAACGCAATCCGCTGGAGTTGGAGCTCACCGTGGCCGGGCGGCAACTCGCCTTCGACGCACTGCTGAATCGCGAAGCGGGCGGCGTCCTGCTTGTCGAACTCGAGATCGCTTACGGGGCAAGGCCGTTCTCTTTTCCGAACACCTATCAGGCGGTGCGCAATTCAGTCGAAGAGTTGAACCGGGCTTCGTCGACGGCCGAGTTGTATGACAGCACCGCTAGCGCGGTCCGCGATCTCACCGGATTCGACCGGGTGATGGTGTACCGCTACGACCGTGACTACAACGGCGAAGTCGTTGCCGAAAGCAAGCGCGCTGACCTCAATTCCTTTCTCGGCCTGCACTATCCGGCCAGCGACATCCCGGCGCAGGCCCGGGCCATGTACGAGAAGAACTGGCTGCGTCTGATCTCCGATGTCGATTACACGCCGGCGCCGCTGGTGCCGACGATGGACCCGGACAGCGGTACCCCATTGGATCTCACGCACGCCACCCTGCGCAGCGTGTCGCCGATCCACATCGAATACCTGCAGAACATGGGTGTGCGCGCATCGATGTCGATTTCGCTGCTGCGCCACGGCCGGCTCTGGGGATTGATCGCGTGCCACCACTACGCCGGGCCGCACCTGCCGCCGTACGGCGCCCGGGCCGCCGCCGAATTCCTCGGTTCCACACTGTCATTGCGCCTCATCGACCGGTTCGACGACGACCAGTTGCGCGAGCGCCTGGCAGCCCAGTCCATGCTCGCCCACGTAACCGCGGCAACACTGGACGAGCGTGAATCCGTCGCGTCGGCACTGCTGCGCTCCCCCAGCCTGCTGGACCTGCTGCCCGCCGCCGGCGTGGCGGTCAGCCTCGGCGGCGAGTACCACGAACGGGGGGCCGTGCCGGAGGCAAAGGTGGTGGCACAGGTCGCGGCCTGGGCGCGGGGCGCCGGTGCGGAAATCGCCTCCACCGAATGTTTGGCCGACGACTTCCCCGGACTGGATCCCGGTGCCGCGGCGGGTGCCCTCGCGCTGAACCTGCCCGACGAGCAATACATCATCTGGTTCCGCCAGGAGGCATTGCGCGCGGTGGACTGGGGCGGCGACCCGCACAACAAGGCCATCGCGGTGCAGGAGGGTGACGGGGTCCGGCTCAGTCCGCGCAAGTCTTTCGAACGGTGGCGCGAGGTGGTCCAACGATGCGGTGAGCCCTGGGGACAGGTCCAGCTCGAAACCGCCGAGACGCTCCGCCGCCACCTCGTCGAGGAGCTGTACCGCCGCACCCGCGGGGCGCTGCGGGCCGCCGAGATGCTGCAGCGCAGCCTGCAACCCGCCTCCTTGCCGTCCGTCCCGGGCTGGGAGCTGTCGGCCGACTACCGTCCCGCCGCCGGCGGCCGGGTGGGCGGCGATTGGTATGACGCTTTCCAGCTCCCGGACGGGCGGCTCATCGCGCTGCTCGGTGATGTCGCCGGCCACGGCTTGCCCGCCGCCGGGGCGATGGCACAACTCCGGGGTGCGTTGCGCTCACAACTGTTCGCCGGGGCCACACCGGCGCAGGCCTTGAGTCAGCTCAATGCGTTCAGCCTGCATCTGATGCCCCGTACGTTCGCGACGGTGATCGCCGCCCTGGTCGATCTGGATTCCGGGCAGGTCGAGGCGGCCTCGGCCGGGCACCTGATGCCCTATCGCACCGGCCCGGTGATCGAGCAGGCACCGGTGCGGCTGTCCCCGCCGATCGGCGTGCGGGGCGTGCACTACGTGCCGAGCACCTTCACCCTCGAACACGGACAGGGCCTGGTGATGTTCTCCGACGGCCTGGTGGAGCGACGCGACTCGACGATCGACGACGGGATGGCCAGGCTGGCCGGCCTGCTCGGCCAGGCCGGTGACCTGTCCGCGTCGGGAATCTCGAATGCACTGGCATCCAGCGAAACCGACGACGACGTCACCGTCATCACGCTGCAACGCCTGTGACGCGCGGCGGTATGTTGTCGTCCATGGGGGTCACCGTTGTCCTCGAACTGAAGATCAAGCCCGAATCCGTCGCCGCCGCGCGCGATATCTTCCGCCGGGCCCTCGCCGATACCCGGGCGTTCCCCGGCAATCTGGGTACCGATGTCCTCGTCGACGAGACCGACGAGGACCACTGGCTGATCTACGAACTCTGGGAGTCCGTCGCCCACGATGAGGCCTACCGCGCCTTCCGGGCCGGCGAAGGCAAGCTCACCGAGGTGCCTGCGTTGCTGACCGCACCTCCGGTCAAGACGCGGTACACCACCAGCGACGTCTGAGCTCGTCAGCCGGTCGACCCCGGGCCGCAGCGTCCTGACCTGCCCGAACCCCCGGAAAGTGTAAAAGCCCCACGAGGCGGGTAGACGTCGACGACCTGTAGGCCGAGGCGGAAAGTGACGGATATGCGACTGTTCGCGGCCGTGCTCGCCGCCATGGTCGTTCTCACGTGTGCGGCATGCTCCACCGGTCAGCGCGTCGATCTGGGCCAGGACGCAGGCAATCTGATCGCCGCGATCTCGGGGGAACCCGACCAGCTCGATCCACACAAGACCAGTGCCTACTTCTCCTTCGAAGTGTTGGAGAACGTCTACGACACGCTCGTGGAACCCGACTCCGAGCTGAACATGCGCCCCGCGCTCGCCGAATCCTGGGAGACCTCCCCGGACCAGCTGGTCTGGACCTTCCGGCTGCGGCCCGGCGTGACCTTCCACGACGGCAGTGCGTTGACCGCCGACGACGTCGTCTACTCCTACCGCCGCATCATCGACGAGGAACTCACCAACGTCGACAAGTTCAGTGCCATCACCGATGTCAGCGCCACCGACGACCTCACGGTGCGCATCACCCTGGCGCGTCCGAGGCCGAATCTGCTGACCAATCTCGGCGGATTCAAGGGGATGGCGATCGTGCAGCGCGCCAATGTCGAAGACGGACAGATCGCGACGCACCCGGTCGGCACCGGCCCGTTCTCCTTCGTCGGGCAGAAGAGCGGTGACTCGATCACCCTGCGCGCCAACGAAAGGTACTGGGGCGGTGCCCCGAAGGTTCCCGGGGTGACCTACCGGTTCATCAGTGAACCGTCGACCGCGCTGTCCGCTCTGCAGGCCGGTGAAGTCGACTGGACCGACGCCGTGCCGGCGCAGCGGGTCACCCAGCTGCGCAACGACGACTCGCTGCACCTCGCCCAGACACCCAGCAACGACTACTGGTATCTGGCAATGAATCTGGCCCGGCCGCCGTGGAACGATGTGCGCGTCCGGCAGGCCGTCGCCTATGCCATCGACCGGCCCTCGATCGTGCAGGCCACCAGTTACGGTACGGCGCAGGCCAATCAACTGGCCATCCCCGAAGGCAACCCGTGGTTCGTGCGCTACGACCGCTACAGCCAAAACCTGGACAAGGCCCGCGCGTTGTTGCAGGAGGCCGGCGTGACACCGTCGACCATGGACCTGCTGGTCACCACCGAGTATCCGCAGACCGTCACCGCCGCTCAGGTGATCGCCGACAACCTTGCGCCCCTCGGCATCACCGCGAACATTCGCACCGTCGACTTCGCCACCTGGCTCGACGAACAGAACAGCGGACGGTTCGACATGCTGATGATGGGTTGGCTGGGCAATATCGACCCCGACGACTTCTACTACGCCCAGCACCACACCAACGGCACCAGCAATGCCCAGAAATTCTCCGACCCGCGGGTGGACACATTGCTCGATGCGGGCCGCACCGAGACCGACCAGCAAGCGCGCAAAGAGGATTACGCGCAGGCGGCCACCCTGATCGCCGATGAGGTGAGCTACCTGTATCTGTACAACCCGGCGGTGCTGCAGGCCTGGAACCCCGGCCTGTCCGGGTACGAGGCACGGCGCGACAAGGCGATCCGGTTCCGCGACGCCGTCCTGGACTCCAGCGGTGCGGACCGATGAGCGCGTGCGCGAAGAGCAGGTGCCAGCGGTGACGGTCCTCAAATTCCTGGCCCGGCGGCTGGCGTACTCGCTGGTGGTGCTGGTGGGTGTGCTCATCGTGGTGTTCGCGCTGGTGCACCTGGTCCCCGGCGATCCGGTGCGGATCGCACTCGGCACCCGCTACACGCCCGAGGCGTACGCGGCGCTGCACCAGGCCAGTGGACTCGACCAGCCGCTGATCGGCCAGTTCTTCGGCTATCTCGGGCATGCGGCCACCGGCAACTTGGGCGTCAGCTTTCGCAACGGCGACCCCGTCACCGAGATCCTGCTGGAGCGGTTGCCGGCGACGGTGTCCCTCGCGCTCGTCGGCATCACCCTGGCCCTGGCGATCGCGCTGCCCGCCGGGATCTACTCCGCGCTACGGGAAGGCCGGGCCAGCGACGCGATCGTGCGCATCACAAGCCAATTCGGGGTGTCGGTGCCCGACTTCTGGCTCGGCATCCTGCTCATCTCGTTGTTCTCCACGGTGCTGGGCTGGCTGCCGACCTCGGGGTACCGCCCGCTGTTCGAGGACCCGGGCGGCTGGCTGCGCCACGTCATCCTGCCCGGGCTGACCGTCGGCCTGGTGGCAGCGGCCATCTTGACCCGCTATGTCCGGTCGGCGGTGCTGGAGGTGACCGCCATGGGGTATGTCCGCACCGCCCGCTCGAAAGGCCTTCCACCCCGGGTGGTGACGATGCGCCACACCGTGCGCAACGCCCTGGTCCCAATCCTCACCATCACCGGCATCCAGCTGGCCACCATCCTCAGCGGCATCATCGTCGTGGAAGTGGTGTTCGCCTGGCCCGGCCTGGGCCGGTTGGTGTTCAACTCGGTGGCCGCGCGGGATTACCCGGTGATCCAGGGCGCGGTCCTGCTGATGGCGGTGCTGTTCCTGGTGGTCAACCTGTTGGTCGATCTGCTGTACGCGGTCGTCGATCCGAGGATCCGGCTGTCATGACCGAACAAGGACTCGCCGGCGACCAGCGGACCAGGGCCTGGCGGCTGCTGGCCGGCAACCCGGTGACCGTGCTGAGCGCGCTGGTGCTCGCCGGGGTCGTCGTCATCGCGTTGACCGCCTCCTTCATCACGCCGTACGGCGTCAACGACGTCGATGTGCCCCAGGCGTTGCGTCCACCCAGCGGCGCGCACTGGATGGGCACCGACGAACTGGGCCGCGATGTGCTGTCACGGGTGCTGATGGGCGTGCAGGCGTCGATGAAGGTGGCGGTGGTCAGTGTCGCCTTTGCCGCGATGGTCGGTGTCACGCTGGGCGTGCTGGCCGGCTACCGCGGCGGCTGGCTGGACACCGTGGTGATGCGGATCGTCGATGTGATGTTCGCGTTCCCGGTGCTGCTGCTGGCCCTGGCCATCGTCGCCGTCCTCGGGCCGGGCCTGACCACCACGATCCTGGCGATCGGCGTCGTCTACGTGCCGATCTTCGCGCGGGTGACCCGCGCCAGCACCCTCTCGGTCCGGGTGGAGCCGTATGTGGCGGTGTCGCGCACCATGGGCACCGGCTCGGGTTACATCCTGACCCGGCACATCCTGCCCAACATCACCGGCCCGCTGATCGTGCAGACATCGCTGTCGCTGGCCTTCGCGATCCTGTCGGAGGCGGCGCTGTCCTTCCTCGGGCTGGGATTACAGCCTCCGCAACCATCGCTGGGGCGGATGATCTTCGACTCCCAGGGTTTCGTCACGCTGGCCTGGTGGATGGCGGTGTTCCCGGGTCTGGCCATCTTCGTCATCGTGCTGGCCTGCAACCTGCTCGGCGACGGCCTTCGTGATGTCCTGGACCCCAAGCAGCGCACCATGATCGAAGCGCGGAGGCGGCGATGAGTGGTTCAGTGCTTGCCGTCAGCGGGCTGGCGGTGCGCATCGGGCGTCGGGAGATCGTGCGCGAGGTGTCGATGGCCGTCGAACCCGAACAGACCCTCGGCATCGTCGGTGAGTCCGGGTCCGGCAAGTCGATGACCGTGCTGGCCGCCACCGGACTGCTCGACGCGCCGGGCGCCCAGGTCAGCGGGTCCAGCATGCTCGCCGGCGGCCAGGAACTCGTCGGCGCGTCGGCACGCTCGCTGCGCCGGGTGCACGGCGGCCGGATCGGGTTCGTCTTCCAGGATCCGGGCACCTCACTGAACCCGCTGCTGACGGTGGAACGCCAGATCACCGAATCCCTGGAGACGCACAAGAATCAGACGCGTAGACAGGCCCACACCCGGGCGCTGGAACTACTGGAGGCCGTCGGTCTGCCCGAACCGCAGAACCGGCTGCGCAGCTATCCACATCAGCTCTCCGGCGGGCAGCGCCAACGCGTGATGGTCGCCATCGGGCTGGCCTGCGATCCGGAACTGCTGATCGCCGACGAGCCCACCACCGCGCTCGACGTCACCACCCAGGCCCAGATCATCGAACTGATCCGGGACCTGCAGCGCGATTTCGGGACCGCGGTGGTGTGGATCAGTCATGACCTCGGGGTCATCGGCGAGGTGGCCGACACCGTCACGGTGCTGCGCAGCGGGGAGATCGTCGAGCAGGCGAGCGTCGACGAGATCTTCGATCAGCCCCGCGAGCCCTACACCCGCGAATTGCTCAGCGCCCGGCCGGTATTGGGCGGCAGTGGACCGCCCGCCGCGGCGTCCGACGCGCCGGTGCTGCTCGACGTCGACGGCCTCGACATCCGGTTCCCGGTGAGTACCCCGACGGGGAGGTCGGTGGTGCACGCGGTCAAGGATCTGTCGTTCCGGATTCGCCGGGGTGCCACCCTGGGCCTGGTGGGCGAATCCGGTTCGGGGAAGTCCACCGTCGCCTCGGCGCTCACCGGCCTGGTTGCGCCCGAATCGGGCAGCGCGGTGCTGGACGGCTCCGATGTGCTGAATGTGCCAGGTGCACAGCGAAAGACCGTACGACAGCGCATCAGCCTGGTCATGCAGGACCCGTTCGCCTCGCTGAACCCCCGCATGCCGGTGGGGACTTCGATCGCCGAACCGCTCGTCGTGCACCGCCTGGTGGCGGACCGCACGAAGCGCGACGCCCGGGTCGGCGAACTCCTGGATGCGGTCGGCCTGTCCGCGTCGTTCGCGTCCCGCTACCCGCACGAGCTTTCCGGCGGGCAACGCCAGCGGGTGAACATCGCCCGGGCGCTGGCCGTGCAGCCCGAACTGCTGATCCTCGATGAGGCCACCGCTTCCCTGGATGTGTCGGTACAGGCCAAGGTGCTCGATCTGTTGCTGGAGCTGCAGCGCGATCTCGGGTTGACCTACCTGTTCATCGGGCATGACCTGGCGGTCATCGAGCGGGTGAGCCACGATGTGCTGGTGCTGCGCGCCGGTGAATGTGTCGAGTACCGGCCCGCCGCTGAGCTTTTCGCCGCGCCGGAGCACGAGTACACCCGCGCACTGCTGGCTGCGGTACCGCCGGACCGTCTGGCCCGGGCCTGATCGAGGGTGATCTCTTCGGCGCTGCCGGCGGCCGGCGCACCTCGTTGGCGGCGCTGGCACAGTGGGTGGGCATGGGAGCATCCGACGACCGGTACTGGAACCACAACACGGCCTACCACCCGTGGTTGCTCGGCATCGCCGCACAACGAGCGGGTGATGTGCTCGATGTCGGTTGCGGCGACGGGCTGCTGGCCCAACGGCTGGCAACGGTCTCGCGCACCGTCACCGCGATCGATCCCGACCCGTCGTCGGTGCAACGGGCCGGCGAGCGACTCGGCGCGCTGCCGGGGGTTCAGGTGCGTGAATCCACCTTCGAAGCCTTCGATCCCGGTTCGCAGCGATTCGACCTGATCACCTTCGTGGCGAGCCTGCACCATATGGATACCCGGGCGGCGCTGGTCCGGGCGCGCGCCATGCTGCAGCCGGGCGGCACCATCGCCGTCGTGGGGCTCAGCGCGAACAAGACTGTCCGCGACTGGATCTGGTCGGCGATCTGCCTGCCGGCGGTGCGTGTCGGGTCGTGGCGGCACTCCGAGGTCCCGGATATCGGCGTGGCCGTCGCCGACCCGCGTGAGTCTCTCGATGAGATTCGACGCGTGGCCGGCGACGTGCTGCCGGGCGCCGTGATCCGGCGTGCTCTGTACTACCGCTACCTATTGACCTGCACGCTTGGGTGATTGGTCCCAGTCGTCCTGCCGGACCGTTGCCGCTGCCGTGGCGTCCGGCATCACACTGCCGGTTCCCGGCGTCGACAACGACCATCCGGCCACACCCTCACAGACCAGGTCGGTCGGCATGGACACCTGTGTGGGCACCGGCACCGGGAGTCCACTCACCGAAGGCATGTTGAGCTGGGGTGTCGGCAGCATGCCGGTCAGACCTGTTCCGCTCGGCATGCCGAGTGAGGGCTGCGGCAGCATCTCGGCCAGGATGCCGGTCACACCGGCCAACGGCGCCATGACCATCCCCGGAATACCCGATGCCGCGCCGGCTGCGGGTGCCATGACGCCGGGAATCCCGGCGAAGGCCGCACCGCTACCACTGCTCACGCCTGCACCGCCGCCTCCCACTGCGGCGGCAGGGGCCGCCGCCTGAACGGCTGCCACCGCGGGTGCGGTCACGGCCTGCACGGCTCCCAGTCCGCCGGTGCTGGCCATCAGCGGCCCGACGACCGCGGCGTTCACGCCACCGGCTCCGGCGCCACCCGCTCCGGCTGCGCCCGTTGCGCCACCGCCGGCCGCGCCACCACCGGCAGCGCCACCGCCACCGGCACCCGCACCGCCCGCTCCGGCACCGCCTGCACCGCCACCGCCACCAGCTCCGGCTCCACCTGCACCGCCGCCCGCCGCGCCGCCGCCACCCGCTCCACCGGCACCCGCGCCGCCGCCACCTGCACCGCCGGCCGCTCCGCCGCCGCCACCCGCTCCGGCACCACCGGCGCCACCACCGCCGCCGGCGCCAGCGCCTCCAGCGCCACCACCGGCTCCGGCACCGCCGGCTCCGGCTCCCGCGTCACCCGCGGGGATCGCCACCGCGGCCGCGTCCTCGATCGCACCGGCGGCTGGGCCGCCGACACCGGCTGCGTCCGCGAGCGGGAGTCCACCACCGGTGCCCGCGGCATCGGCGAGCGGAAGTCCGCCACCGCCGGAGCCCTGGGCGATGACACCTTCGGCAGCGGCGAGGCCGCCGGGTGCCGCGCCTGCGGCATTGTCGAGGATTCCTCCGTTGAGTCCGGTGTTGGCCATCAACGGTCCGACCACCGACGTGTCCACCAACGGAGTGCCCGCAGGTACACCGGCTGCATCCACCAACGGAGCACCGGCAGGCGCGCCGCCCGCGATCGGGGCGCCGCCACCAACGGGCGCACCCCCACCAACCGGGGCACCTCCACCAACGGGAGCGCCACCACCAACCGGGGCACCTCCACCGACGGGAGCGCCACCACCGGCACCTGCAGGAGCACCGCCTGCGGCACCGCCGCCTACAGGGGCTCCGCCACCCGCACCACCGGCTGCCGGGGCACCGCCGCCGACAGCACCCACATCTCCACCGGCACCTGCGCCGCCCGCTCCGGCACCACCTGCACCAGCGCCGCCACCGGCGGCACCTCCGCCACCGGCGGCTCCTCCGCCTGCCGCTCCGGCACCACCCGCGGCACCGCCGCCGGCAGCACCGCCTCCGGCCACCGCCGGTGCCGCAGCTTGGACAACAGCACCACCGGGCGCGGCGGCCGCGGCTCCTGCATCAGCGACCACTGCTGCGGGTGCACCGCCGACCGCGGCACCGGGGGCGCCACCGACAACTCCCCCGGGAACGCCGGCACCGCCGGGCACATCGATGCCCGGAATGCTGATGTCGGGTACCTCGATGTCGATATCGGGCACAGAAATCTCGGCTGGGGGCCCGGCCACCTGGACCGGCGGCGCGTGAACCTCGATCGGAGGTGCCGCCACTTCCACCGGAGGCGCGGCCACCTCGACGGGCGGCAACGCAACCTCGACAGGAGGCGCAGCGACCTCAACCGGCGGCAACGCAACCTCAACAGGAGGCGCAGCCACCTCAACCGGCGGCAACGCGACCTCAACCGGCGGCGCAGCCACCTCAACCGGCGGCAACGCAACCTCAACCGGAGGCGCAGCCACGGCAAGCTCGACCGGAGCACCGCCTACGCCGCCGCCACCGGCACCCCCTTCGACCACTGCTCCGACGGGAACCGCGCCACCACCCGCTCCACCTGCAGCTCCACCGCCACCGGCACCAGCGCCACCGCCGCCACCAGCGCCGGCTCCACCGCCGCCAGCCGCGCCACCACCACCGGCACCAGCCCCACCACCTGCAGCTCCACCGCCTCCGGCACCACCGGCGCCTGCACCGGCGTCACCGCCACCGATCGCGGCGGCAGGAGCCGCGCCTTCACCGCCACCGATCACCGGTGCGGCAGCCGCGGGAGCAGCCGCGGCGCCATCGATGACTGCCGCAGCGGGAACACCAGCGTCAACTGCCGGCGGGACGACCGCAGCGGCATCGACGATCGGGCCGGCCGGCGGACCGGCGGGCCCGACATTCGCGGCCGCGGGATGAATCACTCCGCCACCCGGCGCACCGCCGCCACCACCGCCTTCGCCACCACCGGCGCCCGGCACACCACCCTGGCCGACATGTGCAGCGGCGTCGGCGAGTGGTGCACCATCACCGACCGCACCGGGGATCGGTGCGCCCGCGGTATCCACGACTGCGGCCGGGGCTCCACCCGCAACGCCCGCGGCATCCGCCAGCGGTGCACCGAGAGGTGCTCCACCCGCAATGGGCGCGCCGCCTGCCAGAGGTGCACCGACACCGCCGGCCCCGCCGGTGCCGGCTCCACCCGCACCACCGCCGGCCGCACCGGCACCGCCCGCACCACCGCCGGCCGCACCCGCACCGCCCGCACCACCGCCGGCCGCGCCCGCACCGGCACCGCCTGCGCCACCCGCTGCACCGCCGGCCGCGCCCGCACCACCCGCACCGCCACCGGCCGCACCGGCCCCACCGGCCCCACCAGCGCCGCCGGCGCCGCCCGCGGTGCCCCCGGCCGCACCCGCGGCGGGAATCGCGCCGGCCGCGGTCGCAGGGGGGATGACCACAGGCGGGGTGCCGGCACCGGTGAACGGTGCCGCGATGCCCTGCAGCGACTGACCCACATCGGGCGGGGAGGCAGCCAGCTGCTGCACCATGCCGACACAGGGCACACCACCCGCGCTCGACTGCAACGCCGGTTGAGCCTGAGCCACCGCGCTCAGCAAAAGAGGCGGCGTGCACAATGCCGCCGCAGCAATCATGCTGACGGCCAGCCGATTCGACTTACTCACCATGTCATCCCCAAGCGCTTTCATATTGACGTCGCAGTCAGGGAGAAAGGTAAATGACATCCATGCAACTTCCCGGCGCGACAGATGGGACGGTTACCGTTCCGATGCAAAGGAGATCCGGGGCTGTGACAGAAGGGGGCAAAATCCCTGGACAACGCAGCTGATCAGGCGTTCCGGCGACACGACCGACCTCCGGCTCCAGGCACCACACCCGGTACGTAGCCTGATGCCATGTCAGACCTCGTTCTCGTCGACGTCGCCGATCACGTCGCCACCGTCACCGTCAACGATCCCGACCGTCGCAACGCGGTGACCGCCGAAATCTCGGCAGCCTTGCGTGCCGCGATCGATGCCGCCGAAGCAAACACCGATGTGCATGCCGTCGTGGTGACCGGCGCGGGCAAGGCGTTCTGCGCGGGTGCGGACCTGACCGCACTCGGTGAAGCCGCCGAGGAAGGACTGCGGGTCATCTACGACGGGTTCCTGGCCGTCGCCAACTGCACGTTGCCCACCATCGCTGCGGTCAACGGCGCCGCCGTCGGCGCAGGACTCAACCTCGCACTCGCAGCCGATGTCCGAATCGCCGGTCCCGCAGCGCTTTTCGATCCACGTTTCCAGAAGCTCGGCATCCACCCCGGCGGCGGTGCGACCTGGATGCTGCAACGCGGTGTCGGCCCCCAGGTGGCGCGCGCTGCGCTGTTGTTCGGCAAACGCTTCGACGCCGACGAGGCGGTGCGCTACGGCTTGGCCCTCGAAATCGCAGACGATCCGGTCGCCGCGGCACAGCAACTCGCGGCCGGCCCGGCCTCCGCGCCCCGTGACGTGGTGATCGCGACCAAGGCGTCGATGCGCGCGACCGCCAACCCGGGATTTGTGGACAGCGCGCAGCACGCAATCGCCGTCGACGTGGAGATCACCCCACAGGCGCGGTCCATCGAATCACCGGAGTTCCAGAGCCGGCTGGCCGCGGCCAAGAAGAGCTGACGACGTCGGCAGGGCTACAGGTCAGCCAGCGCCAGCTCGGGGGTTTCGATCAGCTCACGCAGATCGGTCAGGAACGCCGCGACCTGGGCGCCATCGGCGATGCGGTGATCGAAGGCGCACGTCAATGACATGGTCGGGCGGGCGACCACCACATCGTCGATCACCACTGCCCGCGGTTTCAGCGAACCCATACCCAAGATGGCCGCCTCCGGGTAGTTGATCACCGGTACCCCGTCATCGAGACCGAGCGCCCCGAAGTTGGACACCGTGAACGTCGAGCCCATCAGCTCGGTCGGGCGTAGCCCGCCGTGACGCGCACCATCGATCAACCGGTTGACCTCGGCGTCGAGTTCGCGGGTATTGCGCTTCTGGGCGTCGGCGACGACCGGTACCAGCAGCCCACGTGGGGTGGCAACCCCGATACCCAGATGCACCGCCGAATGCGGGTGGATGCGCGGGCCGTCGGTGGTGTCCACCCATGTCGCATTGAGCAGCGGATGGCGTTGCAGCACCAGGGTCAACAGCCGCAGGGTCAGCACGAACGGCGTGACCTGCAGCCGATCCCGCAGCCTCAGCAACGCAGCACAGTCCACCTGCACACCGGCATGCGCGTCGGGAATCTGGCTGCGGGACAACGTCATCCGCCTAGCCATCTCGGCCTGCACGCCCGAGGGCACCTGCATGTCCGGGGTGGCCGCCGCAGCCAGCACATCATCGCGCGTGACGATGCGATCCGGGCCCGACGGTGCCACCTCGGTGAGGTCCACCTGAAGTTCGCGGGCCAGCTTGCGGACCGGCGGCTTGGCCCGCGCCCGCCGGGAGGTATCCATCCGGTCATCGGTGCCATAACCCACCAGCACCGACTTCTGCGCCGCCCCGGCGATGCGCACCAGCACCGCACCGACGGCCAGCGTGTCCCCCTCCTGCCCACCGAGTGCAGCGACGCGACCGGCGTAGGGACTGGGAATCTCCACCTCGGCCTTGTTGGTCTCCAGGGTGCACAGTGTCTGGTTCAGCGCCACCTCATCACCGACGGCCACCGACCAGCCGGTGATGGTGGCTTCTTCCAGACCCTCGCCGAGATCGGGGACGCGGAATTCGAGGAGCTGCGGCCCATCGGTATCACTCATGGCCCAGCGACCTCTCCACACAGTCCAGCAGGCGGTCCACCCCGGGCAGCCAGATCTTCTCCAGCCGGGCGGGCGGGTAGGGCGTGTCGAATCCGGTGGCGCGCAACACCGGAGCTTCCAGATCGTAGAAGAGTTCCTCGGAGACGCGCGCGGCGAGCTCGGCGCCGAACCCGAGGGTCCGGGGGCCTTCGTGCATCACCACGCAGCGGCCGGTGCGGCGCACCGAGTCGGCGACGGTGTCGAAATCCAGTGGGTTGAGCGTCCGCAGGTCGATCACCTCCAGATCCCAGCCATGCTGTTCGGTGGCCAGCTGTGCCGCGCTCAGCGCGGTGTCCACCAATCCGCCGTAGGTCAGCACGCTGATATCGGAGCCCTTGCGCACCACCGCTGCGCGCCCGAACGGCAACGCCGGCGTCTCGGTGTCGACGGTGCCCCTGGTCCAGTACCGGCGTTTGGGCTCCAGATAGATGACCGGGTCCCGGCAGGTGATCGACTGCCGCAGCAGCCAGTACGCGTCGGACGGCGTCGAGGGCGCGACCACCTTCAGGCCCGCGGTGTGCAGCCAGTAGCTCTCGGTGGATTCCGAATGATGTTCCACCGCACCGATACCGCCGAAGGACGGGATGCGCACCGTCACCGGCATGTCGACATCGCCGTGGGTGCGCATCCGGTACTTGGCCAGGTGACTGACCATCTGGTCGAAGGCCGGGGCCGAGAATCCGTCGAACTGGATCTCGGGCACCGGCACGAACCCGCGCACCGCCATCCCGATGGCGATACCGATGATCGCCGATTCGGCCAGGGGCGTGTCGAAACACCGCTGGTCTCCGAAGGTTTCGGCTAAACCCTCGGTCACCCGGAAGACCCCGCCCAGCGTCGCGACATCCTCACCGAACACCAGCACCCGGTCATCGGCCGCCATTGCATCGTTGAGCGCCTGGGTGATGGCCTGTGCCATCGTCATCGTCAACAACGAGGGCCGGGGTTCGGGCAGGTCGTCACCGTGCATCGAGGACCGTTCGATGATCTGGGTCATGTCCTCAGTCCTTACCCAACTCGACGAGTAGCTGATCGCGCTGTCTGGCCAGCTCCGGGGTGATCTCGTGATAGACGGTGTCGAAGACCTCGGCAATGTCCATATCGGGTGCGCCGACGAGGGCGTCGCGCAACTCACCGCGCAGCCGCGCCGCCCGGGCCTCGGCTCGCTCGGTGAGCCGATCCGTCAGCACCCCAACGGATTTGAGATACGTCTCATACCGCTGGATCGGGTCGCGGGCCGCCCACTGCTCGACTTCCTTGGCCGAGCGGTAGCGGGTCGGATCATCGGAGGTGGTGTGCGGCCCCATCCGGTAGGTCAGCGCTTCGATGAAGGTCGGCCCGCCCCCGTCGCGGGCGCGCTGCGCGGCCTGGCTCATCACCGCAAAACAGGCCAGCACATCGTTGCCGTCGACGCGGACGGCCGGCATGCCGTACCCGGCCGCGCGGTGCGCCAGCGACTGCGCGGCGTGTTGCCGGGCGACGGGTACCGAGATGGCCCACTGATTGTTCTGCACGAAGAACACGCACGGCGCCTGGAACACGGCGGCGAGGTTCAGCGCCTCATGGGCGTCACCCTCGGACGTGGCGCCGTCGCCCATGAAGGCCACCGTCACCGAGGCCTCGCCGAGGCGCTGGGCGGCCATCGCCGCACCCACCGCGTGCAGGCCGTGCGTGCCGATCTGGATGCAGATGGGCGCACAGCACTTGTCGGTGAACGACAGCCCGCCGTGCCAGGTCCCGCGCCACACCGCACCCATGTGGGCGGGCGCGATGCCGCGGGTCAGGAATGCGCCGAGTTCGCGGTACTGCGGGAACAGCCAGTCGGTTTTGCGCAGGCAGGCCACCGCGCCGACCTGGGCTGCCTCCTGTCCGCGGCAGGAGGCATACAGGGCGAGCTCGCCCTGGCGCTGCAGGTTGACGAACTCGCTGTCCAGTGCGCGGGTGACGACCATCTGCTCGTAGAGCCAGGCCAGCGTCTCGGGCGGCAGGTCGCGGCGGTAGCGGTGTTCGTCGCTCGGCGTCCCGTCGGGGCGGAGCAACTGCACCAGCCCGTCATCAACCGTCGCGTCATCGAAACCAGCCATACCGCCTCCTTCAGGTGGCGACATGTTCGGCCGCCATTCCGTGAGGTGCTCGGCACGGCTGCGGTCGGTGCGACCCCCTGGTCAGGGGCGCCGGCTAGCTACCGGGGTGAGGCGCAAGCTGGACGATCCGCTCCGCCCGCCGCAGTACCGGGGCATCCACCATTATGCCCTCGAAAGCGAATGCGCCCCGCTGGTTCGTCGCGGCGGCCAGGACGTGTCGTGCCCAGTCGACCTGGTCGTCCGAGGGTGCATAGCCCTCCCGGATGACCGTGACCTGGGTCGGGTGCAGAGCGACCTTGATGTCGAAGCCGACGGCGACGGCGTCGTCGGTCTCCCGGCGCAGCCCGTCGAGATCCTTGATGTCGATGTAGACCGAATCGAGCGCGAGCTTGCCATGGGCCTTGGCGGCCAGCAGTGACTGCGAGCGGACATGCAGGGCCACGCCGCGGTAGGAGCCATCGGGGAAACGGTTCAGCGTCCCGCCCAGCGAGCCGAACAGATCCTCGGCACCCCACATCACCCCGATCGTGTTGGCGACGGCCGCGGTGTCGGCGACCGTGAGCGCACCGAGCGGCGTCTCCACGATGAGCACCACCTCCAGCGGCGCCAGCGCGCTCACCTGCTCGGCGGCCTCGCACTTGGGCAACATGACGGTCGTATAGGCGGTGCGCTGCAGCGCCTCCAGGTCGAGCCGCTGGTCCTCGGTGCCGTGCGGGTTGATCCGGATGACGGTGCGGGACGGGTCCAGCGGCGTGTCGACGATGGCCGCACGCGCGGCCGGCTTGTCACCGGCGCCGTCCTCCAGATCGAGGATGACGACATCGGCTGCAGCCGCAGCCTTCTCGAATCGTTCCGGACGATCGGCCGGGCAGAAGATCCACGCCGGACCGATATTGTCGAGCGGCACTAGGCCTCCTGAGGTTTCTTGCGCACCATGGTCTTTCGCGATGCGGTCGCCACGATATCGCCGTGCTGATTGCGGCCGGTGTGCGCGAAGGTGACGATACCTTCACCGGGCCGGCTCTTGGACTCCCGCTTGTCGACCACTTCGGACTCGGCGTAGAGGGTGTCGCCGTGGAACAGCGGTTTGGGGAAGGCGATATCGGAGAAGCCGAGGTTGCCGACGATGGTGCCCTGGGTCAGCTGGGTGACCGACAACCCGACCAGCGTCGACAGCGTGAACATCGAGTTCACCAGCCGCTGGTGGAACGGCGGCAGCGCATCGGAGAACGCGGCATCCAGATGCAGTGCCTGGGTGTTCATGGTCAGCGTGGTGAACAGGACGTTGTCGGCCTCGGTGATGGTGCGGCCCGGCTTGTGCCGGTACAGCACACCGGTTTCGAACTCCTCGAACCAGAGGCCACGTTGCTCGACAATGCGTTTGGGCGTGTCGGTCACAGTCCGAGCTCCCGTCCGATCAGCATCAGTTGCACTTCGGTCGTTCCTTCGCCGATCTCGAGGATCTTGGAGTCCCGGTAATGACGGGCCACCGAGTACTCGTTCATGAAGCCGTAGCCGCCGAAGATCTGGGTGGCATCGCGTGAGTTGTCCATGGCGGCTTCACTGGCCACCAGCTTGGCGATCGACGCGGCCTTCTTGAACGGCTTGCCCGCCAACATCAGCGCGGCGGCGTCGTAATAGGCGGTGCGGGCTATGTGGGCGCGGGCCTCCATGCGGGCGATCTTGAAGGCGATGGCCTGGTAGCTGCCGATCGCGGCGCCGAACGCCTCGCGTTCCTTGGCGTATTTCACGCTTTCGTCCACACAGCCCTGCGCCGCGCCGACCGACAGCGCGGCGATCGCGATGCGGCCCTCATCGAGGATGCGCAGGAAGTTGGCGTAGCCGCGGCCGCGTTCACCGAGCAGGTTCTCCCGGGGCACCCGGACATCGTCGAAGCTCAACGGGTGGGTGTCCGAGGCGTTCCAGCCGACCTTGTTGTAGGCGGGTTCGGCGGTGAATCCCTTGGTGGGCACCGGCACCAGAATGGACGAGATCTCCTTCTTGCCGGTGCCGGTTTCCCCGGTGACGGCGGTGACGGTAACCAGCTTGGTGATGTCGGTACCGGAGTTGGTGATGAACTGCTTGGAGCCGTTGATGACCCAGTCACCGCCGTCGGCTTTGGCAGTGGTCTTGGTGGCGCCGGCGTCGCTGCCCCCGCCCGCCTCGGTGAGCCCGAAGGCGCCGAGCGCCTTACCGCTGGCCAGCAGCGGCAGCCATTCTTCTTTCTGTGCGTCATTGCCGAACCGGTACACCGGCATCGCGCCCAGCGAGACGCCGGCCTCCAGGGTGATGGCCACACTCTGGTCGACCTTGCCCAGTTCCTCCAGCGCTAGGCAGAGCGCGAAGTAGTCCCCACCCATGCCGCCGTACTCCTCGGGGAAAGGCAGGCCGAACAGCCCCATCTCGGCCATCCCGGCCACGACGTCGTACGGGAAGCTGTGTTCTTCATCGTGTTTGGCCGCCACGGGTGCGACGACGCTCTGCGCGAAATCGCGCACCGTCTTGGCCAGCTGTGCGTAGTCGTCGGGCAGTGCGCCCGTGGACAGATAATCGCTCATTGCTGAGTCTCCTTTGCTGCGGTGATTCGGGCCAGCGGCTGGCCCACCTTGACCTGATCGCCCACGGCGACGAGAAGTTCGACCACCCCGTCGACGGGGGCGGACAACGCGTGTTCCATCTTCATGGCCTCCACCGTGACCACGACGGTGCCCGAGGTGACATCGGCGCCGTCGGTGACGCCGGTGGCGACAACAGAACCCGGCATCGGGCTGAGCAGTTCGGCATCACCGGCGTGTTCGTCATCGGGACGCACCGGCGCCTCACGCACCTCGTGTACCGCGATGGTGCGCTTCGGCCCGGCCAGCCAGACATACCCGCCCTCGGCGGCCGCCACGTACTCGACGCCGATGTCGTCGACGGTGAGGTTCAGCAGCCGGCCTCGGCGCCCCGCGCTGAACCGATAGGTCGCGCCGTGTTCGACCTCAGCGGTCGCGGACGCGGGGGTGCCGGTGATGCGGACATGATCTACCCGCGCGCCGGCGCCGAGCCGGATGACCGTCGGCGCGGCTGTACCGGTGCGCCAGCCCGAGGGCACCGACCACAGATTGCCGTCCGCCGCCGCCCAGGTGTCCAGCCAGCGGTAGGTGGCAGCGGCGACCAATTCCTCGTCGGTGGGTTGGGGCGCAACGTAATCGGGGGTGCGCCGGTCCAGTAAGCCGGTGTCCAGCCGGCCGGCGGCGACATCCTCATCGGCGAGCAGGAACCGCAGGAAGTCGATATTGGTGGTCACACCCAGCACCGCGGTCTCGATCAGCGCACGGTCCAGACCGCGCAGTGCCGCGTTCCGGTCCTCACCGTAGGCGATGACCTTGGCCAGCATGGGGTCGTAGTCACTGCCCACCACGGTGCCCGGGTAGATCCCCGAATCGACCCGCGCGTCGGCAGGTTCGACCACGTCCAGCACCGTGCCGCCGGTAGGCAGGAAACCGTTTCCGGGATCCTCGGAGTACACCCGGGCCTCGATCGCATGGCCCGTCAGCATGATGTCGGTCTGGGCGATCCCGAGTTCGGCGCCGGCGGCGATACGGACCTGCTGGGCAACGAGATCCACGCCGGTGACCAGTTCGGTCACCGGGTGTTCGACCTGCAGGCGGGTGTTCATCTCCATGAAGAAGAACTCGTCGGGGGCATCGGCGGACACGATGAACTCGACGGTCCCGGCGCCGGTGTAGTTGACGCTGCGCGCGGTGTTGCAGGCGGCCTCGCCGATGCGGGCGCGAGTCGCCGCGTCCAGCAGCGGCGAGGGCGCTTCCTCGATGACCTTCTGATGACGGCGCTGCAGGCTGCACTCCCGCTCCCCGAGATGGATCACGTTGCCATGTCCGTCGGCGAGCACCTGCACCTCGATATGGCGGGGGCGCAACACGAACCGCTCCAGGAACAGCGTGTCGTCACCGAACGCCGATGCCGCCTCGCGGCGCGCACTTGTCAGCGCCGCCGGAAGTTCTGCCGCGTCGTGCACGACGCGCATACCCTTTCCCCCGCCGCCGGCCGACGGTTTGACCAGGACCGGGAAGCCAACCCGGGGCGCCCCGGCGATCAGATCGTCATCGGTCAGACCCGGTCGCGAAATACCAGGCACCACCGGCACATCGAACTCCGAGACCGCCGCCTTGGCCGCGATCTTGTCCCCCATGGTCTTGATCGCCGCCACCGGCGGACCGATGAACACGATGCCCGCGGCGTGCAGGGCGGCCGCGAATTCGGCGTTTTCGGCCAGGAATCCGTATCCGGGATGCACCGCCTGGGCTCCGGTGCGCCGCGCGGCCGAGACGATGGCCTCGATGTCGAGATAGCTCTGACGTGCCGGAGCCGGCCCGATGCGCACCGCGGTGTCGGCCTCACGGACGTGCCGCGCACCGGCGTCGGCATCGCTGTACACCGCGACCGAACGGATACCCATATCGCGCAGGGTGCGGATGACCCGTACCGCGATCTCACCGCGGTTGGCGACCAAAACTGTGTTGAACATCCCGTCGCTCCGCTCGCCCCGAGTGTTGAACATCCCGTCGCTCCGCTCGCCCCGAGTGTTGAACATCCCGCCGCTCCGCTCGCCCCGAGTCTTGAACACGTCCCTCACATCCTGAAGACGCCGTAGGACACCGGCTCCAGCGGAGCCTGTGCGACAACTGACAGGGCAAGTCCCAGCACGGTTCTGGTGTCGGCGGGGTCGATCACACCGTCATCCCAGAGCCGGGCGGTCGAGTAGTACGGGTTGCCCTGGTGTTCGTACTGTTCGCGGATGGGGGCCTTGAACGCCTCCTCCTGCTCCGGTGTCATGTCACCGCGCACGGTGGCCAGCACCGAGGCGGCCTGCTCACCGCCCATCACCGAGATTCGGGCATTGGGCCACATCCACAGGAACCGCGGCGAATACGCCCGACCGCACATCGAGTAGTTGCCCGCACCGTAGGAACCACCGATCACCACCGTCAGCTTGGGCACCCGCGCGCAGGCCACCGCGGTGACCATCTTGGCGCCGTGTTTGGCGATGCCCCCGGCCTCGTAGTCGCGGCCCACCATGAACCCGGCGATGTTCTGCAGGAACACCAGCGGGGTACTGCGTTTGTCGCACAGCTCGATGAAGTGCGCGCCCTTGACGGCCGACTCCCCGAACAGCACGCCGTTGTTGGCGATGATGCCGACGGGATGGCCGTGGATGCGCGCGAACCCGGTCACCAGCGTGGTGCCGTATTCGGCCTTGAACTCCTGGAACTCGCCACCATCGACGACGCGGGTGATCACCTCGTGCACGTCGTAGGGCACCCGGGAATCCACCGGCACCACGTCATAGAGCTCGGACTGATCGGCGATCGGCGCGACGGTGGGCCGCACCTCCCACGGCGGGTCCTGCCGGGGCCCGAACGTGCCGACGATGCGGCGCACGATGCGTAGCGCGTCGCGGTCGTCGTGTGCCAGATGGTCGGTCACGCCGGAGGTTTTGGAGTGCAGGTCACCGCCGCCGAGTTCCTCGGCGGTCACCACCTCGCCGGTCGCGGCCTTCACCAGCGGCGGGCCGCCGAGGAAGATGGTGCCCTGGTTGCGCACGATGACGGCCTCATCGCTCATGGCAGGCACATAGGCGCCACCGGCGGTGCAGGATCCGAGCACGGCGGCGATCTGCGGGATGCCCTGCGCGCTCATGGTGGCCTGGTTGAAGAAGATCCGGCCGAAGTGTTCGCGGTCGGGGAACACCTCGTCCTGGCGCGGCAGGAACGCCCCACCGGAGTCCACCAGATAGAGACACGGCAACCGGTTCTGCGCGGCGATCTCCTGGGCGCGCAGGTGCTTCTTCACGGTGATCGGGTAGTAGGTGCCGCCCTTGACCGTCGCATCGTTGGCCACAATCATGCATTCGCGCCCCGACACCCGGCCGATGCCCGCGATCATTCCCGCACCCGGGCAGTCGTCGTCGTACATGCCGTCGGCGGCCAGCGGCGCCACGTCGAGGAACGGGCTGCCCGGGTCGAGCAGTCCGTCCACCCGCTCGCGCGGGAGCAATTTCCCGCGTCCGACATGGCGTTCTCGGGCCTTCTCCGGGCCACCCAGCGCAACTGCCGCCAGTTTGGCGCGCAGTTCGGTCACCAGGGCGACGTGCGCGTCGCGATGTGTCATCGATGAACCGTTCCACTTGAGTTAATGGCGACTAACTCATACGATGTTAATTGCCACTAACTCAAATGTCTATGGGCGGGACGGAGCCGGGCATGAACACTGAGACTCCGCGCAGCAGGGCCAAATCCGATCGCAGGACCCAACTCATCGCCGCCGCGGAACGGCTGGTCGCCGAACACGGCTACCTGTCGGTCCGGCTGGAGGACATCGGCGCCGCGGCGGGGGTCAGCGGGCCGGCGATCTACCGGCACTTCCCCAACAAGGAAGCACTGCTGGTCGAACTGCTGGTCGGCATCAGCACCCGGCTGCTCGCCGGGGCCCGCGAGGTGGTCGCGGACTCCGCCGACGCCGGAGCCGCGCTGGACGGACTGATCGACTTCCACCTCGACTTCGTGCTCGGCGAATCGGACCTGATCCGCATCCAGGACCGCGACCTGGGCCACCTCCCGTCCGCGGCCAAACGCCAGGTCCGCAAGGCGCAGCGGCAATACGTCGAGATCTGGGTCGACGTGCTGCGGCAGGCCGATGCTCGCCTGGACGAGGCCGAGGCCCGACTCAAGGCGCACGCCGTCTTCGGCCTGCTCAACTCCACCCCGCACAGCGTCAAAATGCCCAGTACAGACCATGCCTCGCGGAGCATCCTGCGCGCCATGACCGTCGCGGCCCTGGCGGCCGCGCGCTGAGTTGCGCTCGGGCACAGCGACCGATCGGTCGGCACCGATTCCCAGCCCACGCGGGTAGCGTGTGAGCACATGAGGTGGCAATGACCGATTCTCCACGCAGAGACGAGCCGACGCAGCGGCTCGACGGTGGCCATTCCGGATATTCGGGCTACTCGGATCCCGCCTACTCGGGTCAGCCCCCGTACGGCGTGCGCCCCACCGAGCAGCTGCCGTCGTATCCGGCATACGGATACGACCAGTACGGCGGCGGTTCCTACGGCGGACCACCGCCGCCACCGGGCGCCCCACCGCCGGAACCCCCCGGCACACCGCGCTGGTTGTGGATCGTCGCCGCCGTCGCCGTGGTCACCGTCATCGGCCTGGTCATCGCGCTGGTGATCGTGAACAGCTCCCAGCAGCAGACCGTCGTCGCCCCGGTGCCCACCCTGTCCGAGCCCAGCATCGCCGAGCCGACGCTGAGCACCGCCCCGCCGACCACCACACGCCGCCCGACCACCACCAGCCGTCCCGCCCCGACGACCACCACGACACCGTCGGTCCCAGGCGGGTCGACGGTGCCCGGCGCCACCGAAAGCGTGACCTACAACGTCACCGGCGAGGGGCGGGCCATCAACGTCACCTACGTCGATGACGGAGGTGTGCTGCAGACCGAGTTCAACGTGCTGCTGCCGTGGAGCAAGACGGTCAATCTGGCCCAGCCGGCCAAACGGTCGGCCAGCGTCACCATCATCAACGTCGGGCGCGAGGTCAACTGCTCGATCAGCATCGACGGCGCCGAGATTCAGCAGCGCACCGGATCCGGTCTGACGATCTGCAGCCCGATCGGCTAAACCGGTTGGGCGGCAGGTCGGGTGCGCACGCCCAGCATCAAGAACAGACCCAGCGCCAGCACCACGCACAGCCCACCCATGCCGGCGCGATCGGTGCCGAAGGCGTCGATGAACACGAAGAACAGCCACGGCGCCAGCGGGGCGGCCGCGCGGCCGGTCGTCGTGTAGAGGCCGAACGCGACGCCCTCCTTGCCCTCGGTGGACATCCGAAGCATCTGGGTGCGCGCCGCCGACAGGGTCGGGCCGATGAACAGGCACAGCAGCAGCCCGCAGATCCAGAACGCCAGCTGCCCGGACAGCGTCATCAACGTCAGCCCGACCGCGATCATCAACGTCAGCGCGCAGACGATGACAGGCTTGGCGCCGAACCGATCATCGAGCAGCCCACCGGCCACCGCCCCGATGGCCGCCACCAGACATGCGCAGACCCCGAACAGCAGCACGCTGGCCGGTGAGATGCCGTACACGTTGACCCCCAGCACCGCCCCGAAGGTGAACACCCCGGTGAGCCCGTCCCGGAAGACCGCGCTGGCGATCAGGTAGTAGACGACGTTGCGATCGCGCCGCCATTCGCTTTTCACCTCCGTCCACAGCACCCGGTAGGAGGCGAAGAAGCCGATGGCACGGTAGTTCTCGTCGGCCGGCGGCGACGGCGCCCTCAGCAGCAGGGGCGCCGCGAACGCGGCGAACCAGACCGCCGTGAGCAGCATCGCGGCACTGACGTTCTGTCCGTCGTCGGTGGGCAGCCCGAGGACGCCGCCGTCGCCGGAGATGAAGGCCACGTAGACGATCAGCAGCAATCCGACGGTGCCGGCATAGCCGACCGCCAGGCCCGCACCGGATACCCGACCGGAGTTCTGCGGTGTCGTGAGCTGACTGAGCATCGCGTTGTAGGGCACGGTGGCCAGGTCATTGCACGCCGCCGCCAGGGCCAGCAGAGCCAGCCCGGCGAACAGATACCGGTAGTCCGCCCGGATCAGGCTCATCGAGGCCGCCAGGATCACCACGACGCTGGTCAGCAGGGCGAGTGCGCGACGGCGACGGTGCGGGGCGTTGACCCAGATGCCGGTCACCGGCGCCAGCAGCGCCACGATGACACCGGCCACCGTCAGCGCCCGGCCCAGCCAGCTGGCCGGGGTGGTGTCCCCCGGCAGACCCTCACCGACCGCGCTGGTCAGATACACCGAGAAGACGAAGGTGACCACGATGGCGTTCAGGCCGGTGGCCCCGCAGTCGTAGAGAACCCAGGACAGAATCTGTGACCGCCGGGCCGAAGCTGGCGCCGACCCGGGGCTGCTCATGGGCGCCACCCTAATGGTCCCTACGATTTCTCCATGCCTGTACCCGCGCCCCATCCCGACGCCCGCGCAGTCGTCACCGGAGCCTCCCAGGGCATCGGTGAGGCCCTGGCCTTCGATCTGGCCGCCCGCGGCCACCACCTGATCATCACCGCACGCCGCGGCGAGGTGCTCACCGAGCTCGCCGCACGGATCACCGAACGGCACGGTGTGACCGTCGAGGTGCGGGCGGTGGACCTCGCCGACCCGGCGGCCCGCGACGTGCTGTGCGACGAGCTCGCCGGCCGCAACATCTCCATCCTGTGCGCCAATGCCGGGACGGCGACCTTCGGCCCGCTGGCCAAGCTCGACCCGGCCGGCGAGAAAGCCCAGGTTCAGCTCAATGCCATTGCCGTGCACGACCTTTGCCTCGCGGTGCTGCCCGGCATGCTGGCACGCAAAGCCGGCGGCATCCTGATCTCGGGCTCGGCGGCGGGCAACTCCCCGATCCCCAACAACGCCACCTACGCGGCGACCAAGGCCTTCGCGAACACCTTCAGCGAGTCGCTGCGCGGTGAGGTCAAGAAAGACGGCGTGCACGTCACGCTGCTGGCGCCGGGCCCCGTGCGCACCGAGCTACCGGATGTCTCCGAGCAGTCGCTGGTGGAGCGGCTGATCCCGGACTTCCTCTGGATCGACACCGAGTACACCGCCAAGGTGTCGCTGGACGCGTTGGAAGCCAACAAGATGCGCATCGTGCCGGGCCTGACGTCCAAGGCGATGTCGGTGGCCAGCGGCTACGCACCGCGGGCCATCGTCACCCCGATCGTCGGCGCGGTCTACAAGAAGCTCGGCGGCCAGTAGCCGTCGCTGCCCGCCGAAACTGTGTTCCAGACGGCGACGTTCGAGTAACGACCGTCTGGAACACAGTTTCGGCGCTACCGGTCAGCGGCGCCGCCGCCCGGTGCCGAAGATGCTGCGGGTGATCTCGCGGCCGATCACCGTGCCGGCCGATCGCATCGCACTCTTGAACGCCGGGCTGGCAGCCATCTTGTCCAGCAGGCTCGGCTCGGCGGTGCCGCGCGATTTCACCGCGCCGCCGGCCTCGGCCGAACCACCCGAGGTGGGCAGCGGCGGCGGCAACTGGTCCGCCGGCGCGGGTTCGGGCGGGGCGAGACGCGCGGTGAGCCGTTCATAGGCCGATTCGCGGTCGATGGTCTGCCCGTAGGTGGCCTGCAGTGGGCTGGCGGCCGCGACGGCCTTGATGGCGTCCGGACCGATGGTGTCCATCAGTGAACGCGGTGCCCGCATGCGGGTCCACGCCACCGGCGTCGGCGCGCCCTTCTCAGACAGCACGGTGACGATGGCCTCCCCGATGCCCAGTGAGGTCAGCGCACTCTCCAGGTCGTAGACCGTGGTCTTGGGGTAGGTGCGCGCCGTCTTGGACAGCGCCTTCTGATCGTCGGGGGTGAACGCCCGCAACGCGTGCTGCACCCGGGCACCGAGCTGGCTGAGCACATCGTTGGGCACGTCGGTGGGCAGTTGGGTGCAGAAGAACACGCCGACGCCCTTGGACCGGATGAGCTTCACGGTCTGCTCGACCTGCTGCAGGAAGGCCTTGGACGCGTCGTCGAACAGCAGGTGCGCCTCGTCGAAGAAGAACACCAGCTTGGGTTTGTCGACGTCGCCGACCTCGGGCAGCGTGGTGAACAGATCGGCCAGCACCCACATCAGGAAGGTGGAGAACATCACCGGCCGGGCGGCCTGGGCGCCCAGCTCCAGCAGCGAGATGACACCGCGGCCCTGCGCGTCCAGGCGGATCAGGTCCTTGGGCTCCAGTTCGGGCTCGCCGAAGAAGGTGTCGGCACCCTCGGCCTCCAGGTTGACCAGGGCGCGCAGAATGACCCCGGCCGTCGTCGTCGACACCGCGCCCAGCGCCTTGAGTTCGGGCTTGCCCTCATCGCTGGTGATGAACTGGATGACCGCGCGCAGATCCTTGAGATCCAGCAGGGCCAGGCCCTTCTGGTCGGCCCAGTGGAAGATCAGCCCGAGCGTGGACTCCTGGGTAGCGTTGAGCCCCAGCACCTTTGACAACAGAATCGGCCCGAAGCTGGTGATGGTGGCCCGCACCGGCACCCCGATGCCCTCGGTGCCCAGCGACAGGAACTCCACCGGGTAGGCGGTGCCGGCCCACGTGTCACCGGTATCTGCCGCGCGTTGCGCGATCTTGTCGTTGTCCTCCCCCGGCCGCGACAGCCCGGACAGATCGCCCTTCACATCGGCCATCAGCACCGGCACGCCCGCGGCTGAGAGCTGCTCGGCCATCACCTGCAGGGACTTGGTCTTGCCGGTGCCGGTCGCCCCGGCGACCAGTCCGTGCCGGTTGATCATCGCCAACGGAATCCGCACCTGTGCGCCCGGATCGACGACTCCGTCGACGACGACGGCGCCCAGTTCCAAAGCCTGGCCTTCAACGGCATAACCTGCGGCGATCTGCTGTGCCGGGGTCGCGGTCGATTCTGCGGTCATGGGCCAGACACTACTGAACAGGCAGGTGCGGGCAGCAACGTGCCGGTGGTGCGAATACTGTGGATCCCCGTGCGTGAAGAACTGGTGTGGATCGACTGTGAGATGACCGGGCTCGACCTGAAGTCCGACAAGCTCATCGAGATTGCGGCGTTGGTCACCGACGCCGACCTCAACGTGCTCGGTGACGGTATCGACGTGGTGATCCATGCCGAGCCCGACGACCTGTCCGGGATGGTCGAGGTGGTGGCGAAGATGCACGCCAAGTCCGGGCTGGACAAGGAGGTGCTGGCCTCCGACATCGACATGGCCACCGCCGAGAAGATGGTTCTCGACTACATCCGCAGTCACGTCAAATCGGCGAATACCGCTCCGCTGTGCGGCAATTCGATCGCCACCGACCGCGGGTTCATCGCCCGCGACATGCCGACGCTGGACAGCTTCCTGCACTACCGGATGATCGACGTCAGCTCCATCAAGGAACTGTGCCGGCGCTGGTACCCGCGCATCTACTTCGGCCAGCCGGAGAAGGGCCTCGCCCACCGTGCCCTGGCCGACATCCACGAGTCGATTCAGGAGCTCAAGTACTACCGGCAGACCGCCTTCGTGGCCGCCCCCGGGCCGACTACCAGCGAGATCGCCGCCGTCGCGGCCGAGCTCGGGCCGGCGGGCAGCGCGCCGAAGGAATCCGATTCGGCTTAACGGCCCCGATACGGTTAAGATCGTCAACGCCGCTGCGGCGGCAATGGTGGCTGTAGTTCAGTTGGTAGAGCACCAGGTTGTGATCCTGGCTGTCGCGGGTTCGAGTCCCGTCAGCCACCCGCGCAGGTGGGAGGGCCCTCGGGCCCTCCCACCGTTTGCGTTTCAGGGGTCCGCGCTAACCCCGCCGCACCCTGGGCGCCAACTGCACGACCTCGGGCACCACGCTGGGGTTCAGGTAGGCGGTGCCCACCAGTGAAACCAGGGTGTTGGCAACGTCATTGAGCGCCGACATCTGCTCGGGCAGCTGGCCGTGCTTCGTCCACGACTTGAACAGCAGCGAGAGCAGTTCCCGGTCGGCGCCGCGCAGGATCTCGGTGTCCTCGGTGGGGCCGATACCGACCCGCACGATCGCCAGTTCGGGGTGCTCGCTGCGCCAGGAGTGCAGGATCTCGTTGAGCGCCGCCTTGCTGGCGTTGTAGGCCGCCACACCGGCCCGCGGCCGGCCGACATCGTGGCTGGAGGTGATCAGCACGACACCGGTGTCGGACAGGTGCGGCCGCACCGCCCGCAGCACACTGTTCGCGCCCAGAGTGTTGACGTTGAAGGCGTGAATCCAGGTGGCGATATCGGTGTCCTCGATGTGTGCCATCGGGGCCACGGTGCTGGTGAACACGACGGCGTCGAAGCCGCCCAGGCTCTCCGCGGCAGCGGCCACCACCCGGGTGATGGCCGCGGGGTCCTCGACGTCGAGTTCGAAGGCCGTGCCACCGGTCTGCTCGGCCAGCGCCTCCAGCAGGTCCATTCGACGCGCGGCCACCGCCACCTTGGCGCCGCGCTCCGCCGCGCGGATGGCGACCGCATGCCCGATCCCCGAAGAGGCACCGACAATGAGCACACGCAATCCGGCGATATCGGAACCTTCACCACTCATGGTCTGTAGAGCTCGCTTTCCCTCGGTCGATCCGGGCTTAGGACACCCTTTGTTCGTCGGACAGTACCGCGCGCGATGAGTTCGGACCGCACAGTGGGTCTACACAGACACGAACCGCTGTGAAAGGAGACTCTTCATGACGACCGCGAAACCGCCCGTGGTGGACGCCGCCACCTGGAAGACCGCCCTGGAGGACCTGCGCCGCCGCGAGAAAGCCGCCACCCGGGAACTCGACGCGATCGCGGCGCAGCGCCGCCGGCTGCCGATGGTGCAACTGCCCGAGTACACCCTGATCGGTGCGGACGGGCCGGTGCGACTGGCCGACGTCTTCGAGGGCCGTTCCCAGCTGATCACCTACAACCACATGTGGTCCGACGGCGCGGAGTGGCAGTGCGGCGGCTGCACCGGCTTCACCTCGCAGTTCACCCGGCTGGAATTCCTGGACAACTATGACGCGCGGTTCGTCATCGTCACCAACGGGCCCATCGACGAGGCACTCGCCTACAAGCGCAAGGTCGGCAACACGATGGACTGGTACTCGTCATCGGAGAGTTCCTTCGGTGCGGACGTCGGCGCCGCTCCCGGCACGGGTTTCGCGGTGAACGTCTTCCTCCGTGACGGCGATACCGTCTACCGCACCTGGCACACCGACGGCCGCGGCACCGAACAGCTCAGCCACACCTTCGCGCTCATCGACCTGCTGCCCTTCGGCCGCCAGGAGGTGTGGCAGGACTCCCCCGACGGCTGGCCCCAGTCACCGACCTATTCGAACTGGCTGGACTCACCCGATGTCGCCCGCGCCTACGGCGAAGGAGCCCACGCGTGAGCACCCAGACCGACCAGGAGCGCTACGTCGTCACCCGCACCATCCCGGCGAGCCCGACAGCGGTGTTCGATGTGCTCGCCGACCCGGCACGCCATCAGGACACCGAACCCGGCGACTGGGTACGCGATGCTGTGGACCCCGAGCCCATCACCGGGACCGGTCAGATCTTCGTGATCAACATGTTCCTGGAGTTCGCCGGCGGCCATTACGTCATGCACAACCTGGTCACCGAGTTCGAGCGCGACCGCACCATCGCCTGGCTGCCCGGCCAGCTCAACGCGGCGGGCGAGCATGAGCCGGGTGGCTGGTGGTGGCGCTATGACCTGGCGCCCAACGGTGCGGGCACCGATGTGACGATCACCTACGACTGGACCGGCACACCGCAGAGCTTCCGCGATCAGGTCGGCGGCATGCCGCCGTTCCCGGCGTCCTATATCCAGGAATCGCTTGCCGCACTGGAGCGTTGCGCAACCTAGCCCTCAACGACTCAGGTGCTGGCGTTGCCGGCCTTCCACTGTGTCCACGGGATGTTCCAGTCGCCGAGGCCGTCGGTGCCGGGAAGCTGCGAGCCGACGGTGCCGACCACCTCGACGATGTCGCCGCGCTTGGTGTTCTCGTAGAACCACAGCGCGTTGGAGGTGCTCACGTTGAGGCATCCGTGGCTGACATTGCTGTACCCCTGGCTACCCACCGACCACGGGGCGCCGTGCACATAGATGCCGCTGTAGGACATCTGGGTCGCGTAGTCCACCTCGGTGCGATACCCGTTGGGCGAGTTGACCGGAACGCCGTACGTGGAGGAATCCATCACCAGCTCGGCATACCGGTCACCGATGATGTAGACGCCGTTGTTGGTGGGCGAACTGTCCTTGCCCATCGAGATCGGCATCGTCTTGACCACCTCACCGTTGCGGCGCACGGTCAGCGTCTTGGTGGCGTCATCGGCGACCGCGATCACCTGATCGCCGATGGTGAAGTTGGTGCTGACGTTGTCCTGGCCGAACAGGCCGTCGCCGACCTCCACACCGTAGGTGTTGACCTCGACATTGACCTTGGTGCCCGGCTTCCAGTATTCGGCTGGGCGCCAACGCACCTCGCGATTGTTGAGCCAGTAGAAGGCGCCGTCCACCTTGGGGGTGGTGGTGACCTCGATGGCCTTCTCGGCGGCGGCGCGGTTGGTGATGTTCTCGTCGAAGCGGACCGCGATGGGTTGACCGACGCCGACGACCTCGCCCTCGTTGGGCAGTAGGTAGGGCATCGTCAGGTTTTCCGGCGAGTGCGTCTCGAAGGTCGCCTGGGTGGCGGCCTGGCCGCCGAGGCCCGAGGAGCGCGCGTTGAGGGTGTAGCTGGCGTTGTACTCCAGCGGGTCGGTGCTCGACCAGGTGAGTCCGTCCGCGCTGAACTCACCGGGGACCGGTGCGCCGTTCTCGTCGGTCAGGCTGACGGGCCCGAGGGCTCCTCCCGCGGTGGTGACGGTCACCGGCTCGTCGACGGTGACGCCGACGGCACCGTTGGTGACCGACGCGGTGAGCTTGGGTATCAGCAGATCCCCGTACGGGGTGCCCTTGTCCGCGATGGTCTTCGGTTGTTCGGGGGCTTGATTACCGCTGCACGCGGCCACCGTGAACACCGTGGTCAGCGCCACCGCGATCACTATTGGCCATGTCTTGCGCCGACGCGCGCTGCCCACCGGCGAGACCTGCACCATCTGTTCTGCTCCACTTTGTTTCACAAGGACCCGCGGGATCACGGAGACTTGGCAATAGTCTAAGGGAACCTCCGACAACCGGCCGTCCACGAAGCGGTGGAACCGTGATCGTCATGCGGATTTCACCTCACAGCGTCGGTGCTGTTATTGTCTCCAACGCGCGCCGTTAGCTCAGTTGGTAGAGCAGCTGACTCTTAATCAGCGGGTCCGGGGTTCGAAACCCTGACGGCGCACCACCACAAAGGCCCTGCTCCGGCAGGGCTTTTGTCGTTGGTCGGCATTGTCGTTCATTGACATGGTCGTTCATCGACACTGTCGTGTGACGGCGTTGTCGGTCGCGTTACCGTTCCCCGCGCAGCGCGCGGCTGATCTTGGCCGCGGCGTCACGGACCTGCGCCCCGAGTTCGTCGAACCGGTCCTCGGTGATGCGACTGGTCGGCCCCGACACCGACATCGCCGCCACCACACCGGAGGGCCCCACGATGGGCGCCCCCAGTGAGCTGATGCCGAGCGAAAGACCGCCGACGTTCATCGAATAGCCCCGCTCCCGAACATCGTTGACCACGGCCCGAACGCGGTCGGCGTCGGTGATGGTGTCGGGCGTCTGGGCCGGTAGCGGCCCGGCCAGGTAATCGTCGAGGTAGTCCTGATCGCAGGCCGACAGATACGCCAGGCCGGTGGCCGAGGCGTGCAGGGCGATCCGCTCCCCCAGTGGCAGGAACGCGCGCAACCGGTGCGAGGTGTCCAAACGCTCGACGAGCACCAGCGAATCGCCGTCCGGTGCGGCCAGGTGGATCGTCTCGGTGGTCGCCAACTGCAGTTCGTTCATCACCGGAAGTGCGATGTCACGCAGACTCTCCCCGCCGCCGGCACGGCCGACCACCGCGACCGCGCGGTAGGTCAGTTGCCATCGGGTCGGAGTCGTCTCGGTGGGTCGCAGCCAGCCGACCTCCTGCAGCGTCAACAGCACGCGCTGCACGGTGCTTTTGGGTAATCCGACGGTCCGCGCCAACTCCGACAGACCGACCGGTTGCGCCTCGGCGACCGCTTCGAGGACCCGGAACGCCGACACCACGCTTTCTGTGGCCAAGGTTGCCCCCTTCATCACTTGTGAGCTAGGTTACAGCACATCGGTCTACCAGACGAACCAATGGTCCATCCTACGGACCGAACTACTCCAGGAGGTGCAATATATGACGGCGCAACTGATCGCTCTCGGGATCTTCATAGCGGTGTTCGCGATCGCCGCCATCCGCAACGTCAACATCGGCATCGTGATGTTCCCGGTCGCCTGCGTCGTCGGGCTCTGGCTCGCCGATCTGAGCCTCACCGAGGTGATCGGCGAGTTCCCGCTCAGCATCCTGGTGCTGCTGGTCGGCGTGACGTATTTCTTCGGGATCGCGCACAGCAACGGCACCATCGACTGGCTCATCCAGGCCGCACTGTCCCGGGTCGGCAATCGGGACGCCCTGTTCCCCGCGGTCTTCTTCGCGCTGACCGCCGTCATCTCGGCGATGGGCGCACCCCTCGGTGGTCTGGTGATGGCGCCCATGGGCATGAGCATCGCGCACAAGCGCGGCATCGACCCGATGCTGATGGCGCTCGCCATGGGTGCAGGCCTGAGCGCCGGCGCGTTCGCCCCCACCAGCCTGTTCGGCATCATCACCTGGGGCACCGCCAACGAGGCGGGCATCGCACTCAGCCCGCTGCTGCTGTTCGGAGTGGCCGTCGCGCTGAACCTCGTGCTACTGGCCGTCGCCTATGTGATGTTCGGCCGCAAGAAGCGGCTCGACGCCGCGGTGCCGGCGTTCAGCGAGGCGATGGTCGCCCGCGGGACGGCGTTGCCCCAGTACGGCGGCTCCACCCTGGATATCGGCGAGAACAACGATGACGAACTGGTCGCGCCAGAGCGCCCGACCGGCATGCAGATCCTCACCATCGCCATGATGCTGGTGCTGATCGCCGCGGTCGTGGTGATGTCCCTGCTCGGGATGACACCGGACATCGGCGTGCTGGGCTACGGTCTCGGCGCGATCGCCGCGCTGCTGGACGCGTCCTCGGGCAAGAAGGCGATGAGCCGGATCGACTGGGGCTCGGTGCTTCTCGTCGGCGGCATCATCACCTACGTCGGCGTACTGACCGAGATGGGCGTGGTCGACCTGCTCGGCGAGGGCGCGGTTCATCTGGGCTCACCGTTGGTGGCAGCCGTTCTGCTGTGCGCGGCTGCCGGGTTGATCTCGGCCTTCGCCTCGACCACGGGCATGCTGGCCGCCCTTGTCCCCCTGGCACTTCCGCTGATCGCCGAAGGTGGCATCCCGGGCTGGGCGCTGATCTGCGCCATCGGCGTGTGCGCCTCCATCGTCGACGTCTCGCCGTTCTCCACCGTCGGTGCCACGTATGTGGCCACCACGGTCGATGAAGAGGCCCGGCCACGGATGACGAAGCTGTTGACGCGTTGGGGTCTGTCGATGGTGGTGGTCGGCCCGATAGTCCTGACGTTGGTGCTGATCCTGCCCGGGATGGCCTTCTCATGATCCGGCCCCTTCTGCACGCGTTGCTCGATGATGACACCACCGACGATGACCGCTGGCTCACGATCGACGGGGAATCGCTGTCGCGCACCCGGTTACGTGCCATTGCATGGGCGTTCGCGGCCGATATCCGCTCACGCGGCGGTGTGCAGGTGGTGGCCGTCAACGCCGAGCCCACCCTGACCACCGTCGTCGCCGTCACCGGCTGCCTGCTAGCAGGAACACCGGTGGTGCCAGTGCCACCGGACGTCGGCCACGCCGAGGTGAGCCATATCGTCGCGGATTCGGGCGCCACCCTGTGGGTCGGACCCCGTTATGCGGGCGTCGAACTGCCGATCGCGGCACCCGACCTCAGCGCCGGTGACGGGGCTCCGCTCAATCCGGTTGACCCACAACGGGTCGCGATGATCCTGTACACCTCGGGCACCACCGGCGCCCCGAAAGGCGTGTTGCTGACCCAGCGGGCCATCGCCGCGGGCCTCGACGCACTGGCCGAGGCCTGGGGCTGGACAGCCGAGGACACCGTGGCCCACGGCCTGCCGTTGTTCCACACCCATGGCCTGGTCCTCGGCGTACTCGGGTCGCTGCACATCGGGTCCCGGCTGGTGCACACCGGCAAGCCCACCCCCGAGCGCTACGCCGAGGCCGGCGCCACCATGTACTTCGGTGTACCCACGGTCTGGACCCGGGTCACCCGCGACGAGCAGGCGGCGAAGGCACTGTCGTCGGCCCGGTTGCTGGTCAGTGGCAGTGCGCCGCTACCGGTCCCGGTGTTCGAGCGGCTGCGGGAGCTGACCGGCCACGCCCCCGTCGAGCGCTACGGCATGACCGAAACCATGATCACGCTGAGCACCCGCGCCGACGGCGAACGCCGGCCCGGCTGGGTGGGCCGGCCCGTCGCCGGCGCGCAGACCCGGATCCAGGCCGACGACGGCGGTCCCGTACCGCACGACGGCGAATCGATCGGCCGGCTCCAGGTGCGCGGCCCGATGCTCTTCGACGGCTACCTGAACCTCCCCGAGATCACGGCGTCCTGCTGGACCGAGGACGGCTGGTTCGGCACCGGCGATCTCGCGGCCATCGATGAACACGGATTCCACCGCATCGTCGGTCGGGAGTCGGTGGACCTGATCAAATCCGGCGGCTACCGGATCGGTGCAGGCGAGATCGAGACGTCCTTGCTGGCTCGGCCCGAGGTGGCCGAGGTGGCGGTCGTCGGAGCACCGGACGACGACCTGGGACAGCGCATCATCGCGTTCGTCGTCACCGGGTCGGACTCCGCCGGCGACGAACTCGCCGAACGACTGATCAGCCACGTCGCCGACGATCTGTCCTGGCACAAGCGTCCCCGCGAGGTCCGCTTTGTATCCGCCCTGCCCCGTAATGCGATGGGCAAAGTCCAGAAGAAAGCACTGATATGAGTACACCGGAAAAGACCGACCACTACGCCCGCCACCTCGGCATTGCCGTGCAGAACTTCGGCAATGGTGCGGCGACCGCCACGCTGACCGTCGGGCCCGACCACCTGAACCCGCACGGCACCGCCCACGGAGCGCTGATGTTCAGCGTGGTCGGCGCCGCGCTGGCCGCGGCGGCCAACAACGACACCCACAGCGGCGTGGTGAGTTCCATCCACATCGACTATCTGGCGCCGGCCCGTGAGGGCGACGAGCTGGTGGCCTCGGCCTCGGTCGGTGAGCGGCTGGCGCGCGAGGACATCTTCGTCGTCCGGCTCACGAAGGCGGGCGAGGACGCCGCGCTCGCCCGCGCCACCGGCAGGGCGACCCGACGCGACCGGTGACACGGCGCGTGCCGATCCGCAACCGTCAAACCTAAGCGATACGAAAACCCGCCATTGCACGACACGCTGTGTCATGATCACAATTCACACAGCAAATTGATTACCGGCACATTGAATTGCCTTTAGCGTCAATTAATTCGAGCCATTTCCAGCACCGGACGGGGCTGGTGAACACGGAGGAATTGGGAATCAGCACCCCGCGGGGACGGTGCCGAGGCGAGAGGACAAGCGATGACACGGCGCCGGAACATCGGCCATCGATTGACACTTCCCTGCCTTCTACTAGGCGTGACAGTGCTGAATGGATGCGGCATCCACATCGAGACGATCGCCCAACCACTGCTGTATGACGCGTCGCCGGCCGCGGCATTCGACCCGTCGCCGGCGGCATCGCAGATATTCGCGCCGTGCGTCTCCGCCAAGTCCGAGCCACTCCAGCACACCGCTTCGGCAATCGCCGACCTCCTTGTCGGCAAAGATCGATACCGGACAGATTGCGCACCCAATCCGGATACGACCATTCCGCTCGACGGCATCATCGAAGACGCTCCACGGGCGCTGACCCCGCAACCGGTGGTCGCCACACCGGCCAACCCCGCAGCCCCAGGTGTCCTGGTCACCGACGAACTCGTCGGCGCCGTGCTGACCGGCACGAGCGAGTACTGGTATCAGCCGGTCATCGGCCCGGCGTAACCCGATATTCACACCGAATCGTTCCACCGCCCGCGCACCCTCGGGTAGCGTTGCCGCCGACGGTGGCGTCAATTAGTTCTGCAAACCTCTCATGAATCTGAGCCGATGTGCTGAAACCAGGTCCGATCGACGAGTTCCGGCACTCGACACGGAGCGAAATAGTAGCTCTGAAACGCAAAGTTCCAGGTAGATGCACAGTGAGAAGTTCAGCCCGGCGTCCATCCGCGTGCTAGTGTCAAGTTAGCTGAACATCGAGCAGATCCGGATGCAGCGCACCGCCGAGGTAGGAAACGAGGAATTAGCTGATGCCAGCCCAGAGCGCACCGAGCTCCTCGGCCGCCACGCCGGATGGCGCGCCGCTCGACGGCGTCGCCGCGGTCATCAGCTGCAGCCGCCTGGGCCGCACCGCCAACCCGCCGACCTTCTCCCTGACGGACTGGCTGCGGCCGCGTCGCCGCCGCGTCAACAGCGTCAGCGGCGCCTGATCCGGCGGATCACCAGCACCACGACCACGGTGCCCACGCCTGCCAGCGACACCAGAACCGGCGGCTTCGTCACGAACGCCACGACCTTGGCCTTGGCATCGTCGGCGAGGCGCTGAGGATTCGCGCGCACGGCGAGACTGTCCACCGTCGCGGCCAGCTGATCACGAGCCTGGTCGATGTCCTTCTTGATCGCCTCGGGATCCCGATCAGCCACTGTGTCCTCCATGTCGTCGGCGTACCGAATTACCCTAGAGCAGCCGGAGCCGACCACGCTGCCCCGGTCGAGAAAGAAAGGCGTATCCACGCATGGCACAGACCCCGCGGCTGGCAGTCGGCGACAAGGCACCCGCCTTCAGCCTCCCCGATGCCGACGGCAACACCGTCAAGCTCTCCGACTTCACGGGCCGCAAGGTGATCGTGTACTTCTACCCGGCGGCCTCGACCCCGGGTTGCACCAAGCAGGCCTGCGATTTCCGGGACAGCCTCGCCGAACTCAACGACGCCGGCCTCGATGTCGTGGGCATCTCCCCCGACAAGCCCGAGAAGCTGGCCAAGTTCCGCGACGCCGAGGGCCTGACCTTCCCGCTGCTGTCCGACCCGGAGAAGAAGGTGCTGACCGCCTGGGGCGCGTTCGGCGAGAAATCCATGTACGGCAAGACCGTGCAGGGTGTCATCCGGTCGACCTTCCTGGTCGACGAGAAGGGCGTGGTGGAGGTCGCGCAGTACAACGTGAAGGCCACCGGGCATGTGGCCAAGCTGCGGCGCGACCTATCGGTCTGAGGCAGCACCCAGCGCCTCCAGGAACAGCGCCTCCGAGGTCGCCGCGCGCTCCAGCACACCGAGGTGCAGGCTCTCGTTGATGCTGTGCGCCTGGGTGCCCGGATCCTCCACCCCGGTGACGAGGATCGCGGCGTCCGGGAAGGCCGCGGCGAACTCGGCGATGAACGGGATCGACCCGCCCATCCCCATGTCGATCGGCGCACGGCCCCACGCGAGCTGAAAGGCCTGCCGGGCCGCGTCATACACCGGGCCGGTCGCGTCGATGGCATACGGCTGCCCGACATCGCCGGGGGTGACGGTGACCCGCGCGCCCCACGGGGCGTGCGCCTCCAGATGCCGGGTCAGTGCCGCGAGATGCTCCCGGGCGTCACCGCCCGGGGCGACCCGCATGCTCACCTTGGCCCGGGCGCTGGGCACCAGCGTGTTCGACGCCTTGTCGATCGGCGTGGTGTCGATACCGATGACCGTGATGGCCGGGCGCGCCCACATCCGTTGCACCACCGGGCCGGATCCGATCTGCCGGACACCGTCGAGCAGGCCGGAGTCCGCCCGCACCCGCGCCTCGCTGAACTCGACCTCGGCGGCGGTCGCCTCGTGCAGGCCCTCGACGGCGACGTTTCCGTCGTCATCGTGCAGGCTGGCCAGCACCCGGATCAGCGCGCTCAGCGCGTCGGGAACCACACCGCCCCACAGCCCGGAGTGCAGCCCGTGGTCCAGGGTCGCGACCTCCACCACACAGTCGGCCAGCCCGCGCAACGACACGGTCAGCGCGGGGATGTCGACACCCCAGTTGTCCGAGTCGGCGATGATGATGACGTCGGCGGCAAGCAGGTCGCGATGTGCGTCCAACAGCGCGGGCAGTGACGGCGACCCGGACTCCTCCTCGCCCTCGACGAAGACGGTGATGCCCACGGGCGGGTTCCCGCCGAATGCCCGGAACGCCGCCAGATGCGTTGCGATCCCGGCCTTGTCGTCGGCGGTGCCGCGGCCGTACAGCCGGCCGTCACGTTCGGTCGGTTCGAAGGGCGGCGAATGCCACTGCGCGCTGTTGCCCTCGGGTTGCACGTCGTGGTGGGCGTAGAGCAACACCGTCGGCGCGCCTTCGGGTGCGGGGTGGCGGGCGATGACCGCGGGCGCACCGCCGGCGCTGACGGTGCGGATGTCACTGAAACCGGCCTCTGCCAACAACTTCGATGTCAGCTCGGCGCTGCGATGCACCTCGGGGCGCCGCGCCGGGTCCGCCCACACCGATTCGATACGCACCAGCTCTTCGAGATCGGCGCGCACCGAGGGCAGCAGCTCACGGACGCGGGCGACGAGATCAGTCATGGCTCAAGGCTAGCCCGCGGCCGCCGTGCATGAGCGACCGCAAGACGTCACGCGCCCCGCCGTTCGAAACTGAAACTGTGTACGTCTCACCGCCGGATCACGTACAGCACTTCAGCTTCCCACGGTCAACCCGTGGCCAGACTGAAGCCATGTAGGAACGTGTGACCATGCAGTAGGTCCGAGCTCCCGGCGTGGCCAATGACCCCGCGAGCGCGCGTGTCCAGCCTCAGACACGCACGCTCGCGGGGTGGAGGTCAAGCTTCGAGGATGGCGACCGCGGCCGCGGTGTCGGCCTCATGGGTCAGCGACAGATGGATCGTCACGTCCTTCAGATGCTCGGCGATGGCACCGGACAACCGCACCTTCGGGCGGCCCCACATATCGGTGACCACCTCGATATCGCGGTGGATTCCCTCCGGCAGCATCGGCCGCTTCGAGAAGCGCGACCCCGACCAGGCCTTGATCACCGCTTCCTTGGCCGCCCACCGCGCCGCGAGGTGACGCGCCGCCGACGAACTCTTGTCCGCGGCGTCGCGCCTCTCCCCCGGCGTGAAGGTCTCGGCGAAAACGGTGCCAGGCTGGTCTACCTGCTCGGCGAAATCCGGAATCGACACCAGGTCGATCCCTACCCCAACAATGCCCATTCCGGAGACGCTAGCCGACTCGCTTTCGGTCACTTCGAGTAGTGGTCGTCAGCACCCAGGCGGGCGTCGGGATCGAGCAGCATGGCCGCTTCCTGACGCTTCTCCGGGGTGTCGTTGCCGAACCGGCGATCGGCCGGCTTCTCGTACAGCGCGGGCCCACCGGCGATCGCCGAGGCGAGCCGCCGCTGACCATCGAGCACGCGGGCGTTGGCCCGGGCCTGGTAGTCGGCACGCTGATCGGCCGGCAGTGCGGCCAGCAGCGCCTGCGGATGCACCAGCGCCACCAGACCGGACACGTGACCGAACCCGAGGCTGGTCACCAGACCGGCCTTGAGCGGGAACTTCTCCCCCAGGTGCAGGGGCTCCCGCACCCAGACGAAGTGCTTGGCGTGGTTCAGCTCATCGTCGACGCAATCCAGGCTGCGGTTGGGCGGGATGACGCCGTCACGCAGAATCTGGCACAGACCCATCATCTGGAAGGCCGCGGCACCGCCCTTGGCGTGACCGGTGAGGCTCTTCTGGCTGACCACGAACAGCGGTGCGCCCTTCGAGCGTCCCAGCGAGGCCGCGAGCCGCTCGTGCAACTCGGTCTCGTTGGGATCATTGGCCAGCGTCGAGGTGTCGTGCTTGGAGATCACCGCGATGTCGTCGGCACCGACACCCAGCTTGGCCAGCGAACGGGCCAACCGGGATTGGGTGCCACCGCGACCGGAAGCCAGCGCACCAATGCCCGGAGCCGGGATCGAGGTGTGCACACCGTCACCGAAGGACGAGGCGTAGGCCACCACGGCCAGCACCGGCAGGCCCATCTGCACCGCGAGGTCACCGCGGGTCAGCAGAATCGTTCCGCCACCCTGGGATTCGACGAACCCGAGCCGGCGACGATCGTTGGCGCGGGAGAACTTCGCATCGCTGATGCCCTTGGCACGCATGACCTCGGTATCCGCGGTGGCCGACATGTCGCCGAAACCGGTCACGGCCTCCAGCGTCAGGTCGTCGTAACCACCGGCGACCACGAACTCGGCCTTGCCCAGCTGGATCTTGTCGACACCCTCCTCGACCGACACCGCCGCCGTGGCGCACGCCGCGACCGGGTGGATCATCGAGCCGTAGCTGCCGATGTAGGACTGCACCACGTGGCCGGCGAAGACGTTCGGCAGCACCTCCTGCAGGATGTCGTTCGGCTTGCTCTGACCCAGCAGGTTGCCGTGGAACATTCGCTGCATCGAGGTGAGTCCACCGATACCTGTGCCCTGCGTGCAGGCCACCAGGCTCGGGTGCACCCAGCGCATCAGCTCCGACGGTGTGAAGCCCGCCGACAGGAACGCGTCCACCGTCGTGACCAGGTTCCACAGCGCGAGACGGTCGACAGAACTCGCCATGTCCTGGCTCACGCCGTACACGGTCGGGTCGAACCCGGTAGGCACCTGGGCGCCGACCGTGCGCGACATCTTCGCCTTGCGGGGCACCCGAATCTCGGTGCCCGCCTTGCGGGTCACCTGCCAGTCGCCGCTGTCGGGGAGCGGCGCGATGACGGTGTGCTCCGGATCGGACTGGGCGAAACCGCGAGCATCCGCCTCCGAGGACACCACGAAGCTGAAGTCCTTGTCGAGGAACACCGACACCAGCAGCGGTGCGGTGTGATCCGAGGTGATCGCCCCATCATCGATGAACTCGCGGATGCCGACCTTGGCGACCACGGCATCGTGGTAGCGCTCGACCAGTTCGGACTCGTCGACCAGATCACCGGTCTCGGTGTCGTACCAACCCGGCTTGGGATCGTCCTCCCACTTGACCAGCCCGGTGGTCCAGGCCAGCTCCAGGACGCCGGCGGCCGACAGCTCGCCGGAAACCTCCATCTCGAAGCGGGTCCGCGAGGAACCGTACGGTCCGAGCTCGGCGCCACCGACGATCACCACCAGATCGGCGGGGTCGACGTCCAGGTCGTCCCACGCCGGCGGCGGTGCCGCGGTGTATCCGCGCGGCGGCGAGGGCAGGGCGCGGATCTTTCCGGCCTCGTCATCGTCGTCGTCATCGTCGGCCGCGGCGGACATCTCCTCGCGGGCCTTGGCGGCCAGCTCGGCCATGTCGATCTCGATCTCGCCGAGACCGCCGGTCATGTCGACCTCGATCGGCGCCCGGGCGGCGGCGACCTTGGACTCGATATCGCACAGCGCCAACAGCTTCGAGGCCATCTCTGCGGTGGTGTAGGTGGTCAGACCGGCCTCTTCGACGGCGCCGACGATGGCGTCGTTGTGGCCCATCAGACCGGTGCCCTTGGTCCAGCCGATCAGCGCGTGCGCCAGCGAAACACGCTGGCTCCACGAGGTTTCGGCCTTCCAGCGGGTGACCACGGCATCGAGGGCGGCCTTGGCCTCGCCGTAGGCGCCGTCACCACCGAACATGCCCCGGTTGGGCGAGCCCGGCAGCACCACGTGCAGACGTGAGGCGATGTCACGCTCGGCGCCCAGATGCGACAGGCCGGCGATGAGCCGCTGCACGGCCCACAGCAGGACCTTCATCTCCATCTCGGAGCGCGCACCGGCATCGGAGAGATCCCCACCCACCCGCGGTGCGGCGAACGGGAACAGCAGCGTCGGGTTCTGCGCGTCCTTGAGGTGAATCGCCTTGGGACCCAGGTTCTCGGTCTGCTCGTTGCCGACCCACTCGACCAGTGCGTCGATATCCGAGTAGGACGCCATGTTGGCCGGGACCACCCACAGGGTGGCGTTGAAGCGGGCGTGATCGCGGTAGAGCGTGCGGTAGAACGCCAGCCGGTCATCGTCGAGTCGCGACGTGGTGGCGATGACGGTGGCGCCACCCTCCAGCAGCTGGGCGGCCACCGATGCGGCGATCGACCCCTTCGAGGCACCCGTCACCACGGCGACCTCGTTGGCGTAGCCACCCTTGTCCGGGTTCTCCGCACCGGCGGCGGCGCGGCCGTACAGCGCGGCGTGCACGTTGCGGCCGTGGGCCAGTGCCCGGCCCTGCCACCAACTGGCCTGGGTGCCGACGATGTTGCCCGCACCCTCGAAGCTCTGCGACAGGCGCTGCCAGTCGGCGTCGATCTCGCTCTCGTCGAGCAGCCAGAACCGGGCCAGATCCTCACGGGCACTTGCCCACCGGTCGTCGAACACCACGGCCTTGCGGGCGTCGAACACCGGGGACACCAGACGCGGCCAGTCCGAACCGAGTTCGGTGGTGACCAGGTCGATCAGATCGGCATCGCTGACGGTTTCCTCGGCGCTGACCTGGTTGTCCAGTCCGAGCTGGCCCAGGATCGTGCGCGCGGCGTTGGCCAGCACACCGTTGGGTCCGGTGACCTGCTCGGCGAACTCGCCGAGCGCCGCCGAGTCGACCACGCCGCCGGCGGCCGCGCCGGAGGACGGCAGGCTGACCGGGATGCCCTTGCGGGCACCGACCGCCTGCACCGCCGCGTCGATCACCTTGTCGACGGAAGCGGCGTCGGCGAGCGCACCGTCGTGCAGGCCGCCCATGTTGCCGCCGCGGACACTGGAACCCTCGCGGGTGCCCAGCGCCACCTCGGCGGTGACGTGCTTGGTCCAGCCGGGGCCCAGTTCCCATGTCTTGGAGACACGTTCGTTGATGTAGGCCGGACGCTTGCCGGACGGTCCGAAGACGGTCCGCAGCTGATCGTTGATCGAGTCCGACAGCACCGGCCCGAACGGCTTGTAGGTACGGGCCAACTTGGTCACCTGCGCCTTGAGGCCGGCCAGATCGGCTTCGGCCGCGCCGTCGATGGCGCCGAGGTTGAGCTCGGAGCCCAGGTCCACCAGCATCTGGTTACGCCGCGAGGACGCACCGTCGGTGATGGATTCGATGGAATCCAGCGGCTCGATCTGGTCGAGGCGCATCTTGGATGCCAGCGCGATGAGCACCAGAGTGGCGTCGGCAGCGTCGAAGCCGATGTCGTCGGGGCGCGGGCCACCGCTGGGTGCGGCGGCCGGTGCCGGTGCGGCTGCGGGAGCCGCGGCCGTCGGTGCCGCCTCGGTGGCGGCCACCTCCTCATCGGGCTCCGGGTCGGTGTCGGTGGCGAACAGCACCGCGGCGTCACGCTCGGCGTTGAGCACCTCGGTGGTGTTGTGCGAGTACTCGGGCAGCTTCAGCGTGTTGGTCGCCAGCCCCGCCACGGTCGGCGCGGTCTTGACGCCGATCTCGACGAACCGCTCCACCCCGAGACCGCCGGCGGCCTCTTCGATGAACAGCAGGTCCTGGGTCTCGATCCAGCGCACCGGGCTGGCGAACTGCCATGCCAGCAGCTCGATCACGATCTTGCGCATCAGCTCGCGCGGACGCTCGTTACGCCAGGTGTCGTAGTCGGCGAGGATCTCGTCGAGCGGCTCGGCGGGCACCAGGTCGCGGATCTCCTGGATGAAGTCGCGGTCCAGGGTGAACGGCCGCGGCACCAGGTTCGGGATGTACTTGCCCACCAGCAGGTCCGGGTCGGCGTCGGTCGGCATGACGCGCTCCAGGGAGCGGCGGAAGTCGGCCACACCGACACGCAGCACCTCGGAGTGGAACGGCACGTCGATACCGGGCACCAGGATGAACGAGCGCTTGCCGCCGCTGATCTCGCGGCGCCGCTCGATCTCCTCCTCCAGAGCTTCCAGACCGCGCACGGTGCCGGCGATGGCGTACTGCGAGCCCCGCAGGTTGAAGTTCACGATCTGCAGGAATTCGCCGGTGCGCTCGGAGATCTCCTCGACGAACGCCGTGACATCGTCATCGGGCAGGTCGATCTGGGACGGGCGGATCGCGGCCAACCGGTAGTTGGAGCGGCCCTTCTCGTCGCGCGGCACGATGTCGTGCATCTTGGAGCCGCGGTGGAAGACCACCTTGAGCAGCGCGGGCAGCTCGTAGACACCGGAAACGCAAGCCAGAGCGGTGTATTCACCGACGGAGTGCCCACACGCGATGGCGCCTTCGACGAAGGCACCCTGCTCGCGCATCTCGGCGACCTGTGCGGCGGCCACCGTCGCCATGGCGACCTGGGTGAACTGCGTCAGGTACAGCACACCCTCGGGGTGGTGGTAGTGCACACCGGAGGCGATCAGGCTGGTCGGGTTGTCCTTGACCACGTGCAGCACCGAGAAGCCCAGCGTGTCGCGGGTGAACTTGTCGGCGATGTCCCAGACCTTGCGGGCGGCCTTGGACCGGGCCCGGACCTCCATGCCCATGCCCTTGTGCTGGATGCCCTGACCGGGGAAGGCGTACACCGTCTTCGGGGCGGCCAGCTGTGCGGACGCGGCCATCACCAGATCGCCGCCAACCTTCGCGGTGACCTCGATGATTTCTGCACCACGGTCGATGCCGACCCGGTCGACGCGGAATTCGATCTCGTCACCGGGCAGGACCATGCCCAAAAAGCGGGAGGTCCAGCCCACCAGGCGGGCCGGCGGGGTGGCGCGGCCGTCGGTGGCGGTCACCACGTGCTGAGCGGCGGCCGACAGCCACATGCCGTGCACGATCGGGCCCTTGAGCCCGGCCAGAAGCGCTGCGGCGCGGTCGGTGTGGATCGGGTTGTGGTCACCGGACACCACGGCGAACGCGCTCATATCGGTGGGCGCGGTCAGGGTGACGTCACGGCGACGGCGACGTGGGGTGTCGGTGGCGTTGTCGGTCATCGCGCCGCCGGCACGGACCGGGTCCTCCAGCTCGACGGCACCGGTGCGGCCGCGGATGGCGAACCGCTCTTCCAGGCGCGCCAGTTCGGTGCCCTCGGCATCGGTGATCAGCACGCTGACCGGCACGACGCGTCCGACCTCGGTGTCGACTGCCTCCGAAGCCGTTGCGGTGACCGTCAATTCGGATTCCGATGTGGGCATCGGCGCGAGCAGGTGCGCGGCATGGTCGAGGTGCACCAGGCTGAGCAGGCCCTCGATGACGGGGAAACCGGCATCGGTGGCGGCCGATCCGATGGTGGCGAACACCGCGGGCCAGCAGCGGCCGACCAGCGCGTCGGGCACCAGGGTCAGGCCCGGGGCCAGCGGGGCGCCGAAGGTGGCGGTGACGCCGGTGTGATCGGCGACCTCCTCGGGGTCCCAGCCGACGGTGACCGTCGCGGTGCCGTCGACGACGGTGGGCAGTGCATCCACCCCGTCGACGCCGGCGGCGATGGCCAGCACCGCACGCATCGCCGCGGCGGCGTCCTCGGCGGTGACGACGGGCATGCCGCCGTTGACCGTGGCGGCCGGCAACGTCAGCTTGATGTCGATCCAGATATCGGACAGCGGCACGCTCAGCGTGACGCCCGCATCGGTGAGTTCCAGTCGCGAGCCGGTGGACGGGTGTGTCGCGGCGCGGTTCTCGTTGACCTGCCACTCGCTGGGGGCGCCGATGCGGTGCACCGGGTTGATCGCGGTACGGCCGGCCCACAGCACATCGGGCGAATCCAGCACCACGGCAATGGGTCCGGTGACGGCGGTGTTGGCCTGGCGGCGCGACACCACCGGGACGGCGACGGCTCCGCTGGCCACGACCTCGTCGACGGCGGCCTGCTCGAAGCGGTCCAGCAGTTCACCGACGGGCTCGTCGACCCGGGTGATACCGGCGACGGCGGCGGTGCCGGGGATGATGCAGACCTGGTCGGCGGTGTAGCGGGCATCGTGGGCCTGCCACAGCGAATCGCTGCGCCACCAGCGGCGCACATCCTTGTCGATGACCGGCACGAAGTTGACCGGCTTGCCCGGGGTCTTGCACAGGGTCACGAAGAACGGCACGTCGGCCGGGTGCAGCTTGATGGTCTCGGCGTCGGGGTACCGGTTGAGCAGGATGTCGACGGCTGCGGCCGGATGCTCCAGCAGCGCTTCGCCTTCGGCGTCCGCGAACAGGGTGTCGATCGGGCCGGAGTCGCTGGGATGCAGGCGGGCCTCGGCACGCTTGAGCATCTCCTCGAAGCGGTCCCGCCAGGTGACGTCGAGCCACGGCGAATCGGCGGCCTTGGTGTCGGCGGTCGAATCACCTTCGCCGATGGCCAGTTCCACGTAGCGGTCCAGCCACTGCAGGTAGGTCATATCGGCGACATCACCGAAGTACGGCTTGGCGGTGTCGGCCATCGCGGCGATGATCTCGTCGCGACGCTCGGCAACGGCGTCGGCGTCACCGGCGACCTCGTCGAGCAGGCGGCCGCAGCGCGATGCGGTGTTGTCGATCTCATGGATGTCGGCGCCGAGCTGGCTGCGCCCGGATGCCATGCCGCCCTGTGCTTTTCCGGCTCCGACCCACACATCGGTGCCCTTGGTGTCCACCAAGAGCTGTTTGACCGCGGGTGAGGTGGTGGCCTCCAGGGTGGCCATCGCGGCGGTGCCGACCAGGATGCCGTCGACCGGCATCAGCGGGAAGCCGTAGTCGTGTGCCCAGCGACCGGCCAGGTATTCGGCCGCACGCTCGGGGGTACCGATACCGCCGCCGACGCAGATGGTGATGTTGGACAGCTTGCGCAGGTCCGCGTAGGTGGCCAGCAGCAGATCGTCGAGGTCCTCCCACGAGTGGTGACCACCGGCGCGGCCGCCCTCGATATGAACGATGACATCCTTGCCGGGCACCTCGGCCGCGATCTTGATGACCGACTTGATCTGGTCGATGGTGCCCGGTTTGAACACCACGTGGGTGATGCCGATGCCGTTGAGTTCCTTGATGAGGTCGACGGCTTCGTCGAGCTCAGGGATGCCGGCGGTGACGACGACACCGTCGATCGGCGCACCGGACTGGCGCGCCTTCTGCACGATGCGCTTGCTGCCGAGCTGCAGCTTCCACAGGTACGGGTCGAGGAACAGGGAGTTGAACTGGATGGCGCGGCCCGGCTCGAGCAGCTGGGTCAATTCGGCGATACGGTCGTCGAAGATCTTCTCGGTGACCTGGCCGCCACCGGCGAGCTCAGACCAGTGCCCGGCGTTGGACGCTGCGGCGACGATCTTGGCGTCGACGGTGGTCGGGGTCATCCCGGCCAGCAGGATCGGCGAATAGCCGGTGAGGCGGGTGAACTTGGTGGACAGCTTCACCGAGCCGTCGGGCAGGGTGACCGTCGAGGGGGCGTAGCTCGTCCACGGTGCGGGCACCTCGGGCACGGCGCCGACGGTGAACAGGCTGCGCTGACCGGCGCGGGTGGCGGCGGCCACGATGCCCATGCCCAGGCCGCGGATCACCGGGGCGGTCAGGCGGGTGACGGTGTCGGCGGGGCCGAGGTCGATGATCCAGCGCGCGCCGGCGGTGTGCAGGGCCTCGACGTCGGCGACCCAGTCGATGGGGCTGACGAAGATGGACTCGACCATGCGGTGGGCCAGCTCGGCGTCGATACCGCACTGGGCCGCCCAGCGGTCCACCAGCGCGACACCGTCGGCCAGCCGCGGCGTGTGGAAGCCGACCTCCACCTGCACGGGGTTGAAGACCGGGGCGAACACCGCGCCACCGCGCAGCTTGTTCTTGCGCTCGGCTTCTTCCTTCTCGGTGATCTTCGAGCAGTACAGCTCGAAGCGGCCGAGCTGTTCGGGGGTGCCGGTGATGACGACGGAGCGACGGCCGTTGCGGATGGACAGCACCGGGGGCAGCACGGTGCGGACGTCGGTGGAGAACTCTTCGAGCAGCTCGGCGATGCGGGCGGGGTCGACATTGGTGACCGAGACCATCGGGGTCTTGTCACCGCGGCCGACCATGCCGCGGCGGCGGGAGATCAGCGAACCGGCGGCACCGATCAGCTGGAGCAGCGCGAGCAGTTCGGCGTCACGGGTGCCCTTGGCCTTGAGCGATTCGACACCCAGGATGCCCTGGGAGTGCCCGGCCATTGCCACCGGCGGAGTGCCCATCAGGTCCAGGCCCTGGCGCGTCAGCGCGCGGATGGCGGCCATCTGGGTGAGCAGGATGCCGGGCCCGGAGATGGCGGCTGTGGTGAGCTGCTTGGTGTCGGGCAGCGGCTCCTCGGCGGCCAGCGCGCGCACCCACTGCAGCGGTTCGAAGCCGATCGGGCGCACCACGACGAGTTCGCGGGCCACCGGCTCCAGCAGCAGCGCCGCCTCGCCGACCAGCTCGCTGAGCTCGGACTCGATACCCGCGGAGCTGACCAGCTCCTCCAGGCTCTCCAACCAGGCGCCACCCTGACCACCGAACGCGACCGCATACGGCTCACCGGCATTCAGCAGATCGACGAGCGCATGTGCGCCGGTCAAGGATCCCTCGTTCAGGCTGTTCTTGCTGCCGGCTGTCACCCTGTCGTGCTCGTTGATCGTCACGTTGTGTATCTCCCTCGGTGGTGCAGTCTTTTCACGCAATGTCGCTGGTCGTACCGGTGTGCCGCGTCGTCGCGGCGAGGATGCGTACGGGATCCCCGACGGCCCCGTCGTCCTGTTGGTCGGCGGTGATTCAGCTTTGAATCTCCGTCGGGCTGGTTCTCATCGGCGCGGTCCGGGAGCACCGGAAGCCGGCTCCAGAACGCGCCCAGAGGGCAGCCCAACCCCACTAAGAGTGTCATAAGAACTAGAGCGATTTTCCGACCTTAAATGGTTACTGGCGAGTCTACGGACGGGTAACCATACGTTGGGTAACAACGACCCCTGCGCCACTCAAACTTCTGCGGGACAAACGTCCTGCATGCAGGCGGTTACGGTCGAGTAGCTATAACTTCCCAGATCAGCGCGATGCCGTTATGAAATCGTTATCTAAGAATTTGGTGTTCTCCGACACCGCCGACGGCGCTGCGAATCGCGCCCCCGAAAGGACATATCCCCTCGAAGTGTCCACCCGCCGGTGGACGGTGGCGGAAATTGTTTGCTGGCAATTATTACTGATCGGTAAGTTTTGTACCCGCCCGACGCCGGCGCGCCGTCCGGTCCGCCCCGTGACGGGTGGTTTGCCAGCCCGCCGTCAGGTCCTGTCGTCACCGGACACCGCCGTCAGCGGCCGCGCGAGCAGTGCCCGCCGCAGCTGGTCGGCGATGACGGCATGGCCGATCCCGGCGCAGTCGGCGACCCACCGGCCCATATCGTCAATGTTGCCCGGGGGCGGGTCCATGGATCCGCAAACCTCGGCAACCTCGCGTTCCAGCACCGAGATCAGGGTGTCGGCCGGCCACTCCACACCGTCCCGGCTCCTATCCAGCAGCGTGACCACGATGCGGGCGTACACCAGCGGGTCCGGAGAGCGCGCCACCAACCGTCCGATGTCGGTATTCGTTCAGCGCCGCCCGTGTGCCCCTGCACCGAGTCGGCGGTGAAACGCACGCATTTCTCCACTCTAGCCCGGCTCGCGCAGGACTAGCGAAGCACACGATGCGCGCTAAACAGCACAGATGTCAGTCCTGGCAACCTCGGTGAGCGATCTCACCGATAATGATTGGCGATTCATCCCACCAATTTGGGACCATTGCCCTAACTTCCCCCACCCGCTCAAGGAATCGAGGTCCGCGTGCGTCCCTGGATCATCTGGGCGACCGGACTACTCGCCTACATCGTGGCGGTGCTCAACCGCACCACGCTCGGAGTGTCCGGGCTGGAGGCCGGCGACCGCTTCCACGCAGGTCCCAGCGTGCTGTCGACGTTCGTGGTGCTGCAGATCATCGTCTACGCGGGTGCCCAGGTGCCTGCCGGCGTGCTGCTCGACCGCTACGGCTCCAAGCTCCTCATCATCTCCGGCGCCGCGTTGATGGTGACCGGCCAGCTCGCGATCGCACTCACCGATTCACTGCCCTTGGCGCTGGCCGCGCGCGCCGTCGTCGGGCTCGGGGACGCGGTCACCTTCATCTCCGTTCTGCGGCTGGTGCCGCACTGGTTCCCCGCCAAGCGGGTGCCGCTGCTGACACAGCTGACCGGGATCAGCGGCCAACTCGGTCAGGTGCTGTCGGCGGTGCCGTTCCTGGCATTGCTGGGTGTCAACGGCTGGACCTCGGCCTACCTCACCGTGACCGCATTCGGCGTGCTCACCATGGTGCTGGCGGCCGCCGTGCTGCAGAACACCCCGAGCGGCCGTCTGGTGACGACCGAGACCATGAACGTGCGGGACACCATGGCGAGCCTGCGCACCGTGTGGATGCGCCCGGGTACCCGGCTCGGCTTCTTCACCCATATGGGCACCCAGTTCTCGGTCACCGCGTTCGCCCTGATGTGGGGAGTCCCCTACGTCACCACCGCGCAGGGCCAGACCCGTGCGGTGGCCGGCATGTTGCTGACCATCTCGGTGGTGACGGCGATCTCGGCCGGTGTCGTGCTCGGCATCCTCACCGGCCGGTATCCGCACAAGCGGTCGATGATGGTGCTGGCCATCATCGGCAGCAACGCGCTCATCTGGACGGTCGTGCTGGCCATCCCCGGCCAGGCGCCGCTGTGGCTGCTGGTGCTGCTCGTCGTGATCATCTCCGTCGGCGGGCCGGGCTCGATGGTCGGATTCGATTTCGCCCGCACGTTCAACCCGAGCGCGACCCTGGGCACCGCGCAGGGCTTCGTCAACATGGGCGGGTTCCTGGCCTCGCTGCTGCTGATGCAGGCGATGGGTTGGATTCTCGACGCCGCCGGCGGCTACTCCACCGACTCGTTCCGGCTGGCGTGGACGCTGCAATACGTGGTGTGGGTGCTCGCCGTCATCGGCATCCTGATCACCCGCCGCAAGGCGCGGCGCCTGATGAAGGCCGAGCAAGAACGGTCGCTGCTGGAGACCTTCGAGCCGGCCGGACGCTAAGTCCCGGTGCGGGCGGCGACCGCGGCCGCCGTCCGGCGGTGCCCGACCCATTCGTCGCCGATCACCGCCACCGCGGGTGCTGCCGTGACGACCACCAGGCAGACCGCCATCGAGACACCCGACAGCGCCAGCAGTACCGCACCCACCAGGACGGCCGCGGTCAGCGCCGCAAGCAGCAGGTGCACCGCGTTGACGCTGCGCAACAACAGCGAGTGCAGCAGGTAGATCAACCCGATGTAGACCGCCACCGGGATCACCACCGACAACACCGTGCCCACCGAACCGAGTTCGGAATGCTCTTCCAGGTAGTACGCCGCAACGTGCAGCCCGGCACCGGTGCCGACGATCGCGCCGAACAGCAGGATGGGCAGATAGCCGAACCAGAACGACGTCTCGCGATGTGCGTGCAGCAGTTCGGCCGAGGGCACCATGAAGAACAGCCACCACATGCCGAAGGTCAACCCGATTCCGGCCAGCGCCACCAGGATCGCGTCCGTGGTCCAGCCCTGGTCATGCACCACCGCGGACAGGCTCGCCACGGTGCCGACCACTCCCTCCCCCAGCGCGATGATCGCCATCAGGCCATATCTTTCGGAGATGTGGTGGGCGTGCCATGGGGTACCGCCGGCCCGGCGCTCCGCGATCACCGGACCCAGCATCTCCACGCCGATGAGTACCACCATGATCAACAGCGTCACCGACAGCGAGGTGTGCACGAAAATGGCGGCAATCCATCCGAGTTGAGCAACCGAGATCGCCGCGACATAGGTCAGACAGGCACTGCGGCGCGCGGGATCCTGCCGCGCCGCGCGCAGCCACTGCCCCATCATGGCGACCCGCATCACCACATATCCGGCCACCATCACCACGTTGTCGACGTGCCCGCCGTGCTCCAGCGAGGCGTACACGTCCGGTATGCCGAGAGTCAGGATCAGCACACCGACCATCTGCAGCATCGTCATCAGCCGGTACACCCAGTCATCGGTGTCGTAGGCGGAGGCGAACCAGGTGAAGTTGATCCACGCCCAGCAGACGGCGAACATCACAAACCCGAAGCCCGCCAGGCCCGCCGGTACATGCCCCGCGGCCATCGCGTGCGCGAACTCCGATGCGGCGACGCCGAACGCCACCACGAAGGTGAGGTCGAACAACAACTCCAGCGGAGTCGCTGCCCGGTGCTGCTCGTGCGGATCGCGACCCGACATCCGGCGAAGCCGGTGCGCCCCGCTCGGAACCGAAGGCTGTGGTGTGGAAACGCTCACCCGGTCATCCTCTCCCCGATGGACCCGGCCCGCACCGGCTCACCGACGCAACACGCTAGCGTGAGCGCGTGTCCCCAGCTTCGGATCCCCGCACCGCGGTCGGTGTGGTGCTGGCTGCCGGAATCGGTGCGCGGGTCGGCGCCGACGGCAACAAGGCGTATCTGAGGCTGGCCGGCAGGTCGATGCTGGCCTGGTCGGTCCGGGCGGTGGCCGGCACCGCAGAGGTCGGCCGGGTCATCCTGGTATACCGGCGGGGCGAGCGCGACGTGGCGGCCCGGACCCTTGGCGACGACCTGCCCGGTGTCGCGGTGGAACTCGTCGAGGGTGGCGACAGCCGCCACGAATCCGAGTTCAACATGCTGCGCCACATCGCCGCCGATATCGAGGACGGCACCGTCGAGGTCGTGCTCATCCACGACGCCGCGCGTCCGCTGGCCGGCCCGGATCTCATGCGCGCAGCGCTCGACACGGCCCGCCGCCACGGTGGCGCCGTGCCCGCGGTGGCAGCGACGGGCTTGGCCCGGCCACGACCCGGCGGCGGGCTCGAACCGCTGACCGAGCGGTTGGTACGTGTTCAGACACCGCAGGCCTTCCGGGCCGGGCCGTTGCTGCAGGCCTATCGACGCGCGGCCGACGAGTCCTTCGACGGCACCGACACCTCGGCGTGCGTACAGCATTTCACCGAGGTCGACGTGCGGGTATTCCCCGGGGCCGCAACCAATCTCAAGGTAACCTACCCGCCGGACATCCGGCTGGCCGAGCACCTGCTGGCGGGAACGGTCAACGCCGACAGTCGATGACGGCCGCCAGCAGCGCGGCATCGGCGGGCAGGTCGAACGGGATCGCGTCCGCGTCGCCGGCGACACACACCAGGTCGGCCGAGGCGCTCAGTACCGCGGGCAGATCGTCCAGCCGGGCCACCGCGGCACCGAACGGATACTGGGTGATCTTCAGCTCGGAACGGTCCACCGTCGATCGGATGACACCCTGCCCGTCAACCCTTTTCACGGTGTCGGTGACCGGCAGCACCGGGACGACCAGCTCAGCGCCGTCGGCCAGCGCCGCGACGACACGGGCGAGAAGATCTCGCGACAGCACTGGATGGCGGTGCTCGGCCACCAGCACATGGGTACCAGCGGAGGCCTGCAGGTGTGGCTGCACCGCCCTCAGACAGTCTGCGGTGCTGCTGTTTTCGCCCGCCACGATGACCCGGGCCGGCAAACCGGTGAGGCCGGCGCGCGCCCGCTCGTAGATTGCCGCGTCGGCCGGTACCAGCACCTCGGTGACCTGCGCGGTGAGACCGCGCACGATCCGCACCAGTGCCGGTTCCCCGTCGACGGGGGTGAACACCGACTCCGGGTGCCGGGCCGCCGACACCGGTAGCGGCAGGATCGCTGAGAGTTTCACCGCGGTCAATGTAGCGGGCGGGCCGACCGGAAGCGCCGGAGGTAGGCCTCCCAGTCCCACCCGGCCAGGAAATCCCGCGCCGCCGAGTAGCCGTTGGCGTACAGCGCCTCGACCTGGGTGTCGCTGATATCGAAATCGAGGAATCCCACCTCGGTCGAGTCGACGCGCACCGTCCTGGCGTTGACCCAGGGCTGATTCAGGTACGCCTGATCGCGGCCCACCAGGACAGTGGTGATGACATCGTCGAGCATTCGCGAGGGCACCAGCCGGCGCAGGGGTCCCCAACTCGGCAGCAGGTGGTCGGTGTCATTCGGCAGGTGCGGCAGTACCGTGACGCCGAAACTCGGCCAGCGCGGAACACCACCGTCGGCGCGATCCAAAGAGTCGACCGGGAAGTTGGACAGCAGGCCGCCGTCGACCAGGGTGGAGCTCCGCCCCGCGGCATCGGTCAGCGTCACCGGACGGAAGTAGAACGGGATCGACATCGAGGCGCGCACCGCATCGGCGACAGGCTGCTCATCAGGGTCCAGACCGTAGACCCTGCGATAGTCCCAGGGCAGCCGCACCAACTGGCCGGTGGTGACATCGGTGACGGTGACCACCAGGTTGTAGCGCTGCTCGACCGGTAGGTCGTCATCATCGATGGCGAGGTCACCGAAGGTACGGACCCCGAGATTCGTGAGTTGCCCGCGCACCCAGTCGTGCGCGTAGTCGCCCTTGTAGATGCCGCGGCCCCGCACCAGGGCCAGCGGTTGCCCGATGACCGGTAACCGCCCGACCAGCCCCGGGTCCCGGAATTTCCGGTACTTCAATTCCAGCGCAATGTCTTTGAATTCAATGCCGGTGAGTTGCCCGCGCGCTGCGGCGACGATCGCCCCGACGATGGAGCCGGCAGACGTGCCCGAAACGCGTTGCGCCCGGTAGCCGGCGTCCATCAGGGCGACCACCGCGCCGATCAGACCGACCCCCTTGACCCCGCCACCGGAGAGCACCAGATCGGCAGGAGAGGTCGGCGACGGCAACGGCTACACCGGATCGAAGGACGAGATCAACCAGTCGTCGTTCACCCGCGTCAGGCCGACCTTGACGGCGCTGGTGGAGAACGATCCATCCGGGTTCTCCGTGCTGGTGGTGGTCTGGTTCAGGAACACCAGCACCACCGCCGATTCGGGATTCAGTTCGGCGACCGCCGCATTGACGATCGCCGCGCTCGTCTGCACCGATTTCTTGGTGGCCGCCGGCGTGACGATCTGCTCGGTGAACTGGTTGTAGTAGTTCAGGAAATCACCGGTCAGATGTGTCTTGGCGTTGGTGAAGTCCTCGTCGAGGGTCTCCGGCGAATACGACAGCAGCGCAACGGTTCCGTCTTTGGCGGCGCTCAGCGCGGTGTCGGCGGCGGCGGTTCCGGTGGCCTGATCGGGCTTGTATTGATTGAAGTACAGCCACGCGGTCACGCCTCCGGTGATGGCCAACAACACCACCAACGTGATGGCCACCCAGAAGCGGGCAGCACCGTGGAGCACCCGGCGTACCGGGCCTGCCGGGCGATCGGGCGGTCCACCCGTCGCCACGTCCGGTTCCTCGGCGGCCACGGCGTCCTCGGGACCATCTTCTGCGTCGATCTCGACAGCGGTCAACAGTTCTTCTTCGTTCTTCACGGTCACGGCGCGAACTCAACTTTCGCCATCTTGATCTGGTCACCATCGCGGGCCACGCTCACGATCAGCCGCCAGCTGCGGGGGTCTTCCTTGGCGCCCTGCGCATTGGTGATGGTCGAGGCGGCCGCCACCAGAACATCGGCGGTGTCGTCGGTCATCGTCTGCACCGCGGTGGCGGTGACGTTCGCCTCGGTGACGACCTTCGACGATTCGGCGACCTTCGCGAACTCCTCGGCCTGACTCTGGAAATCCTCGCGGAACTGACCGGTGGAGTTGTCGATGATGCGCTGCACGTCTTGCTGCGCGCGATTGAAGTCCAGCGACATCAGCGACACCACGCCCTGACGTGCGGCAGCTGAGAACTGGGCGCTGAGGTCCCGCCGCTGCTCGGCCTGCTGGTGCTTGACCACGATCCAGGCACTGGTGCTGGCCAGCGCGGCGATGCCGAGGACCGCGAGGATCACCGCGGCGTACTTGACGATGCTGGTGAATTTCCGGCTGCGGCGCACGGGGTCCGAGTCGTCCTCGGCATCTTCACCCTCTTCAGCCGCGTCATCTTCAGCCGCGTCAATGTCGTCGACTGCGACGTCCTCGGCGACCACGTCGATGTCTTCGACTGCGTCGTCAGCGGCCGCTTCGTCGGCGGCTTCAGCGGCCTGCTTGGCCTTGGCCTGCTGCACCCTGAGCACATTGGCCCGCGCGCGGGCTGCCGCCGCTTCGGCCTCGGCGGCTGCGGCAAGCGCCTCTGCCTCCTCGGCGGACAAATCCGCGACGTCCGCCTGATCGGCGTCCGGCGACGCTTCGCCAGGCTTCCGGGTCGACATCATGACCTCCTGCGCCAAACGAGAATGGCGTTATCAAATTCGACTATTCATTCGACGATACCCCATCATCGATTCGCCCAGAAACAATGCTCTTCCTGCGGAAACGCTATTTCCGTGCTGTGCGTACGCTCAGCGGGCGAGGTCCTGAAGGCGATCCTTCATCACCTTGCCCGTGGCGTTCAGGGGCAGCTCATCCAGAAACTCTACGTACCGCGGCACCTTATACCCGGCCATCCGGTCACGGCTCCAAGCGATCAAATCGGCCTCGCTCAGGGCATCGTCGCCTTCACGGCACACCACGAAGGCCTTGCCGACCTGGCCCATCCGTTCGTCGGGCACGCCGATCACCGCCGCCTGACGGACCGCGGGGTGCTCGAGCAGGAAGCCCTCGATCTCGGCCGGGTAGGCATTGAACCCGCCGACGATGAACATGTCCTTCTTGCGGCCGACGATCTTGAGCCGTCCAGCGTCGTCGACGGTTCCCAGATCCCCGGTGTGCAGCCATCCGTCGGCGTCGATCGTCTCTGCGGTGGCCACCGGATCATCCAGGTAGCCCTGCATCACGGTGTAGCCGCGCACCAGCACCTCCGCGTCCGCGGCGATACGCACCTCGACACCGTCGCAGGGCCTGCCCGCGGTGGTCGCGATGTCCTCGAAGGTATCGCCGGGGCGGGACAGGGTGACCGTGCCGGCCTCGGTCAATCCGTACCCGGTCGCCAGCGTCTGGAAGGGCAGTTCCTCGTGCACCCGGCGGATGAGTTCCACCGGGATGTCAGCGGCCCCGGTGACCCCGGCGCGCAGGGTCGCCAGCCGATGCTTGTCGGTGACCGCCAGCAGTGAGTGGTACAGCGTCGGGGCGCCCGGCAGCATCGTGATCTTTTCGGCCTCGATGAGGTCCACGACGGCGGGCACGTCGAACACCGGAACCGGCAGGATGGTGGCGCCGCGAATCAGCGAGGAGATGCAGCCGGCCTTGTAGCCGAAGGTGTGGAAGAACGGGTTGACGATCAGGTAGCGGTCGCCCTGGCGCAGGTCGGCCAGATCGCACCACTCGGTGTACAACCGAAGCGTCTGTTCATGATTCATCATCACTCCCTTGGCCCGGCCGGTGGTGCCGGAGGTGTAGATGATGTCGGCGATATCGGTGCCCAGCAGACCCTTCGCCTCGAAGGGCTGCCCGCTGTCCAGGAAGCCCGAGGTGATCTCGATCGCCGGGACGCCAGCGGGAACGCTGAAATCCTGGCCCAGGAAGCCGTTTTGGACCAGGACGGCCTTGGCGCCGCTGCGGGTGATGATATCGGCGGCCTCTTCGGCCTTGAATCGGGTGTTCACCGGGACGACCACTGCACCGGCGGTCACCGCACCGAAGGCGGCGATCAGCCAGCCTGCGGAGTTGGGCGCCCAGATCGCGACCCGGTCGCCCTTGCCGATACCGAATTCGGCGAAAGCTCCCGCGGCACACCGAACACGCTGCGCCAGTTCGATATAGCTCAGCCGCAGGGAACCGTCAACGACCGCTTCGGCATCACCGAAGCGGTCGCCGACGCTCAAGACCATCTCCGGGATGGTCTGCCACTCTTGGGTATACGTCACTCGCGAAATTACGTGGTGATGAGGCGCCCGAGGTTGCCGCCCATGATCTTTGCCTGGTCCTCGATGGAGAGATGCTCCAGGGCGGTCACATAGTGCGTCGGCTCCGCCAGGCCCTCCGGGTGCGGCCAGTCCGAGCCGTACAGCACCTGGTCGACGCCGATGAGGTTGATCAGATCATCGATGCCCTCTTCGTAGAACGGGCTGACGTAGATGCGGTTCTTGATCTCTTCCATCGGGTTACCCAGGAACGCCTCCGGCGCCTTCTTGTACACCTCGGCCATCGAATCCAACAGCGGGAACATCCACTTGGAGCCGGCCTCGACGATGCCGACCTTCAGCTTCGGGTGCCGGAAGAGTGCGCCGTGAATGACCCAGGAGGCCACCGCGTCCTGGATCGGACGCCATTCGTTGAGGATGGACATCGCGTTGGTCTGGAACGGCAGCATCTCCTGCGCCCCGCCATCCCACTCCGAGGTGTAGCGCGAGTAGCCACTGTCGCTGGAGTGCATGCCCACGAAGATGTCGTGATGCACGCAACGCTCCCAGAAGGGATCGAATTCGGGCAGAGCGAACGACCGCGGGCCGCGGAAGCCGGGCACCGGTGCCGGGCGGATCAGGATGGCACGGGCGCCGCGCGCGACCGCCCACTCCAGCTCCTCGAGCGCCTTGTCCAGGATGGGCAGGGTGATCACCGGAGTGGTGAAGATGCGGCCCTTGTGATTGAAGCCCCACACCTCGTGCAGCCATTCGTTCAGCGCGTGCACGATGACGTGGATGGCGACCGGATCGTCGGCGAGGCGTTCCTCGATGAGGCTGGCCAGCGTCGGGAACATCAGCGTGCGGTCCAGACCGAGGTCGTCCATCACCTTGATGCGCGGCTCGGGCTCGAAGAACGCCGGGATGGCCTTCATCGGCTCGCCGAACAGCTCGCGCTTGCTCTTGCCGTCGGGGTTACCGAACTTGAAGTACTCCTCCCAGGCGCCCGGCTTGGCGACCACCGAGAAGGTGGGGTTCGGGATGTAGTTGCTGATCTGGCCCTTGATGGCGA